>NZ_JAESIF010000368.1:0-200 GCF_016757295.1 Streptomyces sp. M2CJ-2 | reverse complement strand
GGGAAACGGCACCCATGTACAGATCAACAGCCTTTAAGCTCCCCTGGTACTCACGCGACAGGGGAGTGGCAATGGGGCGGGGGCCGGATCCGGCAGCGGCGCACAGCTCTGCGGAGTTCATGGAACGGATGCGGCAGTTACGCCGCTGGGCGGACCTGAGTTACCGGCAGCTGGAACGCAACGCCACCGACGCCGGCGAT
>NZ_JAESIF010000367.1:0-201 GCF_016757295.1 Streptomyces sp. M2CJ-2 | reverse complement strand
TGCCGCACCAGTGCCGGCGGCCGGCCGGGGGCGTCGCTCATCTCCTCGGCCGGGTTCCCGCCCCACCGCGCGTGCCGCGGGACCTCCTCGCCCTTCATGAGGAAGGAGTCGGGCGCAAGCACCGAACCGTCACCCATCGTCACCCCGTAGTGCACGTGGGAGCCGACACCGAGGGTGCATCCGTCCCCTATCGCGCTGCGG
>NZ_JAESIF010000366.1:0-202 GCF_016757295.1 Streptomyces sp. M2CJ-2 | reverse complement strand
GCCGTCGAGGGTGCCGGGCTCCTCGCCGTACTCAGCCAGCAGCGCCTTGAGACGGGCACCGGTCCAGTGCTCGTAAACGGCATGGTTGCGGCTCTTCAGCCGGTGCAGCACCTCGGTGGTGCGCACGCGCTTCTCCCGGCCCACGACGGCCGCCAGGTCGCCGAGGTGGTCTACAGGCTTTGCGATCTCCAGCTTATGAACG
>NZ_JAESIF010000365.1:0-204 GCF_016757295.1 Streptomyces sp. M2CJ-2 | reverse complement strand
TCGGCCGCCCCGGGCCGGGGAGTGTCGGCGATCGCCAGGAAGCCCAGCAGGGTCAGTTCACCGGCCAGTTCGGCCAGCTGATCAGCGGGATGCGGCGCGGTGGCAGGCGTGCCCTGGGCGACGGCCAGGACCCTCAGTCCGTCGCCCGCGAGGCGCCGTACGAGGCGGTGGGCGGCCTGCAGCCGGGCCGGGTCGAGGGGGACG
>NZ_JAESIF010000364.1:0-205 GCF_016757295.1 Streptomyces sp. M2CJ-2 | reverse complement strand
TCAGCTGACACGGTCTCAAGCTCTGTACATCAGCCCGTACATACCTCTGCACTACAGCCCGTACGCCGACATCCGGCAGCGCTGGCGCTGGTCGAGCCGGACAAGCGAAGAGATCCGATGTAGCTGCTGTGCTGGACGACAAGTCGCTGCGGTACTTGGCGAGGAGCTCACCGGGCAGGGACATCCCGTGTCGGCGCCCACCGCG
>NZ_JAESIF010000363.1:0-208 GCF_016757295.1 Streptomyces sp. M2CJ-2 | reverse complement strand
GCGGCCGCAGCCCGCGGAAAGCCACGATGGCACGCTCCACCAGAATGAAATAGAGGGGGGTGAACGCCAGGCTGACCAACAGAAGCACCGCAATCGCTACATACCCGAAGGAGCCATGCAGTTCAACGTCTGCGAGGGCAAGCACGGTGAGGACGAAGAAGAAGAACCACCGTACGAGCAGGAAGAGGACCATCGACCGGATGTTGCA
>NZ_JAESIF010000362.1:0-209 GCF_016757295.1 Streptomyces sp. M2CJ-2 | reverse complement strand
CGAGGGCCGCCCGCGGCGGGCGGGTGTGTCGTCGTTCGGCATCAGCGGGACGAACGCCCACGTGATCGTGGAGTCCGCGGAGCCGTTCGAGCCGGCCGAGGTCGTGGAGGAGGAGCCCGGGGCCGACGGTCGTCCGGGTGGGTTGGTGCCGTTGGTGTGGTCGGCGAAGAGTGAGGGGGCGGTGCGGGCGCAGGCGGGGCGTCTGGCGG
>NZ_JAESIF010000361.1:0-209 GCF_016757295.1 Streptomyces sp. M2CJ-2 | reverse complement strand
AGCAGAAGTATCTGTGGCGGGCCGTGGACCAGGACGGCAATGTCCTGGACCTCCTCGTGCAGAACCGGCGGGACACCGCCGCGGCCAGGCGTTTCTTCCGGCGCCTGTGGAAGACGACCCGCACGGTGCCCCGAGTGATCGTCACCGACAGGCTCCGCTCCTACGGCGCGGCCCATCGCGAGGTCATGCCCTCCGTCGAGCACCGGCAG
>NZ_JAESIF010000360.1:0-209 GCF_016757295.1 Streptomyces sp. M2CJ-2 | reverse complement strand
CATGTGAGGCAGGCACAGATTCCTTGATCATGGAGTTGCGACGCTCTGTGATCATCGGGGAGATCTGTGCCTGTACTGCCGTCACGGAGTCAGTGCAGGCGACCGGCTGTGGGTGAGAGCGGTCAGCGCACCAGCTCGGTGGCCAGAAGGTCCATCAGGAGGCCGTTGTGCCAGGTGCCGTCCGGGCCACGCTCGTACTGCCGCATGAT
>NZ_JAESIF010000359.1:0-216 GCF_016757295.1 Streptomyces sp. M2CJ-2 | reverse complement strand
GGGACGTGAACGGGAGGACGAGCCGGTCACCGCCGGGCAGGGTGAGCTCGAGCGGCGGCACGCGCGGGGCCGGTGGCGCCAGCTCGGCCAGATGGGCCAGCGCCCTGGCGACGTTTCGGGGACGGAGATAGATGCCGTAGCCGTAGTAGGGCTTTGTTAGGTGCCCCGGCTGATCCTTGTCGGATAGGGTGTGATCTTCTTTCGGGTGTGACACCG
>NZ_JAESIF010000038.1:0-67341 GCF_016757295.1 Streptomyces sp. M2CJ-2 | reverse complement strand
CGGAGTCGAAGATCGTGGAGACGCTGATCGAGGAGGCCCTGAAGATCGCCGAGCAGATGGAGAAGGACGGCATCGTGTCGGGAGAACCGGCCGTCACCGTGAGCTGAACAACACAGGACCGACAGGAGTCACCGCAATGACCATCGCGGAGTCCGCGTCGAAGCCGTCGCGGGCCGGGGAGTTCGACCTCGGTGCGCTGCTGGCCGAACGGGGAGCCGAGCGCTACGAGTTGCACACCCGGTACCTCAACCACCAGCTCCCGCGCATGCTGCACACCATCGGCTTCGACAAGGTCTACGAACGAGCCGAGGGAGCCCATTTCTGGGACGCGGACGGCAACGACCACCTGGACATGCTCGCCGGATTCGGGGTGATGGGCCTGGGGCGCCACCACCCCGTGGTCCGCAAGGCGCTGCACGACGTCCTCGACGCGTCGCTCGCCGACCTCACCCGCTTCGACTGCCAGCCGCTGCCCGGTCTGCTGGCCGAGCGGTTGCTCGCGCACAGCCCGCACCTGGACCGAGTGTTCTTCGGCAACAGCGGGACGGAGGCGGTCGAGGGCGCGCTGAAGTTCGCCCGCTACGTGACCGGCAGACCGCGCGTCCTGTACTGCGAGCACGCCTTCCACGGACTGACCACCGGCTCCCTGTCCGTCAACGGCGAGTCCGGCTTCCGCGACGGCTTCGCCCCGCTGCTGCCCGACACGGCGGTACCGCTCGGCGACCTGGACGCGCTGGAGCGGGAGCTGGCCGAGGGCGATGTCGCCGCCCTCATCGTGGAGCCGATCCAGGGCAAGGGAGTGCACGAGGCTCCGCCCGGCTATCTGCGCGCCGCGCAGGAACTGCTGCACCGGCGCAAGGCGCTGCTGATCGCCGACGAGGTGCAGACCGGACTCGGGCGGACCGGCGACTTCTACGCCTACCAGCACGAGGAGGGAGTCGAGCCGGACCTGGTGTGCGTGGCCAAGGCGCTCTCCGGCGGCTATGTGCCGGTGGGGGCCACGCTCGGCAAGGAATGGATCTTCCGCAAGGTCTACTCGTCGATGGACCGGGTGCTGGTCCACTCGGCCAGCTTCGGGGCCAACGCCCAGGCGATGGCCGCGGGCCTCGCGGTCCTGTCGGTCATGGAGAACGAGCACATCGTCGCGCACGCCCGGGCCACCGGAGAGCTGCTGCGGTCCCGGCTCGCGGCACTGACCGAGAAGTACGAGCTGCTGGCCGAGGTCCGCGGCCGGGGCCTGATGATCGGCATCGAGTTCGGCCGGCCGCGGTCGCTCAAGCTGCGCGGCCGCTGGGCCGCGCTGCAGGCCGCGCGCAAGGGGCTCTTCGCACAGATGGTGGTCGTGCCGCTGCTGCGGCGGCACAGGATCCTCACCCAGGTCTCCGGCGACCACATGGAGGTGATCAAACTGATCCCGCCGCTGATCATCGACGAGCGGGACGTGGACCGGTTCGTGGGCGCCTTCACGGCGGTGATGGACGACGCCCACGACGGCGGTCTGGTGTGGGAGTTCGGCAGGACCCTGATGAAGCAGGCGGTCGCCGGCCGGTGAGACACTGGCCCCGTCCGGCCGTGCTGCCTGCCGGGTCGTGACACCCGCCCCTTTTTGCCCGTGAGGCAAGAAATTTGCCCCACGGGCAATAATGCTGCTGAATGAGGTCATGAGCACCCCCGAGAGCGAGCCGTCGGCCGAACCGGCCGCCGCGCTTCCCGCGGTCGCGCCGCACCTGCGCGCACTGCGCCGCCGGGCAGGTCTGACCCTGGAGGCCGCGGCACGCGACGCGGGGCTGTCGCCCGCCCATCTCTCCCGGCTGGAGACCGGGCAGCGCCAGCCCTCGCTGCCCATGCTGCTCTCCCTGGCCCGTATCTACGGTACGACCGTCTCGGAACTGCTCGGTGAGACGATCGCCGACCATGACACGGTGCTGCGCGCCGCTGAGACGGAGCCGACCGTCGCGGGCGGCTGGACGTACCGGCAGGCCGGCTCCCCCGGGCGCGGGATGCAGGCCCTGCGGGTCGAGGTTCCCCACGGCTCCCAGAGCGGCATCGTGCGGGTCCACCCGGGGGAGGAATGGCTGTACGTCCTCAAGGGGCGGCTGCTGCTGCGCCTCGGGGACGCGCTGCACCGGCTGGCCCCGGGCGACAGCGCGCACTTCGACTCGCTGACCCCGCACCGTATCGCCGCTCAGGACCCCGACGGGGTCGAGCTGCTCTTCGTGCATACCCTGTTGCAGAGCCCCACGGCCGCCCTGTGCCTGGGCCCCACCCATGGAGATGTGTCATGAAAGACCTGGAGGAGAAGTTCCCTCGCGCCCTGTGGGTGAGGCTGTTCGTCTACGTCGTGGTGGGGCACCTCTTCGCGGCCTTCATCTATCTGCTGTTCGCGCTGGGCGCGAAGCAGTAGCCCTCGGAGCCCGTCCGGGCGGTGCCCCCGTGAGGCACTGCCCGGACGGGTGGTCCCTCAGTCGAGCAGGCGCTCGCGCAGTCGCTCCCGGCTTTCGGGGGTGAGCCCGAGCGCCGTCTCGAGGTAGGGGTCCACGCCGCCCCAGGTCTCCTCGATGGTCTCCAGGGCGGCGGACAGATATTCGGCGCGGGCGTCGAACAGGGGGTCGAGCAGCTCCATGACCTCGGGGGAGTAGGCCGAGGCGGAGCTGCCGCTGCGACGCACCTTGTAGCGGCGGTGCTTGGCGCTGGACTTGAGGTAGTCGTCGAAGATCGCGTCCCGCTCCACGCCCAGGGCGAGCAGCGTCACCGCCACCGACAGGCCCGCGCGGTCCTTGCCCGCCGCGCAGTGCATCAGCGCGGGGGCGCCTTCCTCGGTGAGCGAGCGCAGCACCTGGGAGTGCTCGGCGGTGCGTTCCCTGACGATCGCGCGGTACGAGGCGATCATCCGGCCCGCCCCCTTGCCGTCGGCGAGGATCGAGCGCAGCTGGTCCAGGTCGCCGTCGCGGACCATCCTCCAGAACCGGGCGCCGTCGGCCGGGTCGCTCAGCGGCAGGTTCACATGGCGCACGCCGGGCAGTTCGATGTCGTGGCCGTCCAGCTTCTGGTCGGCCGCGTTGCGGAAGTCGAAGACGGTGCGCAGTCCCAGGGAGGACAGGAAGTCGGCGTCCGACGCGGTGGCGTGGGCGAGATGACCGCTGCGGAACAGCACGCCGTGCCGTACCCGGCGGCCGTCCACGGTCGGCAGTCCGCCCACGTCTCGGAAGTTCCGCACTCCGGTCAGCTCGGGTTCGGTCGACGGGATGTGCTGCGTCACAGGGGCCCCTCCCTCTCGCCGTCGGCGGGGAGGCGCCGACGGGTGTCACTCGACGATACGACATGCCTGTCGGGGGCAATGAGTTGTCCGCGGATCGGTCGGCACGGGCGTTCCGGGCCCGCCGTCCGGCCGGAGCGGAGCGCCCCCGATCGGGTAATTGAAGGCGTTCTGTCCGTTTAGTTCCATTCGACACAACGTGCCCCGATGGAAGGGGATATGGGGAGGGTGTGGTGAGCATCGTCATATCGGTGACGATGCGTTGTCGCCATGTTCACGTAATTCCGGTGTTTCGCAAGGGAATTCGGGGGGTGCGGGAAATCCGGGGCGACTCTGTGTGACGGAATTCAGGTCAATGGGGCACAGAAAAGGGCCTTCGCTCGGAACATCGCGCTTGTCCCTTTGTGGCGTGGTCGCCTACGTTCGCCATCGATCCGGACGGACGCCTAATCCTGCCGCCGCCCGGAGCCCGCACACACTGACCCGTGTACGGCAGGAGCGGGGGACCCACAGGTACCACCGCCTGTTCCGGTCTCCGGAACAGGCTCGGGGTTAAGTCGCGTCTCGACGCGGCCGGGCATCTCCAGTCCGAACCCGACAGCTCACCTCGTAGGCGCCGGAGAGGAATTCGTCATGCCCGCAAAGGGTAAGCACCGCCGTCCCCGCGCTCTGCGTTTCACCCGTTCCATCGCCGTCGCCGGCACCGGTGGCGTCGCGCTCGCCCTGCCGCTTCTCGGCGCCACCGGAGCGAACGCCGCCCCTGCGCAGGCGGCCCCGGAGAAGGCAGTCCAGTCGTTCTCCGTCGCCGACAAGAAGGCCGACGGCAAGAAGGCCGACAGCGGCAAGGACGGCGTCGCCCGCACGTACATCGTGAAGGGCGGCGACTACCTGGCGAAGATCGCCGAGTCCGAGAACATAGACGGCGGCTGGAAGCAGCTCTACGCCGACAACCGGGAGGCCGTGGGTGACGACCCGTCGCTCATCCACCCCGGTCTGAAGCTCTCCGTCGACGGCGAGGCCGCGACGAGCACGCCGAAGAAGTCGGCCTCTTCCGGTCCTTCCGGTTCCCTGGGTCTGCCCTCTTCGTCCGCTCCGTCCTCCGCGCCGAAGCAGTCCGAGCAGTCCGCGCCGAAGGCCTCCTCCGGCGCCACGACCGCGAACCGGGCCGCGAACACCTCCGCTTACAGCTCGCCGGTGCCCGGTGGCGGCCTCGGCACCGCCTACAAGGTGGCCGGCAGCATGTGGTCCAGCGGCTACCACACCGGTGTCGACTTCGCCATTCCGACCGGTACCTCCCTGAAGGCCGTCGGCCCGGGCACCGTCGTCTCCGCGGGCTGGGCCGGTGCGTACGGCAACCAGGTCGTCATCAAGCTCGAGGACGGCCACTACGCCCAGTACGCCCACCTGTCCTCGCTGTCCGTCTCGGCCGGCCAGACCGTGAGCGGCGGCCAGCAGGTCGGCCTCTCGGGGTCCACCGGCAACTCGACCGGCCCGCACCTGCACTTCGAGATCCGCACCACGCCGAACTACGGCTCGGACGTGGACCCGGTCGCCTACCTCGGTGCGAAGGGCATCTCCATCGCCTGACCCCCGCGACGACCCGCCTGACGCACGGCGAAGGCCGGACCCCGATCCCGGGGTCCGGCCTTCGCCGTGTTTCGCCCTCAACGTTCTCGCCGACAGGACTGTTCCGGAATGGGGCAATGCTTCGGGAGTGGCTTATCTCACCGCGCGTCAACCCCTTCCTACGGTCGCGTAGGTCACATTCGAAAGGGAATCATGTCCCCTCGTGGCAGACGATTCGAAGAGTGACAGCACATCAGTGATCGGGTCGTACGTGGCGGTGGGGGACAGCTTCACCGAGGGCGTCGGCGACCCCGGCCCGGACGGGGCGTTCGTCGGCTGGGCCGACCGGTTCGCCGTACTTCTCGCCGACCTTCGCCCCGAAGGCGACTTCCGGTACACGAATCTCGCGGTGCGCGGAAAACTGCTCGACCAGATCATGGCCGACCAGGTTCCGCGGGCCGTCGAACTGGCTCCCGCACTGGTCTCCTTCTGTGCGGGCGGCAACGACATCCTCCGCCCCGGCACCGACCCCGACGAGGTGGCCGAGCGTTTCGAGCGGGCTGTGGCCGCGCTCACGGCGGTCTCCGGCACGGTCCTGGTGACCACGGGGTTCGACACCCGGGGCGTGCCCCTGCTCAAGCATCTGCGCGGCAAGATCGCCACCTACAACGGGCATGTGCGGGCCGTCGCCGACCGGTACGGCTGCCCGGTGCTCGACCTGTGGTCCCTGAAGAGCGTCCAGGACCGCAGGGCCTGGGACGCCGACCGGCTCCACCTGTCGCCCGAGGGGCACACGCGCGTGGCGCTCCGCGCGGGCCAGACCCTCGGCCTGGACGTCCCGGCCGACCCGGAGCAGCCCTGGCCCCCGCTGCCGCCGCGCGGCAGCCTCGACGTCCGGCGGGACGACGTCCACTGGGCGCGCGAGTACCTGGTGCCGTGGATAGGGCGCCGGTTGCGCGGGGAGTCCTCGGGGGACCACGTGACGGCAAAGGGGACGCTGTCCCCGGACGACATCAAGGTGAGGATCGCCTCAGTGGCGTAACGCCGGCGGGGACGGAGGCGGCCGCCGGGCCCGGGGGCGGGGTGCGGGAGCAGACGCCCGCACCCCGCCCCCGTGAGGAGCCGGAGCCCCCAGGGCACGTCGCCCCGGGCGGCCGGTTCTGCCCCGTCCGCCACGGCGGTACCGGGCCGTCCGCACATAATGGGATGTCTGACCGACTCCGCTGGGAGGCATCGTGGCCGGTTTCCGTTCCCAGAGCTCCGGGATCCGTGCGCTACGGTCCGCGGCCTTCGGCGCGGACCCGAGCGGAGAGCGCATGGCGCGCATCCGCAGATCCCCGCACTACCGGGACGGGGTGTTCCAGAACCCCGGGGGCCCCACCCGGCCCCGGTCCGAGGGCTCGGCCCGAGACCTGGTGAAGACCTACTTCGACAAGGAGACCCGGTACAACCGCGCGCCGCGCGGCACCGTGCCGGTGCACTCCACCACCCTCGCCGATCTGGCCCGCCCGCCGGTCACCGGGCTGCGTCTCACCTGGATGGGCCACTCCAGCGTCCTCACGGAGATCGACGGTCAGCGGGTCCTGTTCGACCCCGTGTGGGGCGAGCGCTGCTCCCCGTTCCCCTTCGTCGGACCCCGGCGGCTGCACCCGGTGCCCCTGCCGCTGGCCGCGCTCGGCCCGGTCGACGTCGTGGTGATCTCGCACGACCACTACGACCACCTGGACCTGCCCACCATCAAGGCGCTGGCCGGCACGGACACGCTGTTCGCCGTGCCGCTCGGGGTGGGTGCCCATCTGGAGCACTGGGGCGTGTCCGCCGACCGGCTGCGCGAACTGGACTGGCACGAGGCGACGAGGGTCGGCGGGCTCACTCTCACGGCCACCCCGGCCCGCCATTTCTGCGGCCGGGGACTGCGCAACACGCAGCACACCCTGTGGGCCTCCTGGGTCGTGGCAGGCGCGGAGCACCGCGTGTACCACAGCGGCGACACCGGCTACTTCGACGGTTTCGAGGACATCGGCGCCGACCACGGCCCGTTCGACGCGACGATGATCCAGATCGGCGCGTACTCGGACTTCTGGCCCAAGGGCAGGCCGGACCCGATCCCGGGGCCTGGTTCCTGGCCCGAGATCCACATGAACCCGGCCGAGGGCGTCCAGGCCCATCTGGACCTGCAGAGAGGCCGTCCGGACGGTGTCTTCCTGCCGATCCACTGGGGCACCTTCAACCTGGCCCCGCATCCCTGGGCGGAGCCCGGAGAGTGGACGATGGCGGCCGCCGACGCGGTCGGTCAGCCCGCCGCCTTCCCCGTGCCGGGCCTGCCCTTCGAGCCCGCGGGAGAGCTGCCGACCAAGACGTGGTGGCGGGAGGTGGGACACGTCCCGAACCACAAGTGGCCGCTGCCCGACCCCCTCACGGGTCCCTCCGCTTCCTCCCCCGAGGACCTGGACCTGGTGGGAGAGGAATGACCTGGGTCAGAAGCTCAGGAGCCCAGGAGCCATGGCCTGTGCTGCTACGGAGAGTGAGAATTCTGTGAACCCTCCTCGGGCTGAAGGAGCCCTGGGGGTCGCCGTGACGGAGGGACCGCGGCCGCCGCGGCGGTCCTGATGGGTGGACGCCGGAAGGGTGAGGGCCGGGGAGCCATGAGTTCCCCGGCCCTCGGCATGTGCCCGTGACCACTTCTGACCAGGTCGGATCGAGCTGTGACCGTTTCGAAGTGACTCCCTGACGGGTTTATCGGTCTGTCGTACGAAGCCTCATACCAGAGCGGGACGCTGTCCGGGCAAGTTTGTCAACTGACCACCGCACGTGATGCGGTGGCGACTACGGTGAGTGTCGGTCGGGCGCATCGCGCCCCGGGGCCATGTCCACCAGATCGGATCAGGGAGCGGGGACCGGTACGTGCAGGCAGAAGGCGGACGAGGGAGCCGACGGGGCGAGGAGTCCCGTCGGCCGGGCCCGGTCGGCGTCTCGGGCGCGACCGGCACCCGGAACCGACGGACCAGTACCAGTTCGAGGACACCGATGCCGGGCTCCCGCGCTCCGGCCTCCCGCACGGACCGGCGGGAGGGCGGACGGCACGGGCGTCCGCCCTCCCGGCCCGCCCTCACGCCCCCCGAGACACAGATACGGCCCCAGCTGCTGCGGCTCGCCGTGCTGCCGCCCGTCGCGGTCGCCCTCAGCGCCTGCGCGGCCGTGTTGTTCACGGTCCGCTCCACCGGGGTGCGGCCCGGCGCCGCGCTGTGGGTCGTGCTCGGCGGCGCGGGGTCGGTGGCCCTCGCCGGCATCGTCATCGCCGCCGTGGCCGCGGACCGCGCCGCCCGCTCCGTGCACGAGAGGGTGGAGAGCCTGCGCCGGAGCACGGCCCGGCGCGAGGCCGACCTGGGCGGCCTGGTGGACGCCCTGCGCCGGGGGGAGGGCCCGCCGCCCCGGGGGCAGCGCGACAGGGCACCGGAGGACGCCGACGACTTCGACCTGCTCGCCGCCGACCTGTCCCGGGCACACGACGGTGCCGTCACCGCCGTCGTGCAGGCGTCCCAGCTCTCCAGTCAGGCGGGCAGCGAACAGAAACTCGAGGTGTTCGTCAACCTGGCCCGGCGCCTGCAGTCCCTGGTGCACCGCGAGATCTCCCTCCTCGACGAGATGGAGAACGAGATCGAGGACCCCGACCTGCTCAAGGGCCTCTTCCACGTCGACCATCTCGCCACCCGCATCCGCCGCCACGCCGAGAACCTCGCCGTGCTCGGCGGGGCCGTCTCCCGGCGGCAGTGGAGCAACCCCGTCTCCATGAGCGAGGTGCTGCGCTCGGCCATCGCCGAGGTCGAGCAGTACTCGCGGGTCAAACTCGTCCCGCCGATCGACGGCACCCTGCGCGGGCACGCCGTCGCCGACGTCATCCACCTGCTGGCCGAACTCGTCGAGAACGCCACGCTGTACTCCGCCCCGCACACCCAGGTGCTGCTCCGCGCCGGCCTCGTCACCTCCGGGCTCGCCGTCGAGGTCGAGGACCGCGGACTCGGCATGCCCATGGGCGAGCAGGAGCGGATGAACGCCCTGCTCGCCGACCCGGACCAGGTCAATGTGGCTGGCCTGCTGGCCGACGGACGCATCGGTCTGTTCGTGGTCTCGCAGCTCGCGAAGCGGCACGGCATCCGTGTCCGGCTGCAGAGCAACATCTACGGCGGAGTGCAGGCCGTGCTCGTCGTGCCGCAGTCACTGCTGGGCGCGGAGCCGTGGGGCGCGGGGCAGGGCACGGGCCGGCCGCGAGAGATCGGCGCGGTGCCGGGCGCGGAGTACGGCAGCGGGCCGACGCCCCGGCCCGGGCACCCCGTGCCCGCGCCCGGAGGTGTCCCGCTGTCCGGGCCCGCCGGGTACGGGACCGGCCCGCTGCCCGATCCGCAGACGGGCTCCGGACCCGGACCACTGCAGGGGCCCGGGGCATCCCGCACCCCGGTGCCGCATGCCGCGGGACCGCGGTCGCACCGCCGCGACCAGGCCACCGTTCCGGCCCCGCCGCCCCCCGACGGGGTGGCGCCCCCCTTGCCGCTGCGCGGTACCCGCGCGGTACGGCCCGATCCGGCCGAGGCGACGCCCGGCGTCAATCCCGACGCCCGGCGGACCCTCGCGGAGAACGGGGCGGGGGCCGCCCCCCTCGCCCCGCGCGACGGCACGGTGCGCGGCACCATGGACAAACCCCGACTGCCCCGCCGCCGCGCCCAGGAGCACCTCGTGCCCCAACTCCGCGACGGCCCCACGCCGCGTCAGGAGACCGAACACGTCGCCGGTCACGATCCCCACCTGATGGCGGCCTTCCAACGGGGCGTCAGCCTCGCCGAAACCCAACAGCCCACGGACGCCGGCCACATGGGGCGCGACGACAACACCGGTGAGCACGCGGTGGGCGACCCCACGGCCTCCGTGTCCATGCTGCCCAGGCTGCCGTCACGGCCCATGGATGCCCACCCCATGGACCCGCTCCACACCACGCAGACCCGTGCCATGGAGCCTCACACCATGGAGTCCCACACCGTGGAGGCACACCACGTGCCCGCGGTGTCCCGGGAAACGCGCGGTGCCCATGACGGGGTGCCCGCGCCCCGCACCGACCACACCGCCCGGGACGACGGGAGCGCACCCGCCGGATGAGCATGCCCGCACCCACCCCCAGCGCTCCCGCAGACCTTCGTACCCCAAGGAGTCGATCCACCATGGCGAGCGATGCGCCGACCGCCCACGTGTCCGATCTCGACTGGCTGATGAGCGGCCTCGTGCAACGGGTACCGCACACGTCGAGTGCCGTGCTGCTCTCCTGCGACGGGCTGGTGAAGTCCGTGCACGGACTCGACGCGGACAGCGCCGACCACATGGCCGCCCTGGCCTCCGGCCTCTACTCGCTCGGCCGCAGCGCCGGCATCCGCTTCGGCGACGGCGGCGACGTCCGCCAGGTCGTCGTCGAACTCGACTCGACCCTGCTGTTCGTCTCCACCGCCGGTTCCGGCACCTGCCTCGCCGTGCTGGCCGGCCGCGAGGCCGACGCGGCGGTGCTCGGCTACGAGATGGCGATGCTGGTCAAGAGCGTCCGGCCGTATCTGATGACCGCTCCCCGGCAGCCCGCCGTCGAACCCCCGGTGATGAGGCCTTGAACGTGGCGGCGGCGGGCGACGGCCCCTGGCTGGACGACGCGGCCGGGCGGCTGGTGCGCCCCTTCACCGTCAGCGACGGCCGTACCCGCCCCACCGTCGAACTCGACCTGATGTCACAGGTGATGGTCACCGGGGCCACCCCTTTCGGCTACCTCGGCCCCGAGCACGCGCAGGCGCTCGACCTGTGCCGCGCGCCCCTCCCGGTCGCCGAGGTCGCCGCCCATCTCAAGCTGCCGGTGGCCGTCACCAAGGTACTGCTGGCGGACCTCGTCGACTGCGGAGGGCTCACCACCAAGCCTCCCGTGTCCGACCACAACCCGACGGACCGGGCCCTTCTGGAGGCAGTGCTCGATGGACTACGACGACAGCTCTGACCGCGGCGCCGGCACCGACCCGTTCCCCACCGCGCTCAAGATCCTCGTGGCGGGCGGGTTCGGCGTGGGCAAGACCACCTTCGTCGGCGCGGTCAGCGAGATCGCGCCGCTCAGCACGGAGGAACTGCTCACCACGGTCAGTGCCGCCACCGACCGGCTGGATGGGATCGAGAACAAGGTCGAGACGACCGTGGCGATGGACTTCGGCCGCATCACCCTGGACCCGGAGCATGTGCTGTACCTGTTCGGCACACCGGGCCAGGAGCGGTTCTGGTTCATGTGGGACGAGCTCTGCGAGGGCGCCCTCGGCGCGGTCGTCATCGCCGACACCCGGCGCCTGGAGGAGTGCTTCGCCGCCGTCGACTTCTTCGAGCAGCGCGGCCTCCGTTTCGTCATCGCCGTCAACGAGTTCGACGGCGCCTTCCGCTACGACCCCCAGGAGGTGCGCGCCGCCCTGGACCTGACCGACGAGATCCCCGTCGTGCGCTGCGACGCCCGGATCTCCAGCTCGGGCGTCCAGACCCTGCTGACCCTGGTATGCCACCTCATCGCCCACGCCCCGGCCCCCGCCACGGGGTATGGCGCCCACATGTGATCCCCGCACACCGTCACGGAGCCCGTATATGTGTTTTGCCCACACCCAGGGAGCCCGCCCATGAGCTACGACCCGCCCCGCCCGGCCGGTCGTCTGCTGCTCACCCCCGAGGACAAGGAGGCCCCGGCCCGCACCCGGCGGCTGCGCCGGCTGGGTCTGGGCGAGCACCCCGAGCCCGCGCTCGACGCCTTCGCGTACGGCCTCTTCGAGCTCACCGGGGCGGCGTACGCCATGGTCAACTTCCTGGGGGAGGACGGGCAGTTCTTCGCCGGTCTGCACACCCCGGCGGTCGCGCCCGTCGTCCGCGGCGACGGCACCGGCGCCCTGCTGGGCCGGGCACTGCCCCGCGACCACGGCTTCTGCCCCCATGTGGTGGCCCGGCGCAAGGCACTGGCCCTGGGGGACGTGAGCGACTATCCGCGGTTCGCGGGCAATCCGGTCGTGGACGAGTTCGGGGTGCGCTCCTACCTGGGCGCCCCGCTCATCGACAGCACCGGCATGGTGCTGGGCACCGTGTCGGTCTCCGACATCCAGCCGCGGGCCTGGGGGCAGGCGGGGCTCACCGCCATCAAGGAGCGGGCCGCGGACCTCGTCGTACGGCTCGAGAACCTCCAGAACCTCGAGAATCCCGAGAACCCCGCACATCTCGAACACGGAGAGACCGACGGGCTGTCGTGGTGAACCCGCTGACCTGGTGGTGAGGATGGGGCCGATGGGGTGACGGCGTGAAGGAAAGCTGTGGCCACGCTTAAGAAATCCTCGATGGACCGGTGAGGGTGGCGTACGGCAGATTGCAGTGCGAATCCACTCCGCTTCCCGGCCTGGGCTGCTCCGGCATGCCCGGGAGCCGGGACTCACCCTCAGGAGCCGTGGCGTTGAAGGCGCTCGTCAAGGAGAAGGCCGAACCCGGGCTGTGGCTCGCGGACGTTCCGGAGCCGGCCATCGGGCCCGGTGACGTGCTGATCAAGGTGCTGCGCACCGGTATCTGCGGCACCGACCTGCACATCCGGTCCTGGGACGGCTGGGCCCGGCAGACGATCAGTACTCCGCTGGTCCTCGGGCACGAATTCGTCGGCGAGGTCGTCGAGACGGGCCGGGACGTCGACGAGATCAGGACCGGTGACCGGGTCAGCGGCGAGGGCCACCTCGTGTGCGGCAAGTGCCGCAACTGCCTGGCCGGACGACGGCACCTGTGCCGCGCCACCATCGGGCTCGGCGTCGGCCGCGACGGCGCGTTCGCCGAGTACGTCGCGCTGCCCGCGACCAACGTCTGGGTGCACCGCGTGCCCGTCGACCTCGATGTCGCCGCGATCTTCGACCCGTTCGGCAACGCCGTGCACACCGCCCTGTCCTTCCCGCTCGTCGGGGAGGACGTCCTGATCACCGGCGCCGGACCGATCGGCCTGATGGCCGCCGCCGTGGCCCGGCACGCCGGAGCCCGCCATGTCATGATCACCGACGTCAGCGAGGAGCGTCTGGAACTCGCCCGCAAGATCGGCGTGAGCCTGGCGCTGAACGTGGGGGAGTCGGCCATCGCCGACGGGCAGCAGATCCTCGGCCTGCGCGAGGGCTTCGACGTCGGCCTGGAGATGTCCGGCCGCCCCGAGGCGATGCGGGACATGATCGCCAACATGACCCACGGCGGCCGGATCGCGATGCTGGGCCTGCCGGCCGAGGAGTTCCCGGTCGACTGGGCCCGGATCGTCACCTCGATGATCACCCTCAAGGGCATCTACGGCCGCGAGATGTTCGAGACCTGGTACGCCATGTCGGTACTGCTGGAGGGCGGCCTCGACCTCGCCCCCGTGATCACCGGCCGGTACTCCCACCGCGACTTCGAGGCGGCGTTCGAGGACGCGGCGAGCGGCCGCGGCGGCAAGATCATCCTCGACTGGACGTCCTGACCCCGGCACCCCCGTCCCGGGCGCATCCGTCCCGGCACCCGTCCGGCACCTTCCTCGGCATCCCCTCATCCGCGAGCACCTTCATCCACCAGGAGCCTTCCCATGTTCGACTCCGTGCGCGACGACCTCCGCACCACCCTCGACGAGATCCGCGCCGCCGGACTGCACAAGCCCGAGCGGGTGATCGGCACCCCGCAGTCCGCCACCGTGAACGTCACCGCGGGCGGCCGGCCCGGTGAGGTCCTCAACTTCTGCGCCAACAACTACCTCGGCCTCGCCGACCACCCCGAGGTGCTCGCCGCCGCCCACGAGGCCCTCGACCGCTGGGGCTACGGCATGGCGTCGGTGCGCTTCATCTGCGGCACGCAGGAGGTGCACAAGGAACTGGAGGCCCGGCTGTCGGCGTTCCTCGGCCAGGAGGACACGATCCTCTACTCGTCCTGCTTCGACGCCAACGGCGGCGTGTTCGAGACACTGCTCGGCCCGGACGACGCGGTGATCTCCGACGCGCTCAACCACGCGTCGATCATCGACGGCATCCGGCTGTCCAAGGCCCGCCGCTTCCGTTACGCCAACCGTGACATGGCGGACCTGGAGCGCCAGTTGAAGGAGGCCGCCGAGGGCGGGGCGCGGCGCAAGCTGATCGTCACCGACGGCGTCTTCTCCATGGACGGCCATGTCGCGCCGCTGGACGAGATCTGCGACCTCGCCGACCGCCACGACGCCATGGTCATGGTCGACGACTCGCACGCCGTGGGCTTCGTCGGGACCGGCGGACGCGGCACCCCCGAACTGCACGGCGTCATGGACCGCGTCGACATCCTCACCGGCACCCTCGGCAAGGCGCTCGGCGGTGCCTCCGGCGGCTATGTCGCGGCCCGCGCGGAGATCGTCGCCCTGCTGCGCCAGCGCTCCCGTCCGTACCTGTTCTCGAACACCCTCGCCCCGGTGATCGCGGCGGCCTCGCTGAAGGTCCTCGACCTGCTGGAGTCCGCGGACGACCTGAGGGTCCGGCTGGGCGAGAACACCGCCCTGTTCCGCCGCCGGATGACCGGCGAGGGCTTCGACATCCTCCCCGGCGACCACCCCATCGCCCCGGTGATGATCGGCGACGCGGCCCGCGCGGGACGCCTGGCGGAGCTGCTGCTGGAACGCGGTGTGTACGTGATCGGCTTCTCCTACCCCGTGGTGCCCGAGGGGCAGGCCCGGATCAGGGTCCAGCTGTCCGCGGCCCACTCCACCGAGGACGTGAACCGCGCGGTGGACGCCTTCGTGGCGGCGCGGGCGGAGCTCGACGCCTGAGCGGAGCGCGCGGCGGCGTCCGGGGGAGTCCGGCCCGGGGGATCTGGGAGAATCCGGTCTCATGATCGAGGCACGGCGGCTCCACATCCTGCGTGCGGTGGCCGACCACCGCACGGTCACGGCGGCTGCCGCCGCGCTGTATCTGACCCCCTCGGCCGTGTCCCAGCAACTCACCGCGCTGGAGCAGGAGACCGGCCACCGGCTGGTGGAGCGCAGCGCCAAGGGGGTACGGCTGACGCCGGCCGGCGAGATCCTGCTCGACCACACCCACGTGGTCCTCGCCCAGCTGGAGCGGGCCGCGGCCGAACTCGCCGCCTACAGTTCGGGCGCGGCCGGCACCCTCACCGTCGCCTCCTTCGCGACCGGGATCGCCCAGGTCGTCGTGCCCGCTCTGGTCCGCCTCGCCGCCACGGCGCCCGGTATCCGCATCCACGTCCAGGACGCCGAGGGCGACGCCAGCCTGCCGATGCTGCTGGACCGGCAGATCGACGTCGCCGTGGCCGTCGAGTACCGGGGAGCGCCGTCCGCCGACGACCCGCGGCTGACTCACGTACCGCTGTACGCGGAACCCTTCGACGCGGTCGTCCCCGTCACCCACCGGCTGGCCGACCTGCCCGAGGTGCCGCTCGCCGAGCTGGCCAAGGACCCGTGGATCGGTCCCTACCCCGGCAACCCCTGCCATGACGTACTCGTCCTGGCCTGTGAGAACGCCGGATTCCAGCCCCGTCTGGAGCACACTTCGGACGACTTCCGCGCGGTGGTGGCGCTGGCCTCGGCGGACGTGGGTGTCGCCCTGGTCCCGCGCTCGGCGCTGCGCGGCACGGACCTGACGGGCGTCGTCGTCCGTCCCGTCGACGGTGCGGCGCCCACCCGCCGGGTCTTCGCCGCCGTACGCCGGGGAGCCGAGGAGCACCCGCTGATCCGGCCCGTGCTGGACGCGCTGAGCGAGGCCGCCGGAGCACCGTAGGCGACCGGCTCCCGTCCCGTGACCGATTGTCAGTGGCAGTCGCTACGGTGCCTGACATGCCGGATGCCGAAGACGTACGACGGATCGCCCTGTCCCTGCCGGACACCACGGAGAAGATCGCATGGAGCATGCCCACGTTCCGGGTCGCGGGGAAGATGTTCGCCACCCTGCCCGAGGACGAGACCTCCATCGCCGTGCGCTGTCCCAAGGAGGAGCGCGACGAACTGGCCCTCGCCGAACCGGAGAAGTTCTGGATCGCTGACCACGAGGCGCAGTTCGCCTGGGTCAGGGCCCGCCTCACCGCCCTCGACGGCGAGGACGAACTGCGTGACATCCTCGCCGACTCCTGGCGCCAGGCGGCCCCGCCCCGGCTGCTCGAAGCGCATCCCCGGCTGGGGCTGCCGTCCATGGGCTGAACACCGACGGGCGTTGCCGTCGGTTCACCCCGCGACGAAGCCCGCGATCCGCTCCCGGAGCGAGGCGGCGTCGAGACCGTGCGCGGCGACGTGCTCCTCGAGCTGCCCGTACCGTCGCAGTTCCCGTCGCCCCACGCCCAGCCCCAGCACCCGGTGCGGTACGGCGGCCAACGCGTCGTTGGCCGCCGCCGTCGACGTGCCCGCCAGGTACGGCTCGACGAGGACGACGTCCGTCCCGGCGCTCCCGGTGGCCCGCCGCAGCGCGGCCGCGTCGAACGGCCGGACGGTGGTGGCGTACAGGACGGTGACGTCGAGCCCCTCCGTGGCCGCGAGGACGGCGTCCAGGACGGGCCCCACGGCGACCACCACCGCCAAGCGGCCCTCGCGGACGGTGCGGAAGCGCTCACCGTCCACCGGCAGCGGGTGCGCGTTGGACTGCAGGGACAGCCGCACGTACACCTTGTCGTCCCCGGCGGCCACCGCGTGCCGCAGCAGCGTCTCGGCCTCGTCCGGATGCCCCGGCACATGCACGGTCCAGCCGTCCAGGGTGTCCAGCAGCGCCACGTCACCGGGCGCCATGTGCGTGTAACCGCCGGCCGGCCAGTCGAAGGACGCGGCGGCGCTCACCAGCACGGCACCCGCGCCCTGATGCCCGAGATCCAGCTTGACCTGCTCGAAGGGCCGCTCGACGAGGAAGCCGGCGAACGTGTGCACGACGGGCCGCAGGCCGGTGAGCGCCATCCCGGCGGCGGCTCCCACCAGGAGCTGCTCCCGGATGCCGACGTTGACGACCCGGTCCGGATGCCGACGCAGTGCCTCGCCGAAGCCGTCCTTGCCGACCTCGGCGAGGACCACCGCGACCCGGGGGTCCTCGTCGAGCAGCCGGGTGACGACAGGGGCGAAACGGTCACGCATGGTGTCCACGGAAGTCAGTCCTTTCCATACCGCATACCGAACTCGACTGAAAGCTCGACTGAAAGAAGGGGAGGGGTCACGCGTACTTCGGCTCGACCCGGGCCACGACGACGTGCGGGCGGCCCGGATGCGGCGCGGTGAACGCGGCGTACAGCGCCTCGTGGTCACGGCCGTCGACGGTGAGCGCGGACCAGCCGGCCGCCTCGAAACGCGCGACGATCCCGCCGGGCCGGGCGTGGGCGGCGGAGGAGTTGTCGACGACGACGGTGTGCAGCCGTTCCAGACCGGCGGGCCCCGCGAACGCGATCGCCTCGTGGTTGCTGCCCTCGTCCAGTTCGGCGTCCCCGACCAGCGTCCACACCCCCGGCCCGTCGAGCCCCTGCGCGCGCAGCCCCAGCGCCGTCCCGACCGCGATCGGCAGCCCGTGCCCCAGTGAGCCGCTGCCGATCTCGGCCCCCGGCACCAGCACCCGGTCGGGGTGGTGGCCGAGCGGGGAGTCGTACGAGCCGAAGCCCGGCAGCCACTCCACCGGCAGGAAGCCCTTGGCGGCCAGCACGGCGTAGTACGCCATCGGCCCGTGCCCCTTCGACAGCAGGAACCTGTCCCGGTCCTGGGCGTCCATCCGTTCCGGCGAGACGCGCAGCACCCGGTCGTAGAGCACCCACAGCACGTCCAGCGTGGAGGTGGCGGCCGGCCCGTGCTTCTCGTCGCCGGTCATCAGGCCCATCAGCCCCGGCAGATCCGCGAATCCGTACGTATGTGTGTGCTCCTCGATGATCGTCATACGGCGATCGTGCAACCTCAACCAAGCTTCAGGTCAAGCCCCGCCGTGCAAACGGGTGCGCGATCACCGTCCCGAGTGCGGTATTGTTTCCGTGCACGTTGATCCGGGGGAATCCCCAGGTCAGACGGGCATCGGGACGTGGCGCAGCTTGGTAGCGCACTTGACTGGGGGTCAAGGGGTCGCAGGTTCAAATCCTGTCGTCCCGACCAGCTTGTAGCAGGTCGGAAGCCGCCTTCTCATGGATGAGGAGGCGGCTTTTCGCCGTCCCCCGGTGCGGCGGTCCTACGATGTGTCGTCTGTGGGATGTGCCGTCACCCCTTCGACGGGGGAGCCATTGACGGAGAGCCATCGACAGGGAGTCGCTCATGACCACGGCACGGGACCTGATGATCGTCGCTCTCGACGCCCCCTCCACCCCTCCGGTGGCGCAGGGCGAGCTGTCGCTCGCGCTCGCGGGGGCGGAGCTGATCGACCTCATGGACGCGGAGGCCGTCACCCTGGACGGGCAGCTCGTCGTGCCCAGGCTGTCGCCCGCCGGCGGTGAGGGGCTGCTGCGCGAGGCCGCGTCGTCACTCGCACGGCAGGCGCCCTACGAATCCGTCGAGGACTGGTTGTGGCGCCGGGGTCGCGGCCTGGCCGCCGCCCATCTCGCCGACCTGGAGTCGGAAGGGCTGGTCACCCGGCCGCGCGCCCGCCGGATCTCCTTCCGGGCGGATCCGCCGGTGCCGGCCGATTCGCCGGCCCGGAGCCGGGCGGCCGGCCGCTGGGCGTCACGCGAACCGGTGCTGGCCGGCCTCGCCGCCGCCGCGGGGGTCGGGGAGCAGCCGGCCGAGGACCTGGTCGCCGAGCTCGCCGACGACCAGGTCGTGACCGTCCTGGCCGCCGTCAACGACGCCGTCATGGAACTGGGGGCCGTACGGCAGCGGCGAGGCATCGAGGACGCGGCCTTCGACAACGTCTGGCGAGCCGTCTGACGTACTCCGCAGTCGATTCGCCCGTAGATGTCCTTGATGTAGCACTATGTACTGCTTAGTGTTCGCCGGGTGAGCACCGCCGCGGGGCCCGACTCCCGTGCCGCCGTCCCGGAAGCGAGGTGTGGAGCGCGTGCACGCGATGTGCGGGGGCCGACCGGACTCGGGGAACCCCGGCGAGGTGCGACGCCCCCGGCGACCCCGACCACCTCGACGAACGCGACGGCCGCGGACACGGGTGCTGCTCGCGCTGGTGGTGCTGGCGTCCACGCTCGCCGCCTGCGGCGGTGAACAGGAGGGCTCCGGCCGGACCGCGCTCAACTGGTACAACTTCCCCGACGACTCCGGCGCCCTGCAGAAGGCCGCCGACCGGTGCGGTCGGGCATCGGGCGGACGCTACCGGATCAGCTACAACAAGCTGCCGCGGGGCGCCGACGGCCAGCGCCAGCAACTGGTGCGCCGGCTCGCCGCCCAGGACGAATCCATCGACATCATGGGCCTCGACGTCACCTGGCCCGCGGAGTTCGCCGAGGCCCGCTGGATCCGGGAGTGGACGGGCGAGAGGAAACGGCGGGCCACCGCGGGCACGCTGCGTGTCCCGCTGCGGACCGCCACCTGGAAGAACAAGCTGTACGCCGTCCCGTACAACACCAACACCCAGCTCCTGTGGTACCGCAAGGACCTGGTGCCCACCCCGCCGAGGACCTGGTCCGAGATGCTGGACATGTCCCGCGAGCTGGCCCGGCAGGGGAAGCCCCACTACGTGGAGATCCAGGGCGCCCAGTACGAGGGCCTGACGGTCTGGTTCAACACGCTGGTCAACAGCGCGGGCGGTGCCATCCTCAACCCGAGTGCCACCGCGCCCTCCCTCGGCCCGCCGGCGGGCCGGGCCGCCGCCCTGATGCGCGACCTCGCCGACTCACCGGCCGCGGACCCCTCCCTGCCCAACCAGATGGAGGACCAGAACCGCCTCGCCATGGAGTCGGGGGTGGCGGCGTTCGAACTCAACTACCCGTTCGTCTATCCGTCGATGAAGGAGAACAACCCGCGGCTGTTCAAGGACTTCCGCTGGGCGCCCTACCCGCGCGTCGACCCCGGCCGCCCCGCCCGGCCCACCATCGGCGGCATCGACCTCGCCGTCAGTTCCTACTCCCGCCACCCGGACCTCGCCTTCGAGGCGGCCCTGTGCCTGCGCAACCGGGAGAACCAGCTCACCGCCGCGCTCGACGGGGGGCTGCCGCCCACCCTGCGCACCCTGTACGACGAGCCGGCGCTCGAGAAGCAGTACCCCTTCTCCAAGGAGGTGCTGGCCGCTCTGCAGTCGGCGAGCGTGCGGCCGGTCACCCCCGCCTACCAGAACGTGTCGATCGCCGTCTCCCACACGCTGTCCCCACCGTCCGCCATCAAGCCGAAGAGCTCGGTCGACACCATCGGGGACCAGATCGACGACGCTCTGCGATCCGAGGGTGTGATTCCGTGAGCCACCGCCTCCCGGACAAGAGCGGGAAAGCACTCTCGGCCGGCGCCAAGCAGGAACGGCGCCTCGGCTGGCTGCTGTGCGCGCCGGCCGTCGTCGTCATGGCCGCCGTGACCGCCTACCCCATCGGATACGCCGTCTACCTCTCCCTCCAGCGCTACGACCTGCGCTTCCCGGCCCGGGCCGAGTTCGTGGGCCTGAGCAACTACGGGGCGGTGCTCTCCTCCCCGTTCTGGTGGGACGCCTTCTGGGTCACGCTGTTCATCACCGCCGTCTCCGTGGCCGTCGAACTCGTCCTCGGCATGGCACTCGCCCTGGTGATGCACCGCACGCTCTTCTGGCGCGGCACGGTGCGCACCGCGGTCCTCGTCCCGTACGGCATCGTCACCGTGGTCGCCGCCTTCTCCTGGCAGTACGCCTGGACCCCCGACCTCGGCTACCTGGCCGAACTGCTGCCCAGCGGAGAGGCCCCGCTCACCGAACAGTGGCCCGCGCTCTGGCTGATCATCCTCGCCGAGGTGTGGAAGACCACCCCGTTCATGGCGCTGCTGCTGCTCGCCGGCCTCGCGCTGGTTCCCGAGGAGACCCTGAAGGCGGCCATGGTGGACGGCGCCTCCGCCTGGCAACGGTTCACCAGGGTCGTACTGCCGCTGATGAAGCCGGCCATCCTCGTCGCGCTGCTCTTCCGCACACTGGACGCCTTCCGGATCTTCGACAACATCTACGTCCTGACCTCGGGCGCCCACGGCACCGGCTCCCTGTCGATCCTGGGCTACAACAACCTGTTCACCGCGCTGAACCTGGGCATCGGGTCGGCGATCTCGGTCCTGATCTTCCTCTGTGTCGGGATCATCGCCTTCACCTTCGTCAAGCTGTTCGGCGCCGCCGCACCCGGCGCGGAGGTGAAGCGCTGATGGCCGCAGCGGGCAGGACGCACGCGACCCGCTGGGGCGTCGTCAACGTCGTCGTGGTGCTGTACGCCCTGTTCCCGGTGTGGTGGATCGCCGCGCTGTCGTTCAAGGACCCCAGCACTCTCACCGACGGCGACTACATCCCCCGGGACTGGACCTGGGAGAACTACCGGGGCATCTTCGAGACCTCCCAGTTCACCCGGGCACTGATCAACTCGATCGGCATCGCGCTGATCGCCACGGTGATCGCGGTGGCCCTGGGCACCATGGCCGCCTACGCCGTGGCCCGGCTGCGGTTCCCCGGCAAGCAGCTGCTCATCGGGATGTCGCTGCTGATCGCCATGTTCCCGCCGATCTCCCTGGTCTCGCCGCTGTTCGAGATCGAGCGGGCCATCGGGATCTTCGACACCTGGATCGGGCTCATCATCCCTTACATGACCTTCTCGCTGCCGCTGGCGATCTACACCCTGTCGGCGTTCTTCCGGGAGATCCCGTGGGACCTGGAGAAGGCCGCCAAGGTGGACGGTGCCACGCCCGCGCAGGCGTTCCGGCTGGTCATCGCGCCGTTGGCCGCGCCGGGCGTGTTCACCACCGCCATCCTGGTGTTCATCTTCTGCTGGAACGACTTCCTGTTCGCGATCTCGCTGACCTCCACCGAGTCCGCGCGGACGGTGCCCGCCGCGATCGCGTTCTTCACCGGCAGCTCCCAGTTCCAGCAGCCCACCGGGTCGATCGCCGCCGCCGCCGTGGTGATCACCATCCCCATCATCGTCTTCGTCCTGTTCTTCCAGCGGCGGATCGTGGCCGGACTGACCTCCGGGGCGGTCAAGGGGTGACCGGGCCCGCACCGAGCCACCCCGCACCACACCCGGACCCGGCCGCCCGAAGGCCCGTCACGAAGGCAAGGAGGCACCACCCATGGCCGAGATCGTCCTCGAGGGCGTCACCAAGCGTTTTCCCGACGGATCCGTCGCCGTGAAGGACGTGGACCTCGACATCGCCGACGGCGAGTTCGTGATCCTGGTCGGCCCGTCCGGATGCGGCAAGTCCACCACCCTGAACATGATCGCCGGACTGGAGGACATCACCGAGGGCACCCTGCGCATCGGCGGCAAGGTCGTCAACGACCTCGCGCCCAAGGAGCGTGACGTGGCCATGGTGTTCCAGAGCTACGCCCTGTACCCGCACATGAGCGTGCGCGAGAACATGGGCTTCCCGCTGCGCCTGGCGAAGGTGGACAAGGCCACCATCGCCGGCAAGGTGGAGGAGGCCGCGCGGGTCCTCGACCTGGGCGAGTTCCTGGACCGCAAGCCCGCCAACCTCTCGGGCGGCCAGCGCCAGCGGGTGGCGATGGGTCGGGCCATCGTCCGCGACCCCAAGGCGTTCCTGATGGACGAGCCGCTGTCCAACCTGGACGCCAAGCTGCGGGTGCAGATGCGCACCCAGATCTCCCGGCTGCAACGCCGCCTGGGCACCACCACCGTCTACGTCACCCACGACCAGACCGAGGCGATGACCCTCGGCGACCGGGTCGTGGTCATGCGGCAGGGCCTGGTCCAGCAGATCGGCACCCCCGCGCACCTCTACGACCTGCCGCGCAACCTCTTCGTCGCGGGCTTCATCGGGTCCCCGGCGATGAACTTCGTCGGCGCCGTCCTGGAGGCGGGTGTGCTGCGCTCACCGCTGGGCGACCTGCCGCTCGACGACCGTACGCGTCAGGCGCTGGAACGGCGGAACGCGCCGCGCGACGTCATCGTCGGGCTGCGCCCCGAGGCCTTCGAGGACGCGGCCCTGGCCCGTGAGCCGGGCGGCCCCGTCCTCACGGCCACCGTGGACGTGCTGGAGTCGCTCGGTTCCGACGTGTACGTCTACTTCGGCGCCGAGGGCGGACCGGTGACGACCACCGAACTGGAGGAACTCGCCACCGACTCCGGTCTGCGCGACACCGGCGCGGGGGCCGCGCAGCAGATCGTGGCCCGGCTGAACGCCGCCACCCGCGCCCGTGAGGGAGCGCCCGTGGAACTCCGGGTCGACATGGGCAAGGCGCATGTCTTCGACCCCTCGACCGGGGCGAACCTCACCCGCCCGGAGAGCACGGACGCACCCTGACCCCGCTCGCGGGGCCCCCGCCGGGTCAGCCCACGCAGCCCGCGTGGGCCAGCGCCTGCTTCAGCAGCACCCCGTGCCCGCCCGGCATCTCGCTCTGCACGGCCTCCGACAGGGCCTCCTGCGGGCTGAACCACACCAGGTCGAGGGCGTCCTGCCGGGGCCGGCAGTCACCCGTCACCGGCACGATGTAGGCGAGGGACACCGCGTGCTGACGCGGGTCGTGGTACGGCGTGACGCCGTGCGTGGGGAAGTACTCCGCCACCGTGAACGGCTGGAGCGATGCCGGGATCCGAGGCAGCGCCACCGGGCCGAGGTCCTTCTCCAGGTGGCGCAGCAGTGCGTCGCGGACCCGCTCGTGGTGCAGCACCCGGCCGGAGACCAGCGTCCGGCTGACCGTGCCGTCGGGTCCGATGCGCAACAGCAGGCCGACGCTGGTGACTTCGCCGCTGTCGTCGACACGGACGGGGACGGACTCGACGTACAGGATCGGCATGCGGGCACGTGTCATCTCCAGTTCGTCGGAGGACAGCCAACCCGGCGTGGTTTCGGTCATGTCAGACATCGCTTGATCATACTTTCAACGGTTCGGACTTACGGGGTGCCGGCCGCTCCGCGGTGGTGTGTCCTCCTCGAGGGGCTCGGCCGGATCGGATCGACGGTCGCGTCAGGGGTGCACGGCGTCAGGGTTTCACCGCCACCGCGCCGTACTGCGGTACGACGACCGAGGCGTCCGCCTCGGCACGCCACCGCGAGCAGGACACCAGGCCGGGCTCGACCAGGTTCAGCCCCTGGAGGAACGCGGCGATGTCCTCGGCACCGCGGGCGGTGATCGGGGGAGTGGCGTTCTCGTTCCAGAACTCCATCGCGGGGATCTGGTTCTCGCCGCCCACCTCGGCGTCGGAGGTGGGGTGGGTGAGCACGAGGAAACTGCCGGAGGGGACGGCCGCCACGATCCGCCGTACGATCTCACGGGCCTCGCCGGTGTCGAGGACGAAGTTGAGGATGCCCAGCATCATCACCGCGACCGGACGGTCGAAGTCGAGTGTGGCGGCGGCCTGTTCGAGGATGGCGTCCGGGGTGCGCACGTCGGCGTCGATGTAGGCGGTCGCGCCGTCGTGGCTGCCGGTGAGCAGGGTCCGGGCGTGGACCAGCACGGTCGGGTCGTTGTCGACGTAGACGATCCGGGAGTCCGGAGCGATCCGCTGTGCGATCTCATGGGTGTTGTCCGCGGTCGGCAGCCCGGTGCCGACGTCGAGGAACTGCCGCACCCCGCGCTCACCGGCCAGATACGCGACGGCCCGGCCCAGGAACTCCCGGTCCGCGCGGGCGATGTCCCGGATGACCGGGATGATCGAGGCGACCTGGTCGCCGACCCGCCGGTCGACCTCGTAGTTGTCCTCGCCACCGATCCAGTGGTTCCACACGCGCGCGTTGTGCGCGACAGAGGTGTCCAGCCGCGCCGGGACCCTCGGCGGGGTGTGGCTCTCACCCACGTCTCTCGCCCTCCCTCGCTCCTCCGGCCGGATCCGGCCGTCGCGGTCATTGTGCCGCGCGGTGATCACCCTGTCCCGGGAATGGGAGAGCGGAACAGGGGAGCGGGAGCGAGAGAGGGCAGGGGAGCGGGTGACGGGGCGCCGCGTGCGTCCGTCAGGAGCCGAAGGGAGTGTTCTCCGCCTCGAACATCCAGCGCAGTTTCTCCAGTTCGGCGGTGACGGAGATCAGCAGGTCCTGAGTGACCGGGTCCGCCTTCTCGGTGGCGTCGACACGCTCGCGCAGCCGCACGATCGCGGTCCCCAGCGCCTCCGTCATGACCCGCACGGCGTCCTCGTCCCGCAGCCAGCCCTCTTCGGGGACGGGCAGCGAGAAGACCTTGGCGACGGTCTCCGGACGGCCGTCCGGCGGCACGCCGAGCGTCGCGGAGCGCTCCGCGACCGTGTCGGCGCCGGTGCGCGCGGCCGAGACCACCTCGTCCAGCTGGAGGTGGACCGAACGGAACCGCGGGCCCACGACGTTCCAGTGCGCCTGCTTGCCGATCAGGGAGAGGCCGAGGAGGTCCACCAGGGTGCTCTGGAGTGCCTCGCAGGCGATCCGGCGGTCCTCGTCGGGCAGCGTGCTCCGCACAACGGTCATGGGGTGGGGGCTCCCTTCACGTTTTCTTCTTCCTCGTCCGACCGCGCGGGTGCCCCGGACGCTCCGGCGCAAACCCGGCGACACCCGCGGTGCGCGCGGTCCGGCGGGCGGTGGCGGCAGGACCATCAGGCGAGACGGTGCTGACCGCGATCACCGGGGGACATAGCATCGGTCCCCGCAATGAACACGATGACGCTCTGGGACCTCAACGGCTGGCAATTCGCCGCCCTCGCCTTCGCGGCCCTGCTCGTGGGCTTCTCCAAGACCGCCGTGAGCGGGGCCAACACGGTCAGCCTCGCCATCTTCGCGGCGATGCTGCCCGCCCGCGCCTCCACCGGCGTACTGCTGCCCATCCTGATCGCCGGGGACGTGCTCGCCGTCCTCACCTACCGGCGGCACGCCCACTGGCCCACGCTGTGGCGGCTGTTCCCGGCGGTCGCCGCGGGCGTCGTGGTCGGCACCGTCTTCCTGATGTGGGCGGACGACGAGGCCGTACGGACGTCGATCGGGGCGATCCTGCTGCTGATGGCCGGGGTGACGGTGTGGCGGCGACGAGCCGCGGAGAGAGCCGCGAAGGGCGCCGGCGCCGGGAACGAACCCGACGCGGTCACCTCCCGGGCCGGCAAGCTCAAGGCCCGTTCGTACGGCGTCCTCGGCGGTTTCACCACCATGGTCGCCAACGCGGGCGGACCGGTGATGTCCCTGTACCTGCTCTCCGCGGGCTTCCGGAAGCTGGGCTTCCTGGGGACGTCGGCCTTCTTCTTCCTGATCGTCAACACGTCCAAGGTGCCGTTCAGTGTGGGCCTCGGGCTGATCAACGCGGAATCGCTGCTGCTCGACGCGGCGCTCGTCCTGTTCGTCGTGCCCGGCGCGTTCCTCGGCAAATGGGCCGTGAGCCGGATCAACCAGGTGCTCTTCGAGCGGCTGGTGATCGCGGCCACGGTGGTGGGCGGCGTGCAGCTGCTGCTGCACTGAGCCGGGAGCCGGGAGCCGGGAGCCGGGAGCCGGGAGCCGGAGCCGGTGGGTGCCGGACCTACCGCGAGCCGAGAAAGGGCTCCTTGCCCTCCGTCTGCGGGAGATCCTGGTGCCGGAACCGGCTGGGGGCCGCCGTGCGCCCGACCGTCGCCGCCAGTTTGCGCAGCCGCCGCCAGTCCAGGCGCGGTGGCGCCGGCGCGACCCCGGGCCGTTTGCGGGGGACGCGGACCCGGAGCGCGCCGGGTGCGATACGGCAGTGGACGGGCGCCGGCAGCACCAGGGCCTCCCCGTCGACCCCGGCCTCTATCTCCGCGCGGTCCCCCTCGATGACCACCTCGGAGGCGGTCAGGATGGTGAGCCCGCTCGGCGCGGGATCCAGCAGCAGTGCGGCGGCGTGCACCGCGCCCTCCACCTTGACACCGAGGACACCGAGGACACCCGAGTCGAGCCGATCCCGTCGGCCCAGGCCGAAGGGATCGTCGGTTCGGTAGGGGTTGTTGCTGACCAGCACCGCCTGCGGGGCGTCGAGTGTCGTGTCCCCGATGCGGGCGACCAGCCGGGGACCCTGCTGCCCGGTGAGCAGGTCCGGCAGCAGCTCCAGACTGGTGCCGAGCTTGTCGTCCCGGTAGGCCGGGCTTTGCACGATCGACGCGTACGCGCCGAAGGACGCGTTGTTCACGAAGGGCTGGTCACCGGCGAAACCGAGATCGACGCGCAGCTCCACCCCGTCGGTGAGCGCGTCCAGGCAGGCGGCCGGATCCCCGCGGTCCAGACCCAGGTCCAGGGCGAAGTGGTTGCGCGTCCCGGCGCTGATGACCAGGAACGGGATGCCGTGCTCGGCGGCCACGGCCGCGACCAGCGCCTGCGTGCCGTCACCGCCGGCGGCACCCAGCAGATCGGCACCGTCCGCGACGGCCTCCCGGGCCAGAGCGGTCACGTCGTTCTGCGCCTCCGGATCGAGCAGGACGACCCGGGCCCCCAGGCGTTCCGCCTTCTCCCGCAGGCCGAACCGGCCCACCTTCCCACCGCCCGACCGGGGATTCATGATGAGCACCGGCCGCCGGGGCGGCGGTGTCCGCCGCTCCCTCTGCCGATCCCGCGGCCGCTCGCTCCCCGTCCCCCGCAGCGCGTACCGGCCGCTCCACACGGCCAGCCCCCACAGGGCCAGCGACAGCGGCAGCGCCCAGAACAGGGTGACGGCGAACAGCGCGACGACGGCCGCGGGCACACACAGCGCCACCAGCCCGGCCACCCAGCGCAGCGGACCCCGCAGGGTCAGCGTCCACCACAGAGCCGCGATGCTCACGGCGAGGCCGGCCACACCGCAGAGCAGCAGCACCAGCCCCTCCAGACCTCCGTAGAGGAGCGGGAACAGCACCGCGAGCGTGGCCGCGGCCAGCGCCACCCGTGCGGACCACCGCTGGACCCGGTAGGCCCGCCTGCTCAAGTCCACGGCCATGACTCCTCCAGTCGCCGGCGTCATCGTAGGACGTACGGGGCACGGGCGTTGCCGACATCCGCGTCCTGGCCACGGCGCATGTCCGACATCCGCAGGCCTGCCCCTCAGGCGCCCCTCAGGCGCCCCTCAGGCGCCCCTCAGGCGCCCCTCCGACGTCCCTTCCGGGCCCGCCCCGCCCTCCCCGGCGCCGGACTCGTACGCTCGGCGTCATGTCCGCACACGTCCTGGTCCTCGGTGGTACCACCGAGGCACGCGAACTCGCCGCCGAGCTGACCGCCCGCCCCGGAATGCGGGTGACCACCTCGCTCGCCGGACGGGTGGCACGGCCCTCAGCGGTCGAGGGCGGGATGCGCGTCGGAGGCTTCGGCGGGGCGCGAGGGCTCGCCGACTGGCTCCGCGACCAGGGAGTGACGGCCCTGGTCGACGCCACGCACCCGTTCGCCGAGCGGATCACGGCGAACGCGGCACGGGCCGCGACCGCGACCGGCGTGCCCCTGGTCGTACTGCGCCGCCCCGGCTGGCAGCCCGGACCGGACGACCGCTGGCACCCGGTCCCCTCCCTGGACGCCGCCGCCGAACTACTGCCCCGGCTCGGACAGAGAGCCTTCCTCACCACAGGCCGCCTGGGCCTCGCCGCCTTCGCCCGGCTGACCCGACTCCACTTCACGATCCGGTCGGTGGAGCCTCCCGAGCCGCCCGTGCCGCCGCACGCGCGCGTCCTGCTGGACCGCGGACCGTTCACCGTGGCCGACGAGACGGCTCTGCTGCGCGAGCACCGCATCGACGTACTGGTGACCAAGGACAGCGGGGGATCGGCGACGTCCGCCAAACTCACGGCGGCCCGCGAACTCGGCCTGCCGGTCGTGGTCGTACGCCGCCCACCGCTGCCGGAGGGCGTCAGCCCGGTGCCCGACGTGACGAGCGTCCTGGAACGCCTGGCACCCTTCTGACGCGACGGGTCTCGGCCGGCTCAGCCGTCCCCGGGATTCCGCCGCAGCAGATACGTGTCCATGATCCAGCCCTTGCGCTCGCGGGCCTCGGCGCGCAGCCGCTCGATCCGGGGAGCGGCCTCGGCGAGCGGCCCGGAGACGAGGATCTCGTCCGGCGTGCCTATGTAGGCGCCCCAGTAGATGTCGATCTCCTGGTCGGCCTGGTCGGCGTACTGCCGGAAGGTCTGATGGGCGTCCAGCATCACGACGACGTCGTCCACCCCCTCGGGGAAGCCCTCCGCGAGCCGCCGTCCCGTGGTGATCTGGACCGGGCGGGCGACCCGGTTGAGCCCCGTGCGGTGCCGGGCGACGAGCGCCGAGACACTGCTGATGCCCGGCACGACGTCGTACTCGAAGGCGACCACGCCCCGCGCCAGCACCTCCTCGAGAATCCCCAGCGTGCTGTCGTACAGCGACGGGTCCCCCCACACCAGGAACGCGCCGACCTCGCCCTCGCCCAGCTCCTCGGCGATCAGCCGCTCGTAGATGTCCGCGCGGGCGCTGCGCCAGTCACCGACGGCGGGGGAGTAGGCCGCGCCGCCGGCCCTCCGGTCCCGCTCCGGGTCGCGCGCCTCGACGACGCGGTACGTCCGCTCCGGCAGGTGTGTGTCGAGCATGTCCCGGCGGAGCCCGGTCAGGTCCGCCTTCACCTCGCCCTTGTCGAGGATGAAGAACACGTCCGTGCCGCGCAGCGCCTTGACAGCCTGCAGGGTCAACTGGTCGGGATCGCCCGCGCCGATACCGATGACATGGATTTTTCGCACGCCCCGAGTCTGCCGCACGCCACCGACACCCCACGCACCGCGTCCGGGACTTACCCTCGCCGGGACGTGTCCCGCAGCCGCGGTGCCCGCGACCCCGCGTCCACCGGAACGCCGTCCCCCCGCTCCACCTCCGCCGCCAGCTCCCGGGCCCAGGCGACGACACCGTCGAGGTCGATCCCGTGCGGACGCGCGGACCCGGCACCCGCGGCCCACTCCTCCGCCGCGCCCGCCCCGCGCCGCAGCAGCCGGGCCCCGCCGGTGACGTTCCCGCGCGCCGCGTGGGTGAGCCCCACGGCGAGCTGGGCGAGCCCCCGCCACAGCTCCCGCTCCTCCTCGGGCCCCGACTTCCAGGCGTCCTCGAACACCTCGTGCGCGTGGAACGGCTTCCCCTCGTCCAGCAGCCGCTGCGCCTCGGCGACGCTCTCCTCCGGCGGCCGGACGATCCCCTCGGGCTGCCGGGGCACACCCTCCGCGCCGTACGGCAGCGGCCGCCCCAGCCCGTCCCGCGGCCGGGCGTTGCGCGCCCGCCCCTCACCGTCCCGGTCCCTCGTGACGGCCGTCCGGTCCGGGGAGGTCCTGTCCGTGCTGTCCATACGCCGATTGTCCCCCGGCCGACCTCGCTTCGGCACAGGGCGCGGTGTGCGGTAAAGTTCTGTCCGCGCGCTCACGAGCTTCACCGCACGTGAGCGCATCGGGACGTGGCGCAGCTTGGTAGCGCACTTGACTGGGGGTCAAGGGGTCGCAGGTTCAAATCCTGTCGTCCCGACTGGAGACAGTCGTAGATCGAGGGCCGGTTTCGGAGACATCCGAAACCGGCCCTCGATCGTCCTTGGGGAGCAGGGGAGGTCAGGGCAGACGACGTACGTAGGCGTCCGTCCCGGGGCTGCGCGCCCCCGGGGCCAGGTCGTCGGCCGCCGAGGAGAAGGCCACCGCCCGTGCCCGGGCGTCGAGCGGCCGGGCCGCGACTGCCGCCTGGACCGGCGTGCCGTCGGCGCCCACGATCGCCACCCTGGTGCGGCCGCTGCGCAGGTCACGCAGGTACCAGGTGCCCGCGTCCGCCTCGGTCGCGAATGCCCGGAAGAGCAGGTACCTGCCGTTGCCGCTCAGTGCCCCGTCGGCGGTCGAGAGGGTGGGGTCGGGTGCCTCGACGATGCGCAGGGTGTCGGTGCGCAGGTCGCGGACGAACACGTTGGCACCGGCGCCGTTGGTGTCCTCGGGGCCGAGATCGGTGGCCGTCGAGGTGAAGGACGCGTACCGGCCGTCGCCGCTGATGCCGCCCTGGGACACCCTGCCGTTGCCACGGGCGCCCTCGGGCGTGGTGTGCAGCGAACGGCGGGCGCCCGTCACCGGGTCCGCCACCACGACGTCGGAAGGCGGGTTCTGGAGCACCGGGAAGCCGTAGCACGTGTACACCAGGGCGCGGCCGTCGTCGCTGAGCTGCGGGGTGAGGGGGCGGTGCAGGCAGGACGGCTGTACCGCCAGCTCCCCCGTGCGCATGTCCCGCACGCCCACCCCCGCGCCCGGCCTGGGAACGGTCGAGCTCGAGGCGAACGCGACGTATCGGCCGTCGGCGCTGACGGCCGCGTGCAGGGCCCACCGCGTGGAACCGCCGAGCTCGTTGCCGACGTACTCCACCTCCCCGCTCCGCAGGTCCCGCCGGTAGACCGACGGGACGTCGTGGACCTCGTCCGGGATCAGGTCGGCCGAGGCCGACACGAAGACCGCGTACCGGCCGTTCGCGCTGATCGCCCCGGCGGTCGCGCCGAGTTCGGACTGGCCTCCGGCGGCGTCGGTGCTGACGCGCTGCGTGCGGCCGGTTCTCAGGTCCCGCAGAAAGACGTCCGGGGCGCCGTTGGTGTCACCAGGGACCAGGTTGGAAGCCGACGACGTGAACACCGCATACCGGCCGTCAGCGCTGAGTGAGGGGGCCTCCGACGCCCCGTCGGCGCCCTGGGTGAGGCGCAGGCTGTGCGGGGCCCTCGGCTTCTTCCCCGGCTTCCCGTGCTGTGCGTCGGGCGGTGCGGCCGGTGCCCCCGCAGTCGTCAGCAGTACCGCGACGCACGCGGCCGCGGCGGTCACGGCCGTCCTTCCAAGTCCGTTTCGCATGGATGAAGTTCCCCCTTTAAAACGTGATGGGACGGGCCCGGCCCACCGTCCTCGCGACGGACCGGGTGAGGTGGGCCGACGCGGATACGTCGGGCGTGTCCGTCAGCGCGTTTTCCGGACGTATACGTCACCGCTCGGGCCGGGAGTGCCGGGCATCGGGCCGCTGCCGGCGGACGCGAAGACGACGTGCCGCCCGTCGGCGTCGGCGGAGGTGCCCCCGGAGGGGTTGTGCACACCTTCGGTGACGTACTGGACGGGTGAGCCCTCGATCTTCACCTGCCGGTACGGCGACGCGAGAGCGCCCGCGGGCGCCGGAAGCGCCGTGGCGCATGTCGAGGCGGTGATTCCGAGCATGGCGGATCTGGACCTCCGGCGCATGAATCCCCCTGATTCATCCGTCTCCGACCCCCAGCGGGGACCTCCTGATGCAAGCCCAACTCCCCGCGGGAGGCAATCCGTTGATTGCTGTACAATCAGGCGGAAAGATCGGTGGTCCGTGCGCGTGACCGGCAGTCCGCAGACAGTCGGCGGCAGCGCGCCGCGCCTGTGCAGGGAAGGCCACCCCCCACCTCAGGCCTCGCTGCCTGCTCGGTGCGACGTGACTCCGGGCGATGCCCCCGACGGAGGCTGAGACCGTCGCCGTCGAGCGGATCGTCACCGCCCACCTGTCTTCCTTCCCGTACGAGGATGAGGAGAGCCTGTACCTGTACGACGACGGCAGCGAGCCGGACGAGAGCGCGGCCGGGTCCACCGAAACGCCATTCGCCCTTGACCGGGTGCTGCTGGTGCTCGGCCGCATGCTGACATCTGCGTCTGGTCAAAGAGTTCGATGTGAGGCCGAGGCTGCGCCGGGGTGCAAGGGGGGCCCGGACGGCACTCGGCGGGCTCCGGAATTGACTGGTTGCTGCTCGTGGATGCTGCAGGGTGCGCACCTCGATGTGGGTGCCACTGCAGGTATCACCCTCGGCGGCGCTGTCCCCGATGGCGGCGGCGTACCGTGGCAGCGTGGCAAACGAAGACTTGGGGCGGACCCTGCGCCGCTTGCGCCGCCTGGCCTCCCTGACGCAAGAAGAGCTGGCCGAACGCTCCGAGGTGTCCGTCGACGTGATCCGTCAGCTCGAACAGGGGCGGAAGCACTCGGCGCGCCTCCCCACGCTGCACGCGCTGGCCAACGGTCTCGGTGTGGAGCTGACCACGCTCCTGGGTGACCCGCCTGCGGTCTCCTCCACGGGAGAGAGCGACGGGCCGCGCTTCGTGGCCGTGCGCCGCGCCATCATGCCCGTGTTGTGGGGATCGGAGCCGGAGCCGCCAAGCTCCGAGTTCTCTCTGGACCGTCTGCGTGAGCAGATCGCGGACGGCTGGACGCAGTACCACTCCGCCGAGTTCGACACGGTGATGAAGGTACTGCCGGACTTGCTCTCGGCCGCGCGCACCGCCACGACATCGAGCAGCGACGACGACCGCAGGGCCGGTTTCGCGGCCCTGGGCAAGGCGCTTCAGCTCGCCGGGCACGTCGCCGTACGGATGGGCAAGACGGACCTCGCCCTGACGAGCCTGGAGCGCGCGATAGATGCTGCGGGACAGTCCTCCGATCCGCTGCTTCTACCGATGGTTGTCAACTCCATGGCGTGGACCTACCAGCGGCAAGGACGCCTGGAGGACGCGTTGAGCATTGCCCTCCGTGCTGCCGCAGACATGGCAGACAGGGGCCGCACCGAGACGGCCGACGGCCTGAAGGTGTGGGGCGCGCTGACCATGAGCGCCGCCACATCGGCCGCGCGGAGCGGCGACTACGAGCGCGCGGCGGCGATGATGGAGGCGGCGGAGAAGGAAGCCGCCCGAGTCTCGAAACTGCCCGATGGTGGCGACAACCGTATGGTCAGCGTCTTCAGTCCGTCGTCGGTTCGCATCGAACGCGTCCGTCTCGCTGTCCAGTACGGGCATCCGCAGGACGCCTTGGCGCTGGCCAAGGGGCGGCTGAGCAAGGACACCCCGCCGTCCTGGCGGACGTGGCTTCTGCTGGACGTGGCCCGAGCACACACGGACTTGGGAGATGCGGCCGGAGCGGTGAAGACCTTGGAGTCCCTGCGCCGGGTGGCACCGACGTGGATGCAGCACCACACGTTGGCCGTGGCCATCGTGCGCGACCTGTGGGCGCTCCCCAACCACCCGCCGGGGCTCCGGCCGTTGGCGGAGTTCCTGGGGGTCAGTGAATAGCGTGGTGAAAGTGGGACGTTACGTCCCTGTCGGCGTCCTCGGTATGTCGCTTGCATGAGAGGCAGCACCCCGGCGACCGCGCGAACGGTCCCGGGGCCCGGCCGATCTGAGAAAGCAGACCGACATGCCGCAATCTACATCGCGGGCGCGCCGTACTGGCTGCCCCGGGTACAGCGAGACTCTGCCGCGCCAGCCCGAAAGTGCGGGCGCAGCCCGGGGCTTGGTGCGCGCCGCGCTGGCCGTCTGAGGTCTGGACGAACTTGCTGACGACGGCACCCTGATCGTCTCCGAGCTGGTGTCCAACGCCGTCCGGCACGCACGAAGCCATTCCATCCGGGTCACGGTCACTCGGCCCGAGACAGCACGGGTGTACATCGGTGTCGTGGACAAGTCGAGGGCTTGCCCAGAACCCCGAGAACCAGACGAAGAGGACGAGAGCGGACGTGGCCTCACGCTCGTGGGATTACTGGCGGATGACTGGGGCACCGATCTGCTGCCCTGGGGCAAGCGGGTGTGGGCAGAGCTACACGGGAAGAAACGCGGATGACCGGCGAACGAACCCCATGGGTGGGCGACTTGATCCATGACGAGAACGCCGGTCGACGCGGGATCGTCACGGACGTGCGCGGCGGCGCTGTATGGGTGCTGCGGCCGGAGTCCGGGCCGGGTCAGTGGGTTTCGGAGCAGCCGGAGCGCCTGGCCGTGGTGACACCGCGTGAGGAGATGCGGGGGCGGCTGTAGACAGGTGGGAAGCCCTGGCTTGGGTGGCGTTCACCGGCCGGGCGCCCGCTGAAACGGTCTCGGGCCCGTGCGGAGACGCGACCGTCGTCGGTGTTCGCCACGATTAGCTCACAGAAGAACTTGGCTGGTGAGGGCAGCATTCCGAGCACCCTCGGGCCTCCAGGGGCCACGAGGTGCAGCGTCGAGCGGGAGAGCCGGTCGAGCTGGGTGACCTTCGGCGCGTCGCTCTCACACAACAGTTCAGGGATGAGAGCAAGCTTCGTCCGGGGCGGCTTCGCGCCGCTCGCCTCGTCGACATGGATGTTGTCGCGGTCGATGTCGGCCCGCAGGAGTGCGTCGATCTGACGATCGGGGTTCTGGTCGGCGGTAGAGCCCTGCACGTAGCCGATGAACATGTGTCGGAATCCATCGGCCAGGCCGTTCGCCGACGTTGATTTTCGACGTGGATTGCCGACACTGCCCACCTGCGGGTTTGCGATTGCCGGGGTGGGTGTCGGCAGATGGTCGTCTTCCGGCGTCCTTCTCAGGTAAAGGCGATGGCTGCCCCGGCCGCGAGCGAGAGTTTCGCGGCCCGGAGGAGTTGCAGGCAGGCATAGGACTCGATGCCGTAACGCTGCCATCCCCTGGTGGCCGGCTCCTCGGCGTCGGCGGCTCCGAAGACCTCTTCGGAGTGTGGGTCGAGGTCTTCGGGGAGCCCGAGGTCTTCGGCGAGCCGACGGGTTTCCGCGAGCAGTCGCACCGAGGAGCCGAGGTAGCCGCCCGGTGCTTTTTTGTCGACGATGACGTGGGCGAAGTCGACGGGGACGTAGTAGCCCTCGCAGTCCGAATGGTGGATCAGATGGTCGAACGGTCCGGGAGGGTCACCGGGGAGCGTCTTGTAGACCTTGCTCAGGAGCGGGTCGTCGGTCGCACGCCGGGCTTTGTCCAACGGTTCGGGCAGGCGCCCACCTGCCGCGAGGTGGACGGCGAGACGACGAACAGTGTGCAGGCCCGAGTAGCCCCACATCTCGAACTCCGCGACGTCCGCTTCGACCAGGTCGGGCTCGGCCCACTGCCGCGTTCCCGCCCGCTCCAGCAGCTCGCCGATCGTGGCGAAGTCGGCGCGGACCATCTCGGTGTAGTCGTCCTCGGCGTCGACGAGCACACCGACGACCATGTTCAAACCCATGACCCGATCTTGTCAGCACCGATCGGACGACCACACCTTGCCCTGCCGCTTCCTCACGTCCGCCGACCTGGCAGCTCGGGGCCCAGCCGGAGGAGAACCTGACGGCGGGGCAGCGGGCTCGGCTGGATGGGGCGTGCTGAGACGTCCGGGTGTGGCGGTGGGACCGTGGAAGGGACAACCGGACATCCGGAGGGAGCGCCGGCCATGACCAGCCACCCCGCCGCCCGCGCCATGCGGGCGACCCCCGAAGGCCTGCTGTGGGAGCCCAGTGAGCGTTGGGTGCGCGGTACCGCGGGCGATGTCACCGTCGTCGACAGCCGCCACCCGCTCCTCGTCTGGGAGCCCCGGCTGCCCGTCCCGCAGTACGCCTTCCCCCGTGCGGAGGTGCGCACGGACCTCCTCCGCCCCGCACAGGACCCGCCCACGGGCAGGCACACCGGCTCGACGGTCTTCTACGACCTCGAGGCGGGCGACGGGGTGCGCCCGGACGCGGCCTGGACGTTCCCCGCGGACGACCTGGCCGGCCACATCGTCTTCGAGTGGTTCCGGCGCACCGACACGGGACTCGACCACTGGTACGAGGAGGACGAGGAGATCTTCGTCCATCCCCGCGACCCGCACACCCGGGTGGACGCCGTGCCGAGCAGCCGCCACGTCCGGGCCGGGATCGACGGCACCGTCGTCGCCGACACCCGGTCCCCGGTCCTGCTGTTCGAGACCGCCCTGCCGACCCGCTACTACCTGCCGCGCCAGGACGTCCGCCTGGACCTCTTCGAGGCCACGGACCACAGCACCGACTGCCCGTACAAGGGCACGGCCGACCGGTACTGGTCCTGGCGCGGCGGGGGCGCCGTGCCGCCGGACATCGTGTGGAGCTACTCCGAGCCGCTGCCCGCCGTGGCCGCGATCAGGGGCCGACTGGCCTTCTTCAACGAGGCGGTCGACCTCACCGTGGACGGTGAGCGCCTCCGGCGCCCTGTCACGCCCTTCAGCGCGAGCCTCAGGACCTGACCAGGAGCTGGAAGTCGAAGGAGTACCGGGAGGCGCGGTAGACGTGGGTGGCGTACTCCACCGTGCGGCCCGTGTCGTCGTAGGCCGTGCGCTGCATGGTGAGCAGGGCGGCGCCCTCCTTCTCGTCCAGGCGGGCCGCCTCCGAGGCCGTGGCCGAGCGGGCGCCGACGGTCTGGCGGGCGCTGTGCAGGGTGATGCCGGCCGAACGCATCATGCGGTACAGGCCGGTCGACTCCAGCCGGGCGTCGTCCAGGTCCAGCAGCTCCGGCGGGAGGTAGTTGCACAGCAGGGCGACCGGCTGGCCGTGGGTGCGGCGCAGGCGTTCCAGCAGGACGACCTCACTGCCTTCTGCCAGGCCGAGCGCGGCGGCCGCCTCGGCGGGCGCCGGTACCGTCTCGTGGCGTACGACCTGTGTGGTCGGGCCCTGTCCCGCCGCCTCCAGGTCGTCGTAGAGGCTGCTCAGTTCCAGTGGCCGTCTGACCCGGCTGTGCACCACCTGGGTGCCCACCCCGCGCCGCCGGACCAGCAGCCCCTTGTCGACGAGGGACTGGATGGCCTGGCGGACGGTGGGGCGGGACAGACCGAGGCGTACGGAGAGGTCGACCTCGTTGCCCAGGAGGTCGCCCGGGGCGAGGACACCGCGTGCGATCGCCGCCTCCAGCTGCTGGGCGAGCTGGTGGTACAGCGGCACCGGGCTGCCCCGGTCCAGGGCGAAGTCCATTGTGCTGAGCGCGGGTTCGGTCACGGCACGGGGCCGGTCACCGGTCTTCGCCATGGGGTACCTCCCTGTCGAGGGCGCGGTCGGGGACGGTCGGTTCGGGAAATGATCAGAGGTGGCGCCGGCGTTCGGCGACCCGGGCGTCGTACCGTTCGCGGGCCCGGACGGCGGCCTCGCGGGAGGCGACCTCGGCCACCGGCACGTCCCACCAGGCCTCGGCCGGGGGAGCGGTGGGGGCCGGGTCCGTCTCGACGTACACGCACGTCGGACGGTCGGCGGTACGGGCCTGTGCCAGGGCGTCCCGCAGCTCCCGCACCGTCTTGGCGCGCAGTACGTCCATGCCCAGGCTGGCCGCGTTCGCGGCGAGGTCGACGGGCAGCGGGGCGCCGGTGAAGGTGCCGTCCCCGGCCCGGTAGCGGTAGGCGGTGCCGAAGCGTTCGCCGCCGGTCTCCTCGGACAGGCCGCCGATGGAGGCGTACCCGTGGTTCTGGATCAGGACCATCTTGACGGGCAGCCGCTCCTGGACGGCCGTGACGATCTCCGTCGGCATCATCAGATACGTGCCGTCGCCGACCAGCGCCCAGACCGGGGTGTCGGGCGCGGCCTGCTGGACGCCGAGGGCGGCGGGGATCTCGTAGCCCATGCAGGAGTAGCCGTACTCCAGGTGGTACTGGCGCGGGCTGCGCGCACGCCACAGCTTGTGCAGGTCGCCGGGGAGCGAACCGGCCGCGTTGATCACCACGTCCGTGTCGCCCACGACCGCGTCGAGCGCGCCGAGCACCTGGGTCTGGGTCGGCACGGCGTTCTCGTCGTCGGCGCGGTAGGCGGTCTCGACGACCTGCTCCCAGCGCTCCTTGCCGGCGCGGTACTCCGCCTCGTACGCCGCGTCCACGCGGTGCCCGGTCAGTGCCCCGGCCAGCTGCTCGAGTCCGGTGCGGGCGTCGCAGACCAGGGTGCGCGCCGCCAGCTTGTGGGCGTCGAAGCCGGTGATGTTGAGGTTGAGGAAGCGGACGTCCGGGTGGCGGAAGAGAGTGCCGGAGGCGGTGGTGAAGTCGGTGTGACGGGTGCCGACGCCGATCACCAGGTCGGCGGTGCGGGCGAGGTCGTCGCTCACCGCGGTGCCGGTGTGGCCGATGCCGCCCAGGTCGGCCGGGTGGTCGTGGCGCAGGGAGCCCTTGCCGGCCTGGGTGGAGGCGACCGGGATGCCGGTGGCGTCGACGAGGGCCTTGAGCGCGGTCTCGGCCTCGCTGTGGTGGATGCCGCCGCCGGCGACGATCAGCGGGCGCCGGGCGGCCCGTACGGCTGCCACGGCCGCCGTCAGCTCGGCAGGGTCGGGCGCCGGGCGCCGTACGGGCCAGACGCGGTCGGCGAAGAACTCCTCCGGCCAGTCGTACGCCTCGGCCTGGACGTCCTGCGGCAGTGCGAGGGTGACGGCGCCGGTCTCGGCCGGGTCGGCGAGCACCCGCATCGCGTTCAGCGCGGAGGCGATCAGCGCCTCGGGGCGGGTGATCCGGTCGAAGTAGCGGGAGACGGGGCGCAGGGTGTCGTTGACGGAGACGTCGGCCTCGACCGGGTGCTCCAGTTGCTGGAGCAGAGGGTCGGCGGCGCGCGAGGCGAAGTAGTCGCCGGGGAGCAGCAGCACCGGCAGCCGGTTGACGGTGGCGAGGGCGGCGCCGGTGACCAGGTTGGTGGCGCCGGGGCCGATCGAGGTGGTCACGGCCTGCGCCGAGAGCCGGTTGAGCTGGCGGGCGTGGGCGACGGCCGCGTGCACCATGGCCTGCTCGTTGCGGCCCTGGTGGTACGGCATGACGTCGGCGTACTCGACGAGTGCCTGCCCGACACCCGCCACGTTGCCGTGGCCGAAGATGCCCCAGGTGCCCGCGATCAGCCGGTGGCGCACGCCGTCCCGCTCGGTGTACTGGACGGACAGGAACCGCACCAGGGCCTGGGCGGTGGTCAGTCGGCGGGTGGGGGCGCTCATGCGGACCTCTCCGGGGCGGTGTAGAGGGGGAGACGGGGGTCGACCGGCTGGTCCGGCCAGGTGTCGCGGATCCAGGCGTGGTCGGGGTGGTCGCAGATCAGCCAGGCCCGTTCGGCTTCCGGGCCGGCCATGACGTTGAGGTAGTACATGTGGTGGCCGGGCACCGCCATGGACGGGCCGTGCCAGCCGTCCGGGATGAGGACGACCTCGCCGTCGCGCACCTCGGCGAGCACGTCGGTCTCGCGGCCCGGGCCGGAGGGGGAGACCCGCTGGTAGCCGAGGCCGGGGGTGCCGTCGTGGCCGGCGAACTCGAAGTAGTAGATCTCCTCCAGCACGGACTCCTCGCCCGGCCGGTGCTCGTCGTGCTTGTGCGGCGGGAAGGACGACCAGTTGCCGCCCGGGGTGAGCACCTCCACCGCGATCAGCTTGTCGCACTCGAAGACCCCGGCCGCGCCGAAGTTGTTGACCTGCCGGGAGCAGTTCCCGGTGCCGCGCAGCTCCACGGGGACGTCCGAGGCCGGCCCGTAGCGGGCGGGCAGGCGGCGGGTGCAGCGGGCGCCGGTGAGCGCGAACCGGCCGCCGGCGGCGGAGGTCACGCTCGCGCGGGCGTCGCGCGGGACGTAGGCGAAGTCGGTGACGCCGTCGAACACGCCGGTGCGGCCGGTGAGTTCGAAGGTGTCGTGGCCGAACTCGTCGTCCGCGGTGACCGTGCAGCCGCCGCTCAGCGGCAGCACGATCCACTCGCTGTCGCCGGTGTCGAAGGTGTGGCTGCCGCCGGGCGGCAGTTCCAGCACGCGCAGGCTGGAGTACCCCCAGCCGGCGGTCCTCGGGGTCACGTCGACGACGTAGGGGCCGGCGTGCGCCTTGCCCGCGGGAAGGTGGTACCTCATGGCATGCCTCCGTCTCGGAACGGGCTTTTCACAACAGGCCGACGGCCGTGTCCACCGCCGACTCCACGGTGCCGCTCGCCGGGTAGAGCAGCGAGCGGCCGACGACCATGCCCTGCACGGAGGGCAGCCGCAGGGCCTTGCCCCACCGCTCGTACGCGGCTTCCTGATCGCCGACCTCGCCGCCGAGCAGCACCACGGGCAGGGTGGAGCTCCGCAGGACCTCCGCCATGTCGTCGGCGTTCTCGGTGACGGGGAGTTTCAGCCAGGTGTAGGCGGAGGTGCCGCCGAGGCCGGAGGCGATGGCGATGGACCGGATGACGGCCTCGGCCGACAGGTCGTTGCGGACCCTGCCGTCGACCCGGCGCGAGATGAACGGTTCCACGAACACCGGGAGCCGGCGTTCGGCCATGGCGTCGATCGCGCGGGCGGTGGACTCCAGGGTGGTCAGGGAGCCGGGGTCTTCGTGGTCGATGCGGACCAGCAGCTTGCCCGCGTCGAAGCCGAACCGTTCGATGTCCTCGGGGCGGTGGCCGGTGAAGCGGTCGTCCATCTCGAAGGCCGAGCCGGCCAGCCCGCCGCGGTTCATCGACCCCATGACGACCTTGTTCTCCAGCGCGCCGAGCAGCAGCAGGTCCTCCAGGACGTCGGCGGTGGCCAGCACCCCGTCGACACCGGGCCGGGACAAGGCGACGCAGAGACGTTCCAGCAGATCGGCGCGGTCGGCCATGGCCAGCCGCCGGTCGCCGATGCCGAGCGCGCCCCGGGCGGGATGGTCGGCGGCCACGATCATCAGCCGTCCGCTGTCGCCGATCAGCGGACGGCGCGCCCGGCGGGCCGCCGCCTCGGCGACGGCCTCCGGATGCCGGGCCCGGACCGCGGTGAGGTCACGGATGCTGAGGTTCAAGAGAGGACTCCGTTCAGGGCTGGTTCGGCAGGCTCGCGTCGCCCGGTGGCGGCCACCGCGACGTTCGCGGCCGAACCACCGAGGAACTTTCCGAACGTTTCGACCTTCGCCGGCGGAACGCCGGTCTCCAACGGGTAAAGGTCGACCCCGATGCGACCCATGGTGATCAGGTCGAAATACTGTGGTGCGTCTGAGTCGGTCATCGAGCGAAGCTCCTCGAACTACAGGGGGATGCGGGTCCCGTAGTGCCCTGCGACGGTGGGGACGTGGAAACCGGGGACCTGCCGCCTCTCAGGTGTAGGTCGCGGAGGGCGACGATGTCAATAGTTTGTACTTACATTCGGACTAGCAAGTGAAATGATGTCTTAACAAAGTATTGACAGAGTGTGCGTCAAGGGATTTGATCCCGTCCCAGCACGACAGCCGTTTCGCACGACAGACCGGACGTCCGAGGCTCCGGGGAGGATCCTCGGAACCCGCCCTTTTTCCGCGTAGCACAGTGAGGTGCAGGCAAAGATGGACCGCTCTTCTCACAACCGCCCCCGCAGAATCGCGCCGTTCGTCGCGGTGGCCGCGGCGGCTGCCCTGACCCTCGCCGGCTGCTCCAGCGGTTCCGGCGGCAAGAAGTCCGAGGAAGGCACGGACGCCTCCTCGGCGGGCAAGGCGAGCACGCCCCGCATGACGGTGGCCCTCGTCACGCACCAGGCGCCCGGCGACACCTTCTGGGACATCGTCCGCAAGGGCGCCGAGGCCGCCGCCGCCAAGGACAACGTCAAGCTCGTCTACTCCTTCGACCCGAACGCGGGCAACCAGGCCAACCTGGTGCAGAACGCGATCGACCAGAAGGTCGACGGCATCGCCGTCACCCTCGCCAAGCCGGACGCGCTCAAGAGCGTCATCGACAAGGCGACGAAGGCCGGCATACCCGTCGTCGGCCTCAACTCCGGCCTGAGCGACTGGAAGGACCTCGGCCTGCTCGAGTTCTTCGGTCAGGACGAGTCCGTCGCGGGTGAGGCCTTCGGTAAGAAGCTGAACGAGGTGGGCGCGAAGAACACCGTCTGCGTCGTCCACGAGCAGGGCAACGTCGGCCTGACCCAGCGCTGCGACGGCCTGAAGAAGACCTTCGAGGGCAAGACCCAGATCCTCAACGTCAACGGCGTCGACATGCCGTCGGTGAAGTCGACGATCACCGCCAAGCTCAAGCAGGACTCCGCCATCGACTACGTCGCCACCCTCGGCGCCCCGTTCGCGCCGACCGCGGTGCAGTCGGTGGGCGACGCCGGCAGCAAGGCGAAGGTCGCCACCTTCGACCTCAACAAGGACCTGACCAAGGCGATCCAGGCCGGCGACATCGAGTTCGCCGTGGACCAGCAGCCCTACCTCCAGGGCTACCTCGCCATCGACGGCCTGTGGCTCTACGAGAACAACGGCAACTACAGCGGCGGCGGTGAGCAGCCGGTGCTGACCGGCCCGGCGTTCGTCGACAAGTCCAACGTCGACGCGGTCTCCGAGTACGCCGCGAAGGGCACTCGGTGATGAGCGTGACCCGACAGGCTGAGCCGGCGGTGACCCCACCGCCGGCCTCCGGCCCGAAGGCGAACGACGGCCGCACCGCGCCGCGCACACCGCTCCGCAGACTGCTGGCCAGGCCCGAGGTCGGCGTCTTCCTCGGCGTCGTGGTCGTTCTGGTGTTCTTCCTGATCGCCGCCCCGCCGATGCGGGACAGCAGCTCGATGGCGAACATCCTGTACCAGTCCTCGACCATCGGCATCATGGCCCTGCCGGTGGCGCTGCTGATGATCGGCGGCGAGGTCGACCTCTCGGCCGGCGTCGCCGTGGTCACCTCGGCGCTCACCGCGAGCATGCTCGCCTACCAGCTGTCCATGAACGTATGGGTGGGCGTCATCGCCGCCCTCGCGGTGTCCCTCGCCGTCGGCATGTTCAACGGCTGGTTCCTGATGAAGACGGGCCTGCCCAGCTTCCTGGTCACCCTCGGCACCTTCCTGATCCTCCAGGGCGTCAACCTGGCCGTGACCAAGACGGTCACCGGGAACGTCGCGACCGACGACATCAGCGACATGGACGGCTTCGACCAGGCCAAGGCCCTCTTCGCCTCCAGCTTCGAGCTGGGCGGCGTCCAGGTGAAGATCACCATCGTGTGGTGGCTGGTCTTCGCCGTCCTCGCCGCCTGGGTGCTGCTCCGCACCAAGTACGGCAACTGGATCTTCGCGGTCGGCGGCAACAAGGAGAGCGCCCGCGCCGTCGGCGTGCCGGTGAACTTCACCAAGATCTCCCTGTACATGCTGGTCGGCTTCGGCGCCTGGTTCGTCGGCATGCACCAGCTCTTCTCCTTCAACACCGTGCAGTCCGGCGAGGGCGTGGGCCAGGAGCTCATCTACATCGCCGCCGCGGTGATCGGCGGCTGCCTGATGACCGGCGGCTACGGCTCCGCGATCGGCCCGGTCTTCGGCGCCTTCATGTTCGGCATGGTGCAGCAGGGCATCGTCTACGCAGGCTGGAACCCCGACTGGTTCAAGGCCTTCCTCGGCGTCATGCTCCTCGGCGCCGTCCTCATCAATCTGTGGGTCCAGCGCACGGCGACCCGGAGGTGACAGCGATGACCGACGACACGACCGGCACCCACGGTGCCGTCCTCAAGGACACCGACCCAGGCGGGGAGCACCCCCTGGTCGAACTCCGCGGCGCCGGCAAGTCCTACGGCAACATCCGCGCCCTGCACGGTGTCGACCTGACCGTCCACCCCGGCAAGGTGACCTGCGTCCTCGGGGACAACGGCGCCGGCAAGTCCACCCTCATCAAGATCGTCTCCGGACTGCACCAGCACACCGAGGGCGAGTTCCTCGTCGACGGCACCCCGGTACGCTTCTCCACCCCGCGCGAGGCCCTCGACCAGGGCATCGCCACCGTCTACCAGGACCTCGCCGTCGTCCCGCTGATGCCGGTGTGGCGCAACTTCTTCCTCGGTTCCGAGATGACCAAGGGCCCCTGGCCCCTGCGCCGCCTCGACATCGACCGGATGAAGAGGACCGCGGACGAGGAACTGCGCAACATGGGCATCGTCCTGGACGACCTGGAGCAGCCCATCGGCACCCTCTCCGGCGGCCAGCGCCAGTGCGTGGCCATCGCCCGTGCCGTCTACTTCGGCGCCCGCGTCCTCATCCTCGACGAGCCCACCGCCGCGCTCGGCGTCAAACAGTCCGGTGTGGTGCTGAGGTACATCGCCGCCGCCCGCGACCGCGGCCTCGGCGTCATCTTCATCACCCACAACCCGCACCACGCCTACATGGTCGGCGACCACTTCAGCGTCCTGCGCCTGGGCACCATGGAGCTCTCCGCCTCCCGCAGCGACGTCACCCTCGAGGAACTCACCAACCACATGGCCGGCGGCACCGAACTCGCCGCCCTCAAGCACGAGCTGGCACAGGTGCGCGGCGTCGACGTGGAGGAGCTCCCCGAGGCGGAGGACCTCCAGACCCCCGCAGCGGCATCCCCGGAAGGAAAGACCTGACATGGCAGTCGCGCTCGACCGCATCCGGGTGGGCTCCGCCCCCGACTCCTGGGGCGTCTGGTTCCCCGACGACCCGCAGCAGGTGCCCTGGCAGCGCTTCCTCGACGAGGTCGCCGAGGCCGGCTACTCCTGGATCGAACTCGGCCCCTACGGCTACCTCCCGACCGACCCCGCCCGCCTCACCGACGAGGTGGAGAAGCGGGACCTCAAGGTCTCCGCCGGCACCATCTTCTGCGGACTGCACCGCGGCCCCTCCGAGTGGGAGTCCACCTGGGAGCAGGTCGGCCGGGTCGCCTCCCTCACCCAGGCCATGGGCGCCGAGCACCTCGTCGTCATCCCGTCCTTCTGGCGCGACGACAAGACCGCCGAGATCCTGGAGGCCCCGGAGCTCACCACCGAGCAGTGGGGCCGCCTCACCCAGGGCATGGAACGCCTCGCCCGGCAGGTGCGGGACACCTACGATCTCGACATCGTCGTCCACCCGCACGCCGACACCCACATCGACACCGAGGAACACGTCGAGCGCTTCCTCGACTCCACCGACTCCTCCCTGGTCAACCTCTGCCTCGACACCGGCCACTACGCCTACTGCGGCGGCGACAGCGTCAAGCTGATCGAGACCTACGGCGAACGCATCGGCTATCTGCACCTCAAGCAGGTCGACCCGGAGATCCTCGCCGACGTGGTCGAGAACGAGATCCCGTTCGGCCCCGCCGTGCAGCGCGGCGTGATGTGCGAACCGCCCGCCGGTGTACCGGAGCTGGGCCCGGTCCTCACGGCCGCCCAGAAACTGGGCGTGGACCTGTTCGCGATCGTCGAGCAGGACATGTACCCCTGCGAACCGGACAAGCCGCTGCCGATCGCGGTCCGCACCCGCAAGTTCCTCCGCTCCTGCGGCGCCTGACGGCCAGGAGTCCGACCACCCGGAAAGGGGAGGCGACGACATGAACCGGCAGGGACCCCTGGGAATCGCCGTCATCGGCACGGGCCGCATGGGCGCGGACCACGTACGCCGTATCGACCAGGTCATCAGCGGCGCGCGGGTCACCGCCGTCGTCGACGTCGACGCGGAACGGGCCAAGGCGGTGGCCGCCGGCGTCGACGGCTGCACCGCCCACACCGACCCGGCCGCCGCGATGGCGGCGGCCGACGTCGACGCCGTCCTCATCGCCTCCCCGGGGCCGGCCCACGAGGCGGCCCTGCTCACCGCGTTCGAGCACGACCTGCCCGTCCTGTGCGAGAAACCCCTCACCCCCGACGCGGCCTCCGCGCTGCGCGTCATGGAAGCCGAACAGGCACTCGGCCACCGCCGCGTCCAGGTCGGCTTCATGCGCCGCTACGACGCCGAGTACGTCCGCCTCAAAGCCCTGTTGGAGAGCGGGCAGCTGGGCCGCCCCCTGATGCTCCACAACCGGCACCGCAACGTGGCCAGCCCGCCGTTCTTCACCAGCTCCATGCTGATCAGCGACTCCGTGGCACACGAAGTGGACGCCACCCGCTGGCTGCTGGGCCACGAGATCACCGCGGTCACGGTACTGCGCCCCACCCCCTCCGCCGGCGCCCCGGACGGACTGCGCGACCCGCAGTTCGTCGTCCTGGAGACCGACGGCGGGGCGATCAGCGACGTCGAGATCTTCGTCAACTGCGGCTTCGGCTACCAGGTCCAGGCCGAGGCGGTCTGCGAACGGGGCACCGCCCGCATCGGCGACGGCCACGACCTGGTCACCCACATGGCCGGCCGCTGGGGCGGCACCATCGCCCAGGACTGGGCCGAACGCTTCGCCCAGGCCTACGACGACGAGGTCCAGGCCTGGGTGGACACCACCCGCCGGGGCGAGATCACCGGTCCCAGCACCTGGGACGGCTACGCGGCGGCCGCCGTCTGCGAGGCCGGCGTGCGGGCCCTGGAGGAAGGCGGCCGGGTCGCGGTCGAACTGGCAAAGAAGCCCCCGCTGTACCGGTGAGACGACGTGACGCGTGGTGGGGGCCGTCCTTCGGAAGGACGGCCCCCACGCTCATGCCTGACGTACCTCCTCGAGGGTGACGGGGCGGTGCTCGTGCAGCGAGAGGGTGCACGCCTCCGCGATCCAGCCCGCCTCCAGCGCGTCCTCGATCGTGCAGGGAGAGGGGCGGGACCCGGCCACGACCTCGGTGAACGCGGTCAGTTCGGCCCGGTAGGCCGCGGTGAAGCGGTCCATGAAGAAGTCGTGCGGGGTGCCGGAGGGGAACGTCGTGCCCGGCTCCACCGACCGGAGCGGCAGCTTGTCCTCCAGGCCGACCGCGATGGAGTCCTGGAAACCGTGGATCTCCATGCGGACGTCGTAACCACGGGCATTGTGGCGGCTGTTGGACACCACGGCGATGGTGCCGTCGTCCAGGGTGAGGATCGCGCCGGTGGTGTCGGCGTCGCCCGCCTCCCTGATGTAGTCGGCGCCCCGGTTGCCGCCCACCGCGTACACCTCGGTCACCTCACGGCCGGTCACCCAGCGGATGATGTCGAAGTCGTGCACGGAGCAGTCGCGGAAGATGCCGCCGGACGCGGCGATGTACGCGGCCGGCGGCGGCGCCGGGTCCAGCGTGGTGGAGCGCACGGTGTGCAGCGTGCCGAGTTCGCCGCTGTGCACGGCGGCCCGCGCGGCGAGGAAGGCGGCGTCGAACCGGCGGTTGTAGCCGATCTGGATCGGCACGTCCCGGCCCTCGACCGCCTTCAACACCCGTACGCCCTCGGCCATCGTGCCGGCCACGGGCTTCTCGCAGAACACGGGGACGCCCGCCTCGACACAGGCGAGGATCAGTCCCGGGTGGGCGTCGGTTGCCGCGGCGACCACCACGCCGTCCACCCCGGCCGCGAGCACGGCCTCGGGGGAGTCGGCGACCTCGGCGTCGAACCGGTCCGCGGCGGCCTTCGCGGCGTCCGCGAAGGGGTCGGAGACGACGAGCGACTCGACGGCGTCGAGCCCGGAGAGGGTCTCGGCGTGGAAGGCGCCGATGCGGCCGAGGCCGAGGATTCCGATGCGCATGGGGTTGGTGCTCCTTGGGTGCGGGGGTGCGGGGGTGCGGGGGCGCGTACGAGCGGACCGCGGCAGAGCGGGGGAGGTCAGTCGAGGCCGCCGAGGACGTTCTGGTCCCAGTCGATCACGGAGCCGGTGACCACGCCGGAGCGGTCGGACAGCAGGAGGACCACGAAGTCGGCGATCTCGTCCGGCCGGCCCAGCCTGCCCATCGGCAGCCGGGCGGCGGCCCGCTCGCGCCAGTCGTCGCCGGCGGCGTGGAAGGTGCGCTGGGTGGCGTCCTCGCCCTCGGTCGCCGTCCAGCCGATGTTCAGGCCGTTGATCCGGATCCGGTCCCAGCGGTGGGCGTGGGCGGCGTTCCGCGTCAGGCCCATGAGCCCGGCCTTGGCGGCGACATAGGGCGCGAGGAACGGCTGCCCGCCGTGCGCCGACGAGGTGATGATGTTGACGACCGTGCCGGGCGCCTCGCGCCGCACCATGTCCGCCACGGCGGCCTGCATGGCGAAGAACGGTGCCTTGAGGTTGATCGCGACGTGCTGGTCGAACAGCTCCGGCGTGGTGTCCAGCAGCGTGCCGCGGGCGGTCAGCCCCGCCGAGTTGACCAGGCAGTCGACCCGGCCGTGGGCCCGCACCACCTGGGTGACGGACCCCTTCGCCTGCTCGGCGTCCGCCAGGTCGGCGCGGACGAACATCGCCTCGCCGCCCGCGGCCGTCAGCTCCGCCACCAGGGCCTCACCGGGCTCGGGGCGGCGCCCGGTGACGGCCACGACCGCCCCCTCGCGGACGGCGGCCCGCGCGACGGCGGCGCCGACGCCCTGGCTGCCGCCGTTGACGAGGACGACCTTGTCGTCGAGAAGTCCCATGACTGTGCTCCTGGGGTCCGGTCCTTTCAGCTGTCGCGCCGTTTGGCTGCGGCCCGCAGCGCGTCCCGCAGGGTCCGCGCGGTCCACTCCTCGCGCAGCGCCCGCCGTACGAGGTCGGCCTGCGAGGGCGGGGCCAGACCGTCGACCGGCGGGTCGTTGTCGAGGTTGGTGGGGAAGGGGTAGCCCTCGGCGCTCGCCGCGATCACGTTCTCCTGCCACTGCTCGCCGGCGCCCTCCGCCCGGCCCTTGAGCAGCGCCGGGTAGACGGCTCCGGTCACGGCCTCGCGGTCCACCGTCTCCATGGCCCGCCCGAACGCGGAGGACACCTGGAGCAGGTTGGCCATGCGCCGGATGTCCGCCGAGCGGTTGGCGCCGGCGGCGTGGAACAGAGCCGGGTTGAAGAAGACCGCGTCGCCCTTGGCGAGCGGCAGCTGCACGTGGTGCTCCTCGAAGTACGCCTGGAACTCAGGGAGCCGCCAGGCGAGGTAGCCGGGCCCGTACTTCTGCGAGTGCGGCAGATACAGCGTGGGACCGGACTCGACGGGCATGTCGCAGTGCGCGACCGCGCCCTGGAGGGTGAGCACGGGGGAGAGGCGGTGCACGTGCGCCGGGTAGGCGGTGGCGACCTCGTTGGACAGGAAGCCCAGGTGGTAGTCGCGGTGCACGGTCTGGGCGGCGCCGCCCGGGTTGACCACGTTGATCTGGGAGGTGACCTGGTAGCCGGGGCCGAGCCAGGCCGAGGAGACCAGGGCGATCACGTCGTTGGCGTAGTAGTCCGCGAAGGTCTGCGGGTCGTGGAGGGCGGTCTTCTCCAGGGCGTTCCACACCCGGTCGTTGGCGCCCGGCTTGGCGAAGTGGTCGCCGGCGGCGGCGCCCGTGGCGCGCTGCTCGGCGATCAGGGCGTCGAACACGGCGGTGGCCCGGTCCACGACCGCCGGATCGGGGAAGGCACCCCGGACGACCACGATGCCGGGGCCGCCCGAGAGGGCGCGCACCAGCTCGGCCTGCGCGTCGCGGCGGTCCGCGAGGGCGAGCCGGTCGGCGTCGTAGAGCAGCACGTTCTGCTCCACGGCCGAGGCGTACGGGTAGTCGGCGCCTTCCGTGGTCTGCTCGACCAGGGCACGGAAGGCGTCCAGGTCGCAGTCCTGCTCGGACAGCCAGGGCCGCTGCTCCGTGGACGGCTGGGCCGGGGTGGAAGCGGTGGAGAAGGACATGTTCGTCCTTTCGGGTCACGGGGGACTCGGCTCTGCCATTCTTGTCAGTACAAAGCCTTCGAACAACCATCAGCCAGCCATCAAAAACCCCTCAGGATCCTCAGGAGCCGGCGCATGGGCCACCCCTTCCCGATCAGGGAAATCGCACGTCAGGCAGGGCTGAGCGAAGCCACGGTCGACCGGGTCCTCAACGGCCGCGGCGGGGTGCGGGAGAGCACCGCGCAGGAGGTGCACCGCGCGATCGCCGACCTGGACCGGCAGCGCACCCAGGTCCGGCTGGTCGGCCGCACGTTCATGGTGGACATCGTGATGCAGTCGCCCGAGCGGTTCTCCACCGCCGTGCGCGCCGCCCTGGAGGCCGAACTGCCCGCGCTGCACCCGGCGGTGGTCCGCTCCCGCTTCCACTTCCGCGAGACCGGCCCCGCCGAGGAACTGACCGCCGTCCTCGACCGGATCGCCCGGCGCGGCTCGCAGGGCGTGATCCTCAAGGCGCCGGACGTCCCCGAAATCACCGCCGCCGTCGGCCGGCTCGCCGCGGTGGGCATCCCGGTGGTGACCCTGGTGACCGACCTGCCGACGAGCGCCCGGGTCGGCTGTGTCGGCAGCGACAACCGGGCCGCGGGCGCCACCGCCGCCTATCTCGTGGGCCAGTGGCTGGGGGACCGGCCCGGCCATGTGCTCACCAGCCTCAGCAGCGGGTTCTTCCGCAACGAGGAGGAACGCGAGATGGGCTTCCGGGCCGCCATGCGCGCCCGGCACCCCGGGCGCGCCCTCGTCGAGATCGCCGAGGGCCAGGGCCTGGACACCACCCAGTACGACCTCGTCCGGGCCGCCCTGGACCACGACCCGGACATCCGCGCGGTCTACTCGATCGGCGGCGGCAACATCGCGACCCTGCGGGCCTTCGAGGACGCCGGGCGGGAGTGCGCCGTGTTCGTCGCACACGACCTCGACCACGACAACACCCGGCTGCTGCGGGAGCACCGCCTGTCCGCGGTGCTCCACCACGACCTGCGCCAGGACCTGCGCGAGGCCTGCCACATCGTGATGCGCGCGCACGGCGCCCTGCCGCCCGCGGGCCCCACCCTGCCGTCCCCGATCCAGGTGGTCACGCCCTACAACATGCCGTCGCAGGCCGTGACGTGACGGGGTGACGGCGTGTGGCGAACGGGCGGCGGGCCGGGCGTGACGGTGGCGGTGTTCCTCCTGGCCGTCCCGCCGGCCCTGCTGATCGGGCCCGCCGCCGTGTGGTGGTGGCTGGTGCTGATCCCGGTCGAGGTCTGGCTGGGCCGCGGGGAGGCGGCGGCCTCCGGCTGACGCTCACGACGCCGCGTCCACCGTCACCCATGCCCCCTGCTCGGCCGACCGGGCCATGGCGTCCAGCACGCTCGCGCTGTGCACGGCGTCGGCGAGGGTGGCGCCGTACGGGACGCCCTCGGCGACGGAACGCAGGAACCGGTACGCCTCGACGACCTTGAGGTCGTCGTAGCCCATGGCGTTCGCCGCGCCCGGCTGGAACGCGCCGAACTCACCGTCGCCCGGACCGACGTAGACCGTGCTCACCGGCTGGTCCTGGTACGCGGTGCCGCGGCTGACGCCGAGTTCGTTCATCCGGCGGAAGTCCCAGAACACGGCGCCCTTGGTGCCGTGCACCTCGAAGCCGTAGTTGTTCTGCTCGCCGACCGAGACCCGGCAGGCCTCCAGCACCCCGCGCGCGCCGGAGGCGAAGCGCAGCAGGCAGTTCACGTAGTCCTCGTTCTCCACCGGGCCGAGTTCGCCGCCGGTGGCGCGGGAGTGGCCGGCCGTGGCCCCGGCCGGGCGGGCCCGCTCCGGCAGGAAGATCGCCGTGTCGGCGGTCAGCGAGGCGATGTCGCCGAGCAGGAAGCGGGCCAGGTCGGCGCCGTGCGAGGCCAGGTCGCCGAGGACTCCGCTGCCGCCGCGCTCCCGTTCGTAGCGCCAGGTCAGCGCGGACTCGGGGTGGGCGGCGTAGTCGCTGAACAGGCGGATGCGGGCATGGGTGACGGTGCCGATGTCACCGGAGGCGATCAGCGTGCGGGCCGCCTCGACGGCGGGCGCGTTGCGGTAGTTGAAGCCGACCGCGCTGCGGACACCGGCCTTGGCGACGGCGTCGGCCACCGCGCGGGCGTCCTCGGCGGTGAGACCGACGGGCTTCTCGATCCAGATGTGCTTCCCGGCCTCCGCCATCGCGACACCGATCTCGCGGTGCAGGAAGTTCGGGGCCGTGATGCTGACCGCCCGGACCCGTGGGTCGGCGGCCACCTCGCGCCAGTCGCGGGTCGTGCCGGCGAACCCGAACCGTGCGGCGGCCTCCTCGGCCCGGCCCGGCACCTCCTCGGCGACCGTGATCAGCTCAGGGCGCAGGGCGAGCTGCGGATAGTGGTGCGGCACGCGCGCGTACGCCTGGGTGTGCACCCGCCCCATCCAGCCGAATCCGACGACGGCGACACCGAGCGTATCCACCATGAGAGCCCTTCCCTGGACCGTTCCGTCACCGGACCGTTCCGTCATCCGTTCAAGATCCGTCCTGCTTGTCCAGACAAACCTTGAGCGTGTTCGGGTGAGAGTGTCAAGGAGCCGCAGGTCGAACCCGACAGGACGTGGGAGTACGGCGGCTCGACCACGTCGACTCCCTCGCGCCGATCTCACCGTCGGCACCGATGTGTTCGTCGAGACGGGACCGCACAAGCACGCCGTTCAGCAGGTGTTCTTCCGCCGGGTCCGCGAACCGGGCGGCAACCGCGTCGAGTTGTGCGACCCAGGCCCACGGCACACCGCCGGGCGACGGACCGCACTCCGCATGAGGTAGGGTTGACCTGCGAGATCACGCGGTTCGCCGCGCGGAACGCAACGGGACGTGGCGCAGCTTGGTAGCGCACTTGACTGGGGGTCAAGGGGTCGCAGGTTCAAATCCTGTCGTCCCGACTTTACGAAGTCGCAGGTCAGGGGTCATCTCAGAGGAGATCTGAAATGGCCCCTCGATCATTCTCGGGGACCGGCTGGGGACCAGAACACTTGACTGGGCTGAAGCGCGCCTTGACCCGGTCAAGGCGCGCCGTACGGCCCGTCGGCGTGCGCACTTTCCGCCCTCCACGGAACGATGCTCGCACGCCCGCGCCCATCCAACGCCCCTGCCGACAGCGGTCGATGTTCGTACTTGTGTTCTGGGGTTGCTGACCGAAGGCAGGTGCCGTCGGGCCGACGTCCGCCGCGTGTGGCTGGTCACTACCAACGACAATCTCGACGCGCTGCGGTCCCACCAGCGGTGAGGCACCCGGTGGTCGAGCGGTTCGGCGCCGGCTGCGGGCCTGTCCGGCGAGGTGGTCCGCGTCGGTGTGCTTCGGTGCTGTGCGCCGTAGGCTGGCGCCGTCGGGCGCACGGCCCGGTCCGGAGCAGGCGGAGGGGACATGCCGGAGGAGTTGGCGCGGTTCGAACTCGGCGACGGGGACGCCTCGGTGTACGTGGCTTTCGAGGACCAGAATCCGGAGATCGTGCGGGCCCGGGGCCGTAACCGGTCGGGGAACGGTGCCGTAGATGTCGCGGCGGGACGGTTCGAGGAAGGGCTCGACCAGGTCCGGCAGATGGCCGGGCGGACGCTGGAACGGATGGTGTCGCTGCCTGCCCCGCCGTCGGCCGTGGAGCTCGAGTTCGGGGTGAAGTTCAACGTGGAGACCGGTGCGGTGATCGCCCGTACCGGGGTCGAGGGGCACCTCAAGGTCAAGGTGGTCTGGGAGCGGGGCGAGCAGCACCGACAGCCCGAGGAGGTCGAAGCGTCCTCGACCACGTCGGTCCCGGCCGGAGGCGGGAACGGAGACGACGCGGCCGCAGGTCAGTCGGACGCGCAGGCGGGGGCGGACGGCGAGGGCTGAGCCATCGGCTGGTCCGCGGGCCCGGGGACAGGCCCGGCCACCGGGCTCGCCGTCGAGCCTGCCCCCGTCACCCTGCTGGTAGCCACGTGTGCGGACTTCGGTTCCGGTGACGGCCCGGGCTCCTGTTCGGGAGTCCGGGCCGGTGCTGGAGCCGGGCCCGGGGTGTGCGCCGTCCCGGAGCGGCTCTTTGTCGTTTCGTCCTGCTCCTCAGCCGTCTCCCGTGGCTTCCACGTCCGGCGTTCCAACTGGCTGCGGTACAGCGTCGTGCGTCCCGTCACTGCCGACGCACACAGGACCGCCAGCATGCCCGGCCCCAGGAGGGAGGCGTCCGCGACCATCTCCGTCGCCATGACCAGCACGCCGAGCGGCGCGTTGGCCACGGGACCCAGGCAGGCGGCCATGCCCACCACCACGTACGGGAACGGTCCGGCCGACGGCAGGTGCAGCGCCTCGCCGAGGCGCCAGGCGAGCGCGCCCGTCCCCGCACCCACGACCATGCACGGTCCGAAGATACCGCCGGAGCCGCCGGAGCCGACGGTCAGGGCCGTGCCCGCGATCTTCGCGAGCGGGATGGCGAGTAGCAGCAGTACGGGAAGCCCGGCGACGAGTTCGCGGTCGGTGAGCGCCTCCATCAGGCCGTACCCCGTGCCGAGCACGCCGGGCACGAGCAGCCCGAGGATGCCCACGAGCAGGGCGGCGGCCACCGGAGTGGCGATCCGGGCCGGTACGGACCGGACGCGATCCTCGGTGCGCAGGTGCACGGCGTAGAAGGCGCTGGTGTAGAGCCGGCCGGCCAGTCCGCACAGCAGCCCGGTCACGGCGATCAGGACGAAGTCGCTCGCTCCGAAGCCCGGCCCGTCCGGCGCGTGCCGCCCGAGGACGGGCGCGAAGCCGTAGCACGCGCCGAAGACCAGCCAGCCCGCGCAGGCCGCCACGAGCGCCTTGGGCAGCACCCGGGCGTCCATGTCCCTGCGGTACAGGAGCTCCGCGCCGAGCAGCGCCCCGCCCAACGGGGCCTGGAAGATCGCGCCGACGCCCGAGGCGAGACCGATCACCAGGGCGGTGCGGGCCTGTCGACGGGACATGCCGGTACGGCGGGCGATCACCGAGCCGAATGCCGCAGAGATCTGCGCGGCGGGCCCCTCCGTACCGCCCGAACCGCCGGAACCGATGGTCAGCGCCGACGCGACGAGCTTCACCACGGTCGTCCGGCCGCGCATCCCGGCCGGATCGTGGTGTGCGGCGGAGATCGCGGCGTCCGTCCCGTGTCCGCGCGCTTCTGGGGCCAGCCAGAGGGCGAACGCGGTGGCGAGGAGCGCGCCCCCGGCGGCCACCAGTGGGACGGCCCAGGGGCGTTCGGACGGGACCAGGTCGCGAGGGCCGCCCTCGGAGGAGGTCCGATACGGGCGGAATCCGGCGATGTCTTCGAGGAGTAACTCGGTGCACAGATGCAGCAGTCCGAACAGCGCCACTGCGCCCAGCCCCGCTACCGTGCCGATCAGCAGGGCCGGCACGATCCAGCGGGACAGTGGGTCGGCCGATGCTCCCGGAGAGGGGAACAGCCGGGCCGCGGACCATGGCAGAGGGCGACCGGCGCTGGAGCGAGGTGCTGTGGTCTTTCGCTTCCAACTCATCGGATCTCCCTGGCTGTTCGGGTCATTTCGCATAGCATTGTGGCCCAGGGAAGGGCAGGTCCGCGCCACCGCCGCGCCGCCTCGATCACACCGCCGGTGATCGGCCATCTGTTTGGCGAGGTCGATGAGTGGTCATGACACGGGGAGGAGCCCGCACGTCTCCGCGCACGACGGAGCGCAGAGACGCCGGAGGCGGGCGGGCCGTGGGATACGCGCGCGACAGGGGGAGTGCATGAGGGCCGGTCCACTCGAGCGAGGTCCGGACGTCGTACCGCCCGCGAGGGCGCCAGAGCTGATGGACCCGGCGGAACCGGCGGACCTCCCGGCGGTTTCCTGTCTCCCGGATCTCGCGGGGCTTCCGCTGGAGGAGCTCCTCGACGCGCCGAATCCGGTGCTAGCACGCGCTGCCAGGCGCGTCCTCGACCGGCTGAGGGCCGAGGAGGCGCCGCTCGCCGCCTACGACTCGTCCGCCGTGCCCGTCGACGACCTCCTGGTGTGACCGTGCCCGAACGGTCCCGGCCGCCGCTTCCGTTCCGGGAGTTCCTGGTCAAGGTGCACAGCCGCTGCAATCTCGCCTGCCGCTACTGCTATGTGTACGAGAGCGAGGACAGGGGCTGGCGCACCCAGCCGGTCCGAATGACCCCCGCGACGGCAGGGCGGCTCGCCCTGCGGATCGCCGAGCACGCCCGCAGTCACGCCCTCCGTTCCGTTCGGGTGATCCTGCATGGCGGCGAACCCCTGCTCGCGGGTGGGGAGTTCCTCGCCCGGTTCGTCCGCGGACTGCGGGCCGTGCTGCCCGCCGCCACCCGTGCCGAGGTGGCCCTCCAGACCAACGGCACCCTCCTCGACGAGACGGTCCTGAGGCTCTGCCACGCCGAGGACATCCAGATCGGGGTCAGCCTGGACGGCCCGCCCGCCGTCCACGACCGGTACCGCCGCGACCCGGCCGGCCGCGGCAGCCACGCCCGGGTGGCCACCGCGCTGGAACTCCTCGCTCGCCCCGAGCACCGTCCGCTCTGGGGCGGGCTGCTCACCACGGTCGACCCCTCGACCGACCCGCTCGCCACGTACGACCACCTGCTCTCGTACAACCCGCCTGCCCTCACCCTCATCCTGCCGCTCGGCAACTGGACCGTCCCCCCGCCCGGCCGCGTCCCGGACCCGGCCCGCACCCCGTACGCCGACTGGCTCGTCCAGGTCTTCGACCGCTGGTACGGAAGTGCGGGTCGGGCGCCGCGTGTCACCCTCTTCGAGTCGGTGATCGACCTGCTGCTCGGCGGTGATTCCAGCAGCGAGGTGATCGGCGGCGGCCCGAGTCGGCTCGCCGTGATCGACACCGACGGTTCACTCACCCTCTCCGACCACCTCAAGACCACCTACGACGGCGCCGACCGGACGGGACTCAGCGTGTACCGCGACCCGTTCGACGTGCTGCTCCGCCACCCGGGCGTCGCGGCCCGCCAGGCCGACCGGACGGGGCTCTGCGCCGCCTGTCAGGCCTGTCCGCTGGTCGCTGTGTGCGGCGGCGGCCACTATCCGCACCGCTACCGGGAGGGATCCGGCGGCGTGGGTCACGACAACCCGTCCGTGTACTGCCCCGACCTCGCCCGGTTCATCGGCCATGTGGCACAGACCGTCGCTGCCGACCTCCCGACGGCGGCGACGGCGAAGGCGATGGCGACGGCAGGGCGGGCCCCGGGCTGCCGGGGTGCGGAGCACGGCGGATGAGTATCCGGTCCTTGCCTCCGCGTGTTTTCCGGCAGGACTTCTGGGAGCCCCTGGCGGCCGGTGCCCCCGGCCCGGCCGTCCTCGCCGCCCTGCGCACCGCCCGCCGCAACCGCAACCTCCTGCTGCTTCGCGTCGCCCACCAGTGTCACCGGGCCGACCCGCACTGGGCGGCGGCGGTGGCCCTGCTCGCCGAGGTCCGCCGCGCCCGGCCGGAGGTCTTCGCCGAACTGCTCGGCGACCCGGAGGCCGGCGCCTGGCTTGCGCGGCACTCCCATCCTCGTACCCCCGAGGGCGTAACCGTGCGCGGCACCGATCGCGAACCCGCTCCCGGACTGGCCCGTTTCGCCGCCGCGGCAGCCCTCCGCGCCGGGCTCCGCTTCCGGATCCGGGTGCCGGTCGCGAACGGTACAGCGCTGGTCCTGCCCGGACTCGGCGCTGTCCTCTTCCCGGACCCAGGCCCCTGCGCCGCCACCGTCCTGTGCGACGGGAGCGGCGCTGCGGCCGTACGGGACGGGGAGCGGCCGGTACCGATCCACGGCGCCTCGGCGGCCGCTCCCGACGGCACCGGGGGCTGGTTCCCCGTGCCGAGGCTGCGCCTCGGCGGCCGGGCCGCCGTACGGCTCGACACCCTCGACCCGCTGCGGCTCGGCGGTCCGGCCCCCCTGCAGCCCCGCCCCCTGTCGCCTGCCGAGCACGCGGGCTGGGGCCATCGACTCGACGGCGCCTGGCACTTGCTGACGGCACGTCACCCCGAGCGGGCGGAGACGGTCGCGGAGGTGCTGCGCGTGCTTGTGCCGCTCACGGGGGAGGACGGAACCGGCTGGCGCAGCGCCTCGTTCGGCGACGCGACCGGACTGGTCGCGCTCTCCCCGGTCGACGACCCGGCCGAACTCGCCGCAGACCTCGTCCACGAGACCCAGCACTCGCTGCTCTACGCCGCCATGGACCTCGTCGAACTGCTCGATTCCCCGCCCGGTGCCCGGGCCGACGCTCCCTGGAGCGATCGGCCCCGCCCACCCGCCGCGCTGCTCCAGGGCGGCTCCGCCTTCCTCGTCACGGCCGGCTTCTGGCGCACCGAACTGCGGCTCGGCAACCCCGCCGCCCGGCGGCTGTACGAGCACTGTCGCCGCACCGCCGCAGCCGCCCTCGCCACCCTCACCGCCCACGACGACTGGACGACGGAGGAGGGCCGGCGGCTGCTCGGTGCCCTGCACGCCGTTCTCGCCTCGTGGGAAGAGCGGGACCGCCGCCCGCTCCCGTAAGGCCGCTGCCCGGCCCACGGATGCGGGCGACGGCCCTGCGGGTGCCGGAGCGTCACAGTGGGGGCGGCTCGATGTCGCACTCCGCGCGTCGCCCGGCCTCCGCCGACAGCGTCTCCCAGTGATCGGCCCCCAGGATTTCGTGGTAGCGGCGCACCACCGAGGCCAGCAGCTCCGCGCCCCGCTCCTCCTCCCCACAGGACACGAGGTCGAGCGACACGTTGCACAAGGCGGCCAGGGTGGCCGGATGCCGGTCCCCGTAGCACTCCTCCAGGGTTCGGGCACACCGCTCACCCAGGTCGCGCGCCGCCTCGTGCTCGCCCGCCTTGGCCAGTCCCGTCGCCAGGTTGACGTGCGCGAGCAGCGGCCACGGATGCGTCTCGTGCAACGCCCGTTCGAGACCGGGCGCAGTCGCCTGGTCGAGCCGGAGCGCCTGCGGGAACTTGCCCACCGCGCGCAGCGCCGCACCGTGATTGACGGCCGCCACGTACGTCAACGGGTGCTCGGCGCCGAGCACCGTCCGGTACTGCTCCACGGCCTGCGCGCTCTGTCGCTCGGCAGCCTCCGCGTCGCCCGTCAGCCGCAGGTCGTTGGCGAGGTTGGCGAACGCGGCGAGCGTGTCGATGTGCATCGGCCCGAAGATCGCCAGGTACAGGTCGAGCGCCTCCTCGGCCAGCGCCCGCGCCCAGTCGAAACGACCGGCCTTGCGGCAGGTCACCGACATGTTCTTGATCGCCCGCATGGTGTGCGGATGCCGGTCGCCGTACTGCGCGCGGTACTGTGCGAGCGTCTGTTCCTGGAGCTCCAGCGCCGCCGCGTACTCGCCGCACTCACGCATGTCTCGGGCCACGTTGTTGACGGAGAAGAGGGTGGAGGGCGTGGTGGGGCCGAGGACCGTGCGGCGGTCGTGGTAGACGCGCCGGTCGAGGTCCAGGGCCTCCCCGTAGCGCCCATTGACACGCAGGCTCACCCCGTAGTTGTGTCCGGCCCGCAGGGCGAACGGGTCCTCTGCCCCGTACACGCTCACGCTGCGCCGGTACGCGTCCTCGTCCAGCTCCAGGGCGTCCGCGAACCGGCCCGCTGTCCGCAGGTCGGCGGCGAGTGCTCCGGCGGCCGTGAGCGTGTACTCGTGGTCGTCGCCCACGGTCTCCCGAAGCCGCCGCAACACCTCCTCACTCAGCGGCCGCGAGATGGCGAACTCGGCCAGCTGCCAGTGCGCGCTCGCCCGGTACCGCGTCGCCCACAGGGTCTGGAGGTCGTCCGCGCCCAGGAACGACCGCCAGTCCGTGCTGATCCGCTCGCCGAGCTGCGCCGCTCCGCGCAGCACGCCCCGCGCCAGCAGATAGGAGATCAGGTTGGTCGCGGTGTCCCGGATGTGCCGGTCGTCGCAGTGCGGCAGCCCCGTCGGCTCCAGGTGCGGAAGGATGTCGGCGTAGTTCCGCCAGTACTCGGGCCGCTGGGTGTCGCCCGGGTCGTGCGCGGCAATGACCTGGTGCACCAGGTGCCGCATGTCGCTCTGCGTCTGTGCCGACAGTTCGTCCTGGAGGACCGCTCGCACCAGCCGGTGCATCTGCACCGTCCCGGCCACGTTGTCGACAGTGAGCAGTGAGAACTGGTTGATCGCCCGGATGGTACGGCCCCGGGACAGCGGGTCGCGGGCAAGCCGCATGAGCGCCGGGGGCAACGGCAGCATCCTGGCATCGTGCAGGAAGCCCAGCGCCACCGGCTCGGGCCCGAAGAAGGCCAGCAGGCGCAGGAGTTCGAGCGCGCCCGGCGTCTGCGTGGCCAGCGACTCCATGGAGGCCCGCCACACCACAGCCACCGGCAGGGTGATCGAGTCGACGCCTTCGGCCAGTACCTCGGCCCGCCGCCGCTCGATCATCGTCAGGAAGTCCGGCACCGCGATGCCGGTCTGTCGCTGCAGTGCCGCGCACTGCTCCAGGGCGAGCGGCAGATCGCCCAGGAGTTCGGCCAGTTGGTCCGCCTGCTCCGGACTGGCCCAGGGGGCGCGCGCCCGCAGGAAGCCCAGGCTCTCGGTGCGGGTGAACACGTCCATCTTGGTCGCGAGCACCCGGTCCGACCAGCCGGCGTGGCGCGAGGTGATGAGGATGCGCCCGGCTCCCTCGGAGTCGCCGATCAGTGACGGCAGATACGGGATGACCTCGTTGGGCTGTCCCGCGTTGTCGAACACCAGCAGCCAGCGGTTGTGCGGCACGCCCGAGGCCAGCGCTGCCAGCACACGCGCCACCGTATCGCTCTGCGGGTCCGGCACCAGGCCGAGTTCCGGTGCCAGCATGGTCAGCTGGGCGCGGATCACTGCGGGCTGCTCGGCGTCGATCCACCACACCCGGTCGTACTCGTGCCGATGCAGCTGGACGTACTTCAGTGCGAGCTGCGTCTTTCCGACGCCCCCGAGGCCGTGCAGCGCGTGCGGCAGGACAGCGGCCCGCGTGCTCGTCCCCAGCTGCCGGTGCAGCTCGGCCAGTTCGGTCTCGCGCCCGGCGAAGTGCGGATTGGGCAGGGGTACGGAACGGGGCGAACGGGACTGGTTGGAGGGGGCCGGTCCCTTGGTGCCGGGACCGGTGCCGATGTCGCCGGAGCCGGGGGACGTGGCACCCGGTGCGGTGCCTCCCGCCGGTGGGGGTTCCATGGTGGTGGTGTCCTTTACGTTCGGGGGCATTGTGCCGTTGTGCTGGGCGGAGGCGGCTCCGGTTCCGGCCTCGTTTCCGGGGCGGGGGTCATCTCCTGCTCCGTCGGTCGGCGGAGGTCCGGCCGCAGCCGGCTTCTCGCCCGCTCCGCCGTCTGCCGGCCGACCTGCCCGCGAGGCGCCGTCCGCAGGAGCGCTCCCCGCCGGATCCTCCTCCGCCGTCACCCCTTCCCCGGTGGTGACCGGACCGAACGGAGTCGTGCCCCGAACCCGGTCCCAAACCGCACCATAGGGTGGACCGAGCGCCCTGAGCGCGGGCCCTGCGGCGTCGAGGAGTTCGCGGTCCAGATCGGTGAGGGTGTCCGCGTGGGGTTTCTCCCGGCTGCCGATCACGGTGCTCAACAGGTCCGACCGCGCCCCGACCGCACGTCCGGCCAGCGCGGAGGTCTCCTGGAGTGTGCGCAGCAGCTCGGTGCGGCCCAGCCCGCGCAGTAGCCGGGAACGCACCCCGTCCAGGAACTCGAACATGTACTCCTCGCCAGTCCGTCCCTGGTCGGCCGTGGTGCGTAACGCGAGCAGTCCGCCCAGCAGGATTTCCGCGAACGGCAGCGGTCCGCCGGTCGCCGTCGGCCCCTGCCGCACCGCCTCCACCACTTCGGGCCGTAGCGGCACCATCGCGAGTCGGGCCGCCAACCGCCGCGCGGTCGGCGAGGCGTGCTGCAGGAACCGCCGCACCGCCAGGTCTGGTGGCACCGGACGGCGCCGCTCCTCCCAGGTGAACGGAGGCAGGCAGTGCGGCGTGAGCCCCTGCTCGTCCACCAGCAGCGAGGTCGTTTCGGCCCATGGCAGGGCGCCCCCGGTCACCATCCGGGCCCAGCCCGTGAACCAGTCGGGCTCCAGCTCCAGCACGGGTACGGGGACGGGCAGCGGGTCGGCCGGGTCGCTGTCGCGGGGCCGCTCCCACCGGCCGTACCGCAGCAGTTCGAGACGGGAGTTGGGGAGCCCCGGCGCGGGGGCGCGCACCCGCAGTTCCATCGGTACGCCGTCGCAGAGGTCCCACAGATGGGTCGGAAGCGGCTGCAGCACGGCGACGGGCGCGCGTCTGCCCCAAGTGTGCAGCAGTCGGGGCGCGGCCCCGCCCGCCCAGGCGTCGCCCACGCAATCGCTCATCACCAGAACGATCCGGCGCCCGTCCGGATGGAACAGTTCGGCAGGGCTGTGCCGAAGCCCCCCGTCGGCCGAGCGCAGCACCGCGTGCTTGCCGTCCTGGGTGTCCAGCGACCAGAGCCGTACGTCGGCGAACGCACCCTGCATGCGCAGCAGTTCGGCGAACGCGCGGGCCACTGGCTGCCACACCGTCATGGACACGCTGCGCTCCACGACGAAGGCCACCTCGAACCAGCGGTCGGGCGGCCGGGTGAGCACCGGGTTCCACTGGCCGGTCTCGGCCGCCCGTACCGCGGTCGCCTCCTCGTCCAGCACCCGCCGCCGGGCGCCGCCCGGCAGCCGACGATTGAGCGGCCGCAGAGCCCGGGCCAGACCCCGGGCGTCGCGGAGCGCGCCGGGCAACTCCTCTCCGGTGACGGCCCCCCGGCCGGAGGAGAGCGTGTGGGAGACCCGGGGGAGGGCGGGCAGCGGGCCGTCGGGGACGGTCTGGCCGGTGGCGCCAGCGCCGGGAGCGGAGGAGCCGTCCGCCGGGGCCGGCTCCATTCCGCTGACACCGCTCCCGGGACCCGTTCGGGTGTCCGCCCCGTCGTCCGTTCCTGTGCCGGTGTCCGCTGCTTCGGCCATGTCCTCCGTCGTACGGGAGGCTCCGGAAGGATGGTTGAGGGCGGCACCGGTTTCGCGGCCGTCGGCGCCCCGATCGCCTGTGTCCCGGTCGTCGGTGTCAGGGTCGGGGCCCGGCGGCCCCTCCTCCTGGCCGATTATCTCCGCGAGCCAGATCGCCTCCGCCCATTCGCGGGCCGTGGGCTCTGCGGAGCCCCCGGGTCCGGTCATGGTGAGGTGTCCGAGGACAGTTTCCGCCAGAGGGCGTCGCGCAGTTGCCGCCAGGAGGCGTCGTCCGCCTCGGCGGCGCCGTTGGTGAGCATGTGCACGGTGTTGAGCAGCTGGTCGATGGCAAGGTCGGCGCTGTCGCCCCGCTGCTCCACGAACTCCCGCACCAGCTCCCGCGTCCGCTCGTCAAGCGCCCCGCCGAAGTGGGAGGCGACCATTATGGCGAGCCGCTGCCCGTCCGGCGCGGGCATCCGCACCTCCAGACACCTGCGGCGAAAGGCGGGTGGGAAGTCGCGTTCCCCGTTGCTGGTGATCACTACGATGGGGAACTCGGCACAGCGCACCCGGCCTGCCGCCACGGTGACCCGGTGGTCGTGGTCGGCGGTGGCCACCTCCACCTGGCGCTGCGACTGGGCGAGCCGCTCCAGCTCGGGGACGCGGTACTCGCCCTCCTCGAAGATGTGCAGCAGGTCGTTGGGGAGGTCCACGTCGCTCTTGTCCAGCTCGTCGACGAGGAGCACCCGGGGCCGCCGCCACGGCAGCAGGGCCGTCCCCAGCGGACCAAGCGTGAGGTAGCGGCCGATGCCGGGCAGTGGGCTGTCCCCGGTGGAGGAGCGGCGCCCCGGCTGCGGGCCGTCCTGGACCCGGCCGATGGCGTCGTAGTCGTACAGGCCGTCGCGGAGCGTGGTGCGGCTGACCACCGGCCACCACAGCACCCCGCCCAGCCCCAGCTCGGAGGCGATCTGGTGGGCGAGGGCGGACTTCCCGGTGCCTGGCGCGCCCGTGACGAGCAGAGGGCGGCGCAGATGGATTGCGGCGTTGACGACGTGCAGCACCTTCGGGTTCAGCGTGCCGCCGCGTCGCCTGCCGAGTCGGCGCCAGGTGTCGTGGCCGTCGGCGGGCACCGGCACGGCCAGCGGACCGCGCTCGGACTCCGACCGGAAACGGCGCCAGGCCGGCGGCGGGGGAAGCTTCGGCAGCACCTCGTCCTGCGGCGAGCGGTGCTCACCGGTGTCCCGGAAGACCCACCAGCCGGGCACGGAGGATCCGTCGGTCCCACCGGCACCACTCGTGCCGCCCGTCGCGCGGTGCACGGTCCCGCTCATGGCAAGCCACCCCCGGTCGACGGATGCCCCAGTGCGGAGTCCGCCCCCTCCAGTCCGTCACGACCGTCCCACACTAGGCTGATGTGGCGATGCAGGTCCAGAACGGAGAACGCCTCCGCGTCCGGCCCCACTTCCCCCCTCAGCATCCTTACCCGCTCGGGCAGTTCCATGAGCCTGCCGGCCAGTACTTTTCGTGTCTTCCGTTCCGCCTCCGGATGGCCGCCCACCTTGCGCACCGCCACGATCACCGGAATCCCCATCTCCAGCAGCACGTTGACCGCGTCCCCCTCCAAACCACCGGTGTACGGGGGAGGTTCGAGGAACAGCCAGCCCAGCTGCTCGCGGTCGTGACGCAGCTGCCGGAGCAGCTCGACCGGCCGCAACTGCTCGCCGTACGGCACCACGCGCACGGCGGCCGACTCGAAGGCGGTCTCCAGGGCGGTGGTGAGGAGGTTGGACCGCGCGTGGAGCTGCGGACGCCAGTGCGGCTTCGCCCACCGGTCCCGGCTGCGGACCAGGACCGTGTGGTCGGCGCCGATCGGACGAGCCACCGAGTCCGGCGGCCGGGCCATGATCTGGTCCACCGGCAGCCACAGCAGCGGCCTCGGCAGCAGGAACTCGACCACCATCCCCGCGCTCAGCTCCCCGAGCCTCTGCACGCAGGACAGATAGCGGCCCGCGACCTCTTCCTCCATCGCGGACCGTGAGGACAGCTGCATCGGCTCGCCGTACGGCCGTGCTCCGTCCGGGCCGGGCGGTACCACCCAGGACCGCACGGTGTAGAGGTGGGACACGGGCGTGCGCGCGGTGATCTCCACGAGGAACCGGTACGGGGAGAGCGGTCGGCCGGCCCGGGCGGCCACCTCGTCGCGCAGCCGGACCAGCCGCTGCGGACTGCGGCAGCCAAGCTGGGCGGCGACCCGCCCGCTCCAGGCGTGCAGCCGGGCCCGGAGCGGGGTGTCCTCCAGGACGGCGACGGTCTCGACGAGGACGAGCAGGGGGTGTGGCTCGTCCTCCCAGCCGTACGGCAGGTCCTCAAAGACCGTCAGCAGGGCCGCGATCTCACCGTGCCGGTCGTCGTGGCCCCGGCCGGACCCCCAGTCCTCGGGGGAGGCCGGGGCGGCGCCGGACTCGTGCAGGACGCGCAGGGCGAGGGGGCGCAGCCGGGGCGCCTGCTCGCAGGATTCCAGGAGCTCGCACAGGGTCCGGCGGTGATGCGGCTCCAGGAGGTCCGAAGGGAAGAGCTGCCGGTGCAGCCGCTCCACCGTCCGCCAGCTGGTCGTCTTCTGGTGGCCGCGGGAGAACTCCTCCAGATAGACGGTCAGTCCGCCCGGATGGTCGGCGCAGTAGGCCAGCTCCAAGGCGAGCGCCTCCACGGTGACGCCCTCGGGCGAGCGCGGGGCCGCCCCGCACTCCGACGTGACCCGGCGGAGCGCCGCCCGCCGGGCCGAGGAGGTGTCCGCGGGCGAGCGCTGGAGCCGGACCATCTCATGGGCCAGCGTCCAGTACGGATCGTGGGAGCCGCTCATCGGGCGGCTCCATCGCCGGCCCCCCGCGCACGCAGCCGGGCGACCTCTCGGTCGAACTCCCGCATCGGCAGCGAGCCCGACTCGTACCAGCGCAGCGCCGCCGCGAACCGGTCGATGCCGTCCTCGTACTCCAGGCAGAGCCCGAGCACGGCCCGGGCGTCGTTGATCAGGACCCCGGTTCGCTCGACATGGAAGGCTATGTGGTCCCCGGTGTCCCGCAGCACCCGCTCGCGGCGGTGCGGATCGGCGAAGCTCCGCACCTTCACGAGCACCCGGGCAAGATCCCGCTCGGCGCTGGGCGGCCAGGGTGGCGGAAGGATGTCCTCCGTGCCGGGGTCGCGGTCCGATCCGTACGAACCGGGGTCGTTGGCCGAGTTGTAAGAGCCGGGGGCACGGTCCGGAGCGTACGAGCCGAGCCTGTGATGCGAGCCGTACGGTCGGCGCGTGTGGGGACCGGATCCGCGGGGCCCGTCGGCGCCCGGGACCCGGTCCGCCCCGGTGGCGGGGTTGGTCACCGCGTCCGCGAGATCGGGGCAGTACCGTACGAGGGTCTCGACCGGGACCATCCAGCCGGTACGGCGCTCCGCGCGGGTGTCCTCCGCGACCACCAGGCCGATCACGTCCCCGGAGTCGTCGACGACCCCCGCCCCGCTGTAGCCCTGTCGCAGCCGGTCCCCGGCCTCGCCCGCCGCCTCGAGCTGCATCCACTCGGGGCTCAGTCCGCCGGGCCCCACCAGCCGCGCTCGCACCCACAGCCCGGCGGGCGCGCCGAGGACCTGTCCGAAGGCCCGGACGATCCGGTCGCGGGCGGGGCCGCACGGCCGCAGCCCGGCGGGCCGGCAGTCGACCGGGGCGTCCTCGTGCAGGTCGAGCACCGCGACATCGGCCCGCTCCTCGTCCGGCGGCGCCCATCCCCGGAGCGCGACTCCGGCGCGCACCGGCCCGGCGCCGGGCGCGAGGGAGCCGGAGAAGTCCACCGTGAGCTCCGCCTCCCGCGGGTCCCCGTCGTCGGGGCCGAGCGCCCCTTCCACGACGTGCGCGCAGGTCACCACCCTGCCGCCGGCCACGAGCACCCCTGCGCCGACCGGCGTGCCCTGTGCGTCCAGGATCCGTACGCGCCACGACTCCGCGAGTGAATGTTCCACCCCTGTGCCCCCCGTTCCCCGCTCCACGAGCCTCCGCCACGCGCCCCGTCCGCCGGGGCCGGGCACGGCCGCGGTGAACCAGGTGCTGGAGGCGCGCGTGTTACGGCCATGCTAAGCAGCAATACCCGGTCAGCGTCACGGCAAGTCGTCTGAATCGGACGGGACGGCCGAAGGGTGGCCGAATGCCGCCGTCGGAGTTTTCCGCAGGCCGAGACGGTCGGGGACAGGGCGTCGGTCGGGGCCGTCAGTCTTCACGACTGGTTCTCTCCGACGACTCCTCCGAGAATCCGACGCCCTGTGGGCGCTCCACCGTGTTTTCGGCCACAGCTCTTTCCACGGGGAGCAGCAGGAGACCGTCGAGCAGGTCGTCAGCGGAGACACCCTCGCCCTGATGTCGACCGGAGGCGGGAAGGCACTGGTCGGAGAGGGCGCGGGCGTTGTGATACCGCCGCCGGCGGGGTGCCGCTCTTCGTGTGGACCAGGGACCTGCCGGTCGGCAGGCGCGCCGACAAGAACAACCGGATCACCGGCGCCCGGCTGGTGAAGGAC
>NZ_JAESIF010000358.1:0-217 GCF_016757295.1 Streptomyces sp. M2CJ-2 | reverse complement strand
GGTGGGGTACATCTACGCGACGATCCGGTTCGAGTCCTTCCTGCACCCTGGTTACGCGTCGGTGGAGTGCTGGGCAGCGACGTCGGGGATGAGCCGCTTGTTCGCGCGGTCGACCAACGTCAGGAAGGTGTTCACCGACCTTGCCGCCGCCAGCGGCGGAGTGTGCTGCCTGTTCGACACCGGCGACGGCGGCCCCGAGCAAGTGTGCTGGCTCAAC
>NZ_JAESIF010000357.1:0-217 GCF_016757295.1 Streptomyces sp. M2CJ-2 | reverse complement strand
CCGCCGGCGCCCGGAAGGCGCTGACGGTGCGGGAGCGGCCGGCGGAGATCCCGCTGTCGCCGGCCCAGCGGCGGCTGTGGTTCCTCGGCCGTTTCGAGGGGCCGAGCGGCACGTACAACCTGCCGATGGCGGTGCGGCTGACCGGCGGGCTGGACGTGGCGGCGCTGGCCGCGGCGCTGGGCGACGTGGTGGCCCGGCACGAGAGCCTGCGTACCGT
>NZ_JAESIF010000356.1:0-220 GCF_016757295.1 Streptomyces sp. M2CJ-2 | reverse complement strand
CCGATCGAGGCGCAGGCACTGCTGGCCACGTACGGCCAGGGCCGCGAGGACGACGAGCCGCTGTGGCTCGGCTCGATGAAGTCCAACATCGGCCACACCCAGGCCGCCAGCGGCGTCGCCTCGGTGATCAAGATCGTGAAGTCCCTGGAGCACGGTGTGCTGCCGCGGACGCTGCACGTGGACGCGCCGTCGCCGTATGTGGACTGGTCGGCGGGTTCGG
>NZ_JAESIF010000355.1:0-221 GCF_016757295.1 Streptomyces sp. M2CJ-2 | reverse complement strand
CCGCCGTTGCTGTCGGCCATCACGGGGCCGGCGCCCGGCACATCTTCGGAGCCCACGCTGGTGTTGAGGCCGCTTGCCTCGCCGTCCTTCATATTGCAGATCAGCCGGGTCTGCTTCGGTCGCTCCTTCACCGCGACGACGTACACGCCGTCGCCGGGCGCGTTGGAGTCGCCGGTGCTGTTCATCGCCAGGATGATCCGGTACTCCTCGGCCGCGCCCAG
>NZ_JAESIF010000354.1:0-221 GCF_016757295.1 Streptomyces sp. M2CJ-2 | reverse complement strand
GACGTCGGCCGCCTGCTCGTCGTACACCGCGTGGAACAGCAGACCCTGCTGCAGCGGCGACAACGGCAGGACGTCCTCGATGCCGGGCTTCGTCACTTCAACATCCCCCACTCTGCTTCCACAAGATCGATTTGACTCTGGTCGAGGTTGACCAGGGGGAGGTCGGAGGGCGTGTAACCGCCCGCCTCCGGTTTCTCCGCGTGCGCGGTCAGGGCGCGCAG
>NZ_JAESIF010000353.1:0-223 GCF_016757295.1 Streptomyces sp. M2CJ-2 | reverse complement strand
GATCCGCCGCATCGCCGAACAGCTCGATGTCCACCCCGAGGCCCTGCGGACCTGGGTGAAGCGGGCCGAGACCGACGAGGGCCTGCGCGAGGGCACCACCAGCGCCGACGCCGCCCGGATCGCCGAGCTGGAACGCGAGAACAAGGAACTACGCCGGGCCAACGCCATCCTGAAGTCCGCCTCGGCTTTCTTCGCCGCGGAGCTGGACCGCCCACTGCGCTGA
>NZ_JAESIF010000352.1:0-224 GCF_016757295.1 Streptomyces sp. M2CJ-2 | reverse complement strand
AGAGGCGACGAACCAGCCGTGGTCCAGGGCGGCCTGGCTGGTGGCACCGCCGTAGGAGACGGTCACCCGGGCCACCGACGGCTCGACGGTGCCGATGACACCCCATCGGAACGGAAGCTTCCAGTTGCCGCGGTCGAGGACCGACTGCCGGTAGAGCTTGCCGCCGTTGCTGTCGGCCATCACGGGGCCGGCGCCCGGCACATCTTCGGAGCCCACGCTGGTGT
>NZ_JAESIF010000351.1:0-226 GCF_016757295.1 Streptomyces sp. M2CJ-2 | reverse complement strand
TGCCGACGGCACCGTGCTCGACATCCTGGTCCAGGGCCGCCGGGACAAGGCCGCCGCCCGGCGCTTCTTCCGCACACTGCTCAAGAAGACCTGCTCGGTGCCGCGGGTGATCGTCACCGACAAGCTCCGCTCCTACGGTGCGGCCCACCGGGAGGTCATGCCCTCCGTCGAGCACCGGCAGTCGAAGTACCTCAACAACCGGGCGGAGAACAGCCACCAGCCCACC
>NZ_JAESIF010000350.1:0-227 GCF_016757295.1 Streptomyces sp. M2CJ-2 | reverse complement strand
GCGGAGGTGGCGAGGTCGACATGGCCGTCGCCGTTGAAGTCCCCGTAACGGCCGGACACCGCGGCGTGTCCGCCGACCGCCGCGGACGCGGTGCCGGTCATGGCAGGGACGAGCGCTCCGCCGGTGAGCACGGCGAGCGACAGAGCCCCCCACACCACCCGGCCAGCGCGGAACGCCTGGCGTGTTGTGGGTCGTTCACGTCTGGATGACACAGTTCTCCCTGTGGA
>NZ_JAESIF010000349.1:0-227 GCF_016757295.1 Streptomyces sp. M2CJ-2 | reverse complement strand
GACCCCGGCCCGATTCCAGCGGGCCGGGGTCCTTGTGCTGTGCCGGGGTGGCGGTCGGGTCAGCGTCCGCCGTGTTTGCCGAAGTGGTGGCCGACGACCCGGAAGCTGCCCACCACTCCGTCCTTGACGAAGACGCTGCCCTTGACCCGGCGGGGGTGCACGCCGTCGCTGGAGCTGTGCGGTCCGACGGTGGCGATGGGGGCGCCGTTGTCGCAGGTGGCTCCGCG
>NZ_JAESIF010000037.1:0-67917 GCF_016757295.1 Streptomyces sp. M2CJ-2 | reverse complement strand
GTCCGGCATCGAGTCACCATCCCGCCGCCCGGCATCATCACGCACCGCAACCGTCACGTTGCCGAGAAGACCTCAGTCACGAGCCCTGAAACGATCACTAGACTCCCAGGTCAGCGCTTCGCTCACCTAGTGATCGTTAACGGATTTGTCAGATGCGGGTCCCGATGCCCGCGCTTCCGGAAAAGGAAAAACGCATGTGGAGTGCTCAGGACGTGGCGCGGGATCAGGTCCGGCGTCAGGCGGATGGCCTGGACGTCGCCGCCGTTGCGGAAAAGGTCGCGGAGGCCGCTGTCCGTGAGCGGGAGACCGCGGAGCAGTCGAGGGGGAACGGTTCCTTCTACCAGTTCGAGATGGACCGGGAGCGGTTGGCTGCCATCTGGCTGGCCAAACACGCTGAGTGGCAGCGCGTCAGAAACCTGATGACTGCAGCCGGCTGGAGCGTGTACGAGCCGGAACGGGACGCTCAGGGCTCGGTGTGGGCCCGCGAGCGTGAGGAACGGCTTGCCGGTGCTCTTGCGGCACAGGCCGCCTCCGGGGAACGACAGGGGGAGGAAGCGGATGAACTGCGAGCGGAAGTCAGGCTGTCCGCCACGTCCAGCCGGCTGGTCCGGACGGTGGCCGGACGGACGGGGCTGCGCCCCGCTCAGGTCCTGGCCCAGCTCGCCGAGCGGATCGTCGTGGGCGAGGACGGCACGGTGTCCGTCCCGCCCTTCACGCCGTCCTGGTGATTTCCGAAACGAGCGGAGGAGCGGGGAAATGCCGGGTATTCAGCTTCGAGAACACCGGGTGGCCAGAAAGCGGGTTTCCGTGAGTGAGCCGTTTCCAACCTGATCAGGATGCCAGGCTGTTGGCGGGCAACGGCTGCCGGTGACGACGAAGCCCCTGGTGGACGCATCCCGGTGAGGATTGCCCGTGTCCGCCAGGAGCTTCGCGCTTGTCCACCCGTCGATCGACCTTTCCAGCAGCCCTTGCGGCACCTGACCGAGCCGTTCACGATTCGCTGACGCTTGCCTCGGCGGTCTGCGTCGCATCGCAGAGGGGGGCGGGCTCAGCGCGGGCACCAGGTGCGCGCCTCCAGGTGAAGGATGTGGGCGCCGGGGCGGATGCGTCCGGTCTCCACGAGCCACTGGCGGACGGTGGCGGTGACGTCTTCGCCCGCTGCGTCGACGCGGCGGGCGAAGACGGCTGCGTCGTGGCCACCGGTCTGCGCGGAGCCGTAGGAGCGCTCCTCGGTGTGGTCCGCGCGCTGACGGACGCGGGCCTTCGTGCCGCCGGCCGTGGTGCGGCGGGTGACGTACCGGCCTGCGGCTGACCGACGTCAGCGGGCCTCGACGTCCCAAACGGCCTTCACGGCCTCCCAGGGCCGGGACCCGCTTCCATCTGCCCAGCACACCAACGCCTGCCGGTCCACGCACACGATCCCGCACTGCTCGGCGTACTCCACCGCCGGCGCGGTGAAGCTGCTGGTGGTGACCAGGACAGCGACGTCGGCTTCGTGGATGGCGAAGCAGGTGCCGCCGAAACGCTGCATGTCCTGAGAACCGACCCGGTGGGAGTCGCCGTAGCGCTTGCACTGGATGACGACCCGCCACCCCTCGGGGGACACGGCTACGACGTCGGCGCCCAAATCCCCGGCACCGCCCACGACTTCCACATCGGAACAGCCGTCACGCTCACAGAGGGAGGCGACCGCGGCCTCGAACTCCTCGGCGTCCAGGGCGTCATAGTCGATGTCAATGTCGAAAGCCACTCGCTGCCGAGGAACGGTCACGGTCTCCCACGCCTCGGCCGCCTCCGTCGCCGCCTCGTCGAGCGCGGCCGCGGCCCGTCGTGCCGCTCTCGCCAGGTGAAGGCGGCGCCCCAGGCCCGCGATGCCTGCAACACCCAGCAGGAGCAGGACCAACGCCCAGCCGGGACGCCGCTCGGCGATGTCGACCGCCGTGCGGGCCCCGAATCCCAGGATGCCCACCACCACGGCCAGAAGGACGAAGAACAAAGCTGTCGAGCGCAGGTCGAACACACGCCGACGGTTCACGGGCGGCGTACGACGCACGGGGACGGCCACGGGATGAGCTCCCTCCTCGGGATCGACACAAAGATCACTTCCTCCGTCTGCCCAGAACCCGACGTTATTTGGGCGAGAAGATTGCCGTTTACGGCCGGACACGGCACCGCGATCTTCTTTGCGAACGAGCCGATGGCGGAACCCACCACGCAAAACATCCAGCCCCACACACGGGCAGCCCCCTCAAAGGCGCCGGCCAGCACACCTACGACCACAACACCCACGGCAAACACCAGCACCCGCACAGACCGCACAGACCGCACAGACCGGCAAAAAACCGGGCCAGGCAGACCACATCGCTCTCCGCCCGCCTGCCCGGGCACACGGCCCGGACAGACATGAGTGATCTTGGTCGAAAACCCGTCCACCAGGAGCTTCGCTGTTCCGTGCAGACCTCACCTGCCAACGCCCCCGGCCGCACAGCCAGGATGAAAAGGCTCAGGGTAGCTGCCTATTGCATCCAAAGCCTCGGGGGTGATCGAATGTGCGTCCGGCAATCGGTGTTCTTGACGTTACGCAGAGGGTGTCGCACATGATGGGCCGCTGGTTGGCAAGCCGAACGAAACAGCATCAGACAGGCCCCCTGGCAGCTGTGCAGACTCCCTCGAATGCCGGGGCGCTGAGCTGCCGGGTCATCAGCCCGGCCAACGATCCGGTGCCGAACGCCCGATGCACGATCAGCGACACCGTGGGACGCACGCTGGTCGAAGGCGGGACGGATCCCTTCGGAACGTTCGTGGCCACGGTTCCGGCGGGAGAGTACCGGCTCGCGGTGTCCGCCGAGGGGTACCTGCCGTACCGGGTGCCGTGCACGGTCACCGAGAACTCCCTCGCCTCGCTCGGCGATGTGATCCTGCAGGCGGCACAGCCGCTGGAGATGCCCGCGCCGGGCGACTGGGAGATCGATCTGGCGCACTCCTCGATCTCCTGCACCGCGCGGCACATCGGGTTGGCCCGGGTGCACGGCCGGTTCAACTCCTTCGCGGGGGTGGTGCGGATCACCGACGACGCCACGCAGACGGCGATGCACGTGGTGATCGACGCGGGATCCATCGACACCAACATGAGAATGCGCGACGACCATCTGCGGTCCGCGGACTTCCTGGACGTGGCGCAGTTTCCGACCATCGAGTTCTACAGCGACCGGTTCGTGCCCCGGGGCGGCAACCGGTGGGACGTCATCGGTGAGCTGTGGCTGCGCGGGGTGGCGCGTACGGTCACGCTGGACATGGAATACCTCGGGCTCACCAACGGCATGCAGGGCGAGGCCCGGGCGGTCTGCCGGGTCACCACCGAACTGCACCGCGACGACTTCCAGGTGAGCTGGCAGACGATGCTGGCGCGGGGTATCGCCGCCGTCGGCCCCACCATCCGGGTCGACATCGACGTGCAGGTCGTGCCCCAGAGCTGACCGGCCGACCTGCGTCCGCTGCGCCGAAAGCGCCCGGCAAGGGCTCTTGCGAGCGAAGTGGGACACGCGCTGCCAACAGCGGCGGCCGGGCCCGTGCCTGCCACCGCGCACGTACTGCAGGCGAATGGCCTGCTGGAAGATCGCGTGTTCGACCCGGCCGAAGCCGACCAGGGAACTTGTCGGCGGCGTTCCCTGGCTCGACGAAACCCCGGAGGCCGGCGCCGCCCGCGAGGTCCGGAGCGAGGCGCCGGCCGTCTTCTGGCGTGCGCCCGCCGAGGTCAGCGGGCGCACGGCTGAGGTCTTCGCGACCAGGCGCCGGAACCCCCGGACGACACTCCCCGCACAGAGCCACGGCGGCAGACGGCTCTCCCACGTCCGCGTCCGTGAACGGGGCGGCCCCGGCCGCCGGCGCACAAGGCGGACCCGATTTTCGGGACGGCCCGCGTCCTCGGGAAGGCGCAAACGGTCCTGAAACGCCGCCTTACCCGACAGTAAATGATCAATGTTCTCGCAGGTCTTGACCGGCTGCCGGTGCGGGCCTAGCCTCACATCGCCGCTCATCCCGCTGCGGGAGAGCACCGGGTCAGCCAGATCCGGGCGCCGAAGGAGCAACACCTCCCCGGAAACTCTCAGGCACCCCTACCGCTCGGGCAGGCACCTCTGAAAAGCAGGCGCTCCTGCGCCTCGCCCACGGTGCAAGCCGCGAACTTCCGCGGCGAAGCTCTCAGGCCGCATGACAGAGGGGGAGGCTCCACTCGGCAGCGCGGGTTCCTGCCCGTGCCCGACCTTTGAGGATCCCCCGATGGTTTTCTCGTTACCCCGCCCCCAGCCGCCGGTCACCCGTCGGTATCCCGGCTGAGCTCCGGCTTTCCCACCACGGCCGTCATGGGCCCACGCCTCCCTGAAGGCGTGTTCGGCGTGCCCGGCACCCTCCCCGCCGGCCGCCCCACCACTCATGTCGGCTCTTTGTGCCCACTCGCTCCCCCATGCGTGTGCGGCCGCCTCCTCAGGACACGCCTGTCACGGTCCGCACGCACCAAAGATCCACGAGGTTCGCACATGCACGACAGCAGTAAAGCCGTCCCGACCACCGCCCCGGCGCCCGGGACGGAGCCCGGACAGCCCCCCTCCCCCGCGGGCGAACAGCACCTCTCCCGGCAGTTGTCCAACCGGCACATCCAGCTGATCGCGATCGGCGGCGCCATCGGCACCGGCCTGTTCATGGGATCGGGCAAGACGATTTCGCTGGCCGGCCCCTCAGTGATCTTCGTTTACATGATCATCGGCGCGATGCTGTTCTTCGTGATGCGGGCGATGGGAGAGCTGCTGCTCTCCAACCTGCGCTACAAGTCCTTCGCCGACTTCGCCTCGGACCTTCTCGGTCCGTGGGCCGGCTTCTTCACGGGATGGACCTACTGGTTCTGCTGGATCGTCACCGGCGTGGCCGACGTCATCGCGATCGCCGGGTACGTGTCGTACTGGTGGGGAGGGCTCGCGCTGTGGATCCCGGCACTCGCGGCAGTCGTCCTGCTGATCGTCCTGAACCTGCCCACGGTGAAGGCGTTCGGTGAGACCGAGTTCTGGTTCGCACTGATCAAGATCATCGCCATCGTGACACTGATCGTCGTCGGATTCGGCATGGTACTGGGCGGCTTCCAGGCACCCGGGGGCGCCACCGCAAGCTTCTCCAACCTCTGGAACGACGGCGGCTTCTTCCCCACCGGCCCCATGGGGTTCGTCGCGGGATTCCAGATCGCAACCTTCGCCTTCGTCGGCATCGAACTGGTCGGCACCACTGCGGCGGAAACCAAGAACCCGGAACGGAACCTGCCCAAGGCGATCAACTCGATCCCGGTACGCGTGATGCTGTTCTACGTGGTGGCCCTGATCGCGATCATCACCGTCACGCCCTGGCGCCAGATCAGCCCGGACCGCAGCCCCTTCGTCGTGATGTTCACACTGGCCGGCCTCGGCATCGCCGCCTCCGTGATCAACTTCGTGGTGCTGACCTCTGCCGCCTCGTCCGCGAACTCGGGCATCTACTCGACCTCACGGATGGTCTACGGCCTGGCCCAGGAAGGCGACGCGCCGGCGAGGTTCGGCAAGCTCACCTCCAGGAAGGTACCGGTCAACGCCCTGCTCCTGTCCGGCCTCTTCCTGCTGCCCGGTGTCGTCATGGTCACCATGGGCGACTCGATCATCGAGGCCTTCACGCTGGTGACCACCATCTCGGCCCTGCTGTTCATGTTCGTCTGGTCGATCATCCTGATCTGCTACCTCGTGTACCGCAAGCGCCGTCCTCACCTGCACGAGGCGTCGACGTTCAAGATGCCTGGCGGCGTCGTCATGTGCTACGTCGTACTCGCCTTCTTCGCGTTCCTCGTCTGGGCACTGACCCAGAAGGAGGACACCCTGCAGGCGCTGCTGGTGACCCCGGTGTGGTTCGTCATCCTCGGCATCGCATGGACGGTACTCCGCCACCGCCGCCGTCAGGCCGGACAGACGGCGTCCCCGGCCGACTCCCCGGAACAGCCCCTGCACTGAGACGACCTCACCCCATGAGGGGCCCGCAGGCGCACCACCCGAGGCGGCGCTGACCCGGCTCACCGGCCCGGACTTCCCCACCTCCGAATGCGTGGTGTGACGGGCTGTACTGGCTGGGGCCGGACGCGGTCGTCGTGTGATTGCGGGATGGCGCCGCCGCCCTCCCAGAACCGACGTTCTGGGAGGGCGGCGGCGTGCCTGGAGCCGGCGGCGCCCGTGTCGCCCGGTGTCTCTCACGGGATGCCGGGGGGTGGAATCCGTCGCTAAATGGATGAGGGGCTTCGTGCCGTCCGACCGATGAACGAGTGTGCGGGAAAGGCTGGGACACGGCATGCGGAAGCGCAGTCTGCGGGACCTTCAGGTATCGGCCATCGGCCTGGGATGCATGGGCATGTCCGCCTTCTACGGATCCACCGATCGGGAGGAGGCGATCGCGACCGTCCGGCGCGCCCTCGACCTCGGGGTGAACTTCCTCGACACCGCGCAGATGTACGGGCCGCTCACCAATGAGTCACTCGTCGGCGAGGCGATCCGGGGACATCGCGCCGAGTACGTGATCGCGACGAAGTTCAACTACCGGATGGACAACGCCGTCCCCGGAGACATGAGCACGGTCGGCCCGCAGGACGGCTCGGCCGAGCACGTCCGGAGCTCGGTCCACGGCTCCCTGCAGCGTTTGGGGACCGACCACATCGACCTGTACTACCAGCACCGGGTCGACCCGGACGTACCCATCGAGCAGACGGTCGGCGCGCTGGGCGAGCTGGTCGCCCAGGGCAAGGTGCGGTACATCGGCCTGAGCGAGGCGAGCGCGGAGACCGTCCGGCGCGCCCACGCCGTGCACCCGATCACCGCGGTGCAGAGCGAGTACTCGTTGTGGTCACGGGACGTGGAGGCCGAGGTGCTGCCCGCCTGCCGGGAGCTGGGCATCGGCTTCGTGCCGTACTCGCCGCTCGGCCGCGGTTTCCTCGCCGGACGGTTCACCTCGCCGGGCGAGCTGGACGCGGACGACTGGCGCCGCGAGAACCCGCGCTTCAAGGACGCCAACCTGGAGGCGAACCTGCGGCTGGCGGCAAAGGTGAAGGAGATCGCCACCGAGAAGGACGTAACCCCGGCCCAGCTGGCCATCGCCTGGGTGCTGGCCCGGGGCGAGCACCTGGTGCCGATCCCGGGCACCAAGCGCCGCACCTACCTGGAACAGAACGCCGCCGCGGTCGACATCGCGCTGACCGAGGACGACCTGGCCCGCATCGACGCGGAACTGCCCGAGGCGGCAGGTGAACGATACGACGAGGCAGGGATGCGATCCGTCAATCGTTAGCCGGGGCGCGGCAGCAACTGCCAGGTTCTGCGTCTGGCGGGGGCGCAGCTCATCCGCACGGATCTGGCTGATCCGCGCACACCGACACCGGATCGTCTCGTACGGGACGATCCCATCGCGCTCGAGCACCAGTTCCTCGACTTCCCGGAGCGACAGCGGGAACCGGCCACGACGAATGTCACCCGTTCGGCCCCGTTCGCGCGCGGGCGCCCTCCCGGCACCTTCCGTGCGCTCCCCGGCCGGCCTCCGGATCCACCGCGGCCGACGGCACCGCGTCGCACGCCTGTGCGCCATACTGTCCCAAAAGGCGCGAAACGTCCGGCGAGTTCACGGAGGCGGACCCATGCAGGACAACGCCGAGCACGACGAGGGCCCCGTCGAGGAGCACGACCTGGACGACGGCGAACTCAGCGTCGAGGACGAGGCGGCCACGGCCCACGAAGACACCGACTCTCTCGGCGGTGAGCCGACCGACGCGGCTCCTGACGTCTTCCTCGACGTTCCCGTGCTGAAGGTCGACCAGATCGACTTGGACGTGGAGGACCTGCGGGCGCATGTCTCACTGCAGGCCGAGGTGTTGGACCTGTTGAAGTTGAACGTGGGCGCCGACGTCGCGCTCGGCCGGGTGCATCTGGGCATCTCGGGTGTGGAGGCGCAAGCCCAGCTCAAGGTGCGTCTCGACAACGTCGTGACGATTGTCAACCGGGTGCTGACCACGCTCGATCGCAATCCGGAGATCGTCCAGGAGTTGGCACGCGGGGTCGGTTCCGCCGTGCAGGACGTCGGTGGCGGCGCCCGCCAAGCCGTCGGTGAGCTGGGCACGGGCGCGGGAAGGGCCGTCGAGGACGTCGGCCGGGGCGCCGGGTCCGCTGTACAGGACGTGGGACGCGGCGCCGGCGATGCGGTCGACGATGTGGGACGCGGCGCCGGGAGGGCCGTGCAGGACGTCGGCGGTGGCGCCGGGCGAGCGGTGGAGGACGTCGGCGCCGGGGCGAGCCGGGCCGTCGGCGACGTCGGTGAGAATGCCGGCGACACCGCCGAGGCCGCGGGGGACATCGCCGAGGCCGCGGGCGGCACCGCGCAGAAGGCCGCCGAGGACATCAAGGACGTCACCGGGACGGCGGGCGGCACCGCAGGCCGGACGAGGCCGGCCGGATCAAGCACGTCACACAGGCCCGCCGGCGGAGACCGGGACCGGACCGCCCGGAGCAAGAGCGGCACCCGCCCACGCCGGGCCCGCGGCGAGGACGGGAAGGAAGCACCTCGGCCCGCCCGCCGCACCACCCAGAGGCGGGACGAGCCACCCTGAACGGCTGAGACCCCCGAGCCACAAGGCGCCGGCCGGCCCGCCACCGTCGGAGGTCAGGCCCCGGAACCGGACATCTCGTTCCGGGCGACGGTCCGATCCGAACACCTCTGCTTCACGGAAAAACCACGGACAGCCGTCGGTTTCCCCGGCACCGGCGAACGTGAATCAACGTCCCACAGCGATCGGATCAACCTCCCCGACAGGGTTGTTCCCGGCCGGCGGTACGACAACGTCACCGTCGCCTACCACTTCGCCACCCGATCCACCCGCCGACCGGACCGCGGGCAGAACGACCTGGAAGACAAGGACACCCACGACGAGAACACCCACTGATGGCCGGCCGTGCGCACGGGCCGGTCGCCGTCGCCTTCACGCCGTGGTCGGACTCCTCGCCGAGTGCGCCCGGCAGGGTGCCGGTCCCTGACGGCATAAAATTCACCCTATGAGCACAGACAAGGAAAGGCATCCGGACCCGGGCAAAAGCGGGCAGGGCGACGATGCCGAGCGCCGGGCAGCCGAGAAGTACATCAGCGACCTGTTCGCACGGGGCCAGGCGGTGTTCGAGGGCGAGGAGCCGACGCCCGGCACGACGCACGTCGTCAAGCGCGAGGACGACGGACGGCTCACCGTCCGCCGTCTGCGCTTTTCCAGCTGACCTCTCAGTCGAAGCAGCGCCGGACCAGAGTGAGGCCTTCGGTGGCCTCGCTGCGAACGATCTCGTGGGTCTTGAGCCGGGAGGGGTTGTCGTCGACGACCGCCGTGTCGGAGCGGTGCTCCTCGGGTACGTCGACCCGGCCGCGTCGCAGGAGGTCTTCCAAGTACGACGTGGCGACCTGCTCAGGGTCGGCGGGCCGCAGCGAGCCCCCGGCCGGGGCGGAGCCGGCGATGCCGAACCGTCGCACTTCCCCTGGGGCGCTGAGGGTGAGCGGCCCCTTGACGCCGTACGCCATTCCCTGGATCGTGACGGTCGTCAGGCCCTGATCGTCACTGCCGCCCGGCGTCGCCTCGGCGATTCCGGCGCCTCGGCGCGCCACCTCCGCCGCGGTGATGGACGTGGCGGCCTCCAGGGAGAGGATTCCGTGCCTGACGAACGCCGAGCGCAGGGACTGGCCGTGAACGCCGCCGAACCGACGCTGGTCGGCGGCGATCATGTGCCCCGCGACCTGCGCGTAATAGGCCGCCACCACGGGCGCAGCCACGACGGCGTCCACGAGAAGCCGGCCTGCGATCTCCGCCGCCTTCGCCAGACCGGCCTGGTCCTGAGTGGCCTGCTGTCTGAAGATCCCGGCCACGATCTTCAGGAACGCGCCGCTGAACACCCGGGAGAACGAGTGCGGACCGCTGGTCAGCGTGTTCGCGGGCCCGAGGGGCGGCAACCCCACCGGGTCGCGGTAGAAAAAGGTGTTCGACATGTTGCGCAGGCAGTCCGGATCGACCCGGTCCGGTTTGAGCTGACGGATCGCCCAGCCCAATTGTTCGGCCATCCGCGACACCCGTGAAGACAGCTCCAGGTTGCCCTGCGTCTCGGTCAGGACGGTGACCCGCAGCGACTCCATCTGGAGTGCGGTCAGCAGGGCGCTGATGTCACCGAACGCCTCGTGCAGAGCGTCGCCCTCGTGCATCGCCGCATGGAACAGCTGAGGACGCAGGGCGTCGAGGACCGCATGGCCCAACTCGTGCCGGACGACCTCGGGGCTCTGGGCCGAGAAGACCTCCACGCCTGCCACGGTCTGATGGAAGAACTCCAGGGACGTGCGGGTGTAGAAGGCGTTGAGGTCGACCCCCTCGTCGAGGTGCGCGGTGAGCACCCGCCCGACCGACGGGACCCACTGCGTTCCCGAGGGAACCAGCGAGCCCCACATCCGACTGGCGCTGCTGAGCGCATCGGCCGCCACCCAGTAGCGGAATGCCGCCGTGCCCGGCCCGGCGCTGTCCGGCTGAGGCGCGGGCTGCGCGATGGCCGTCGGGAAGGGCTGCGTCTCGAGCTGCGGCACGGGATGCCGTACCGGCACGGCTCCCGGAGGAGGTCCGGGATCGTCCTCGTACACCAGGACCGTCTGGTCCATCGCCTGATGCTGTTGCACCGTCATCGCGGCTCCATGAAGGGGAGGGGAAAGGTGGCGAAGTGCACCACGGGGAGACTTCCGACCAAAGGCTCCTTACAACCAGTACGCAACCAGTGACCTTCAGTGTCAATTCGAACGTGATGGGGAGCGGGGCTGAGCGCCTCGCCGTCTCTGAGCGGTTCGAGACCGTCCCGGACGCGGAAGCGACTCGACAGCGTGTGGTGGGGGGCGGAGCATGGTGGGTGGGGGGGCACATGGGTCACCTGTGACCGGATTTGCGTCTCTGCGGGAATGGGCAGGGGGCATGGAGAACGGACATCGGGGTGGTCACGGCGCGGTCGGCCGGCGGGCGCCGCGGGAGGCCGTTCCGGTCCCGGCCGCCTCCGTTCCCGTTTCGGCGGTCTCCGGGCGGGGCGGGGTCGGGGTGCGCATCGGTGTCCTGGGAGGCTTCGGCCTGTGGGTGGGCGAGGAACCGGTGGCCGTTCCCGGAGGGTCGGAGCGGGTGCTGGCGTTCGTTGCCCTGCGCTGCCGGGCCGCGGTACCCCGGCCCCTGATCGCGGGAACCCTGTGGCCGGAGGCCCCTGAAGACCACGCGTACGCCAACCTCCGCTCCGCCCTCGCGCGCCTGCACCACGCCGGCCGACGGGCCCTGGAGATCGGCCCGGCCGAGGTGCGCCTGGCCCGCGGCACCACCGTCGACCTCCACCACGCCCGCAGGACCGCCCACCGCGTCCTCGACCCCGTCGAGGCTGCCCGGCTCCCCGATTGTGTCCCGGACGCGGTCGACGCCCTCTCCGCCGACCTGCTGCCCGGCTGGTACGACGACTGGGCGTTGCTGGAGGCGGAGGGCTGGCGGCAGCTGCGACTGCACGCCCTGGAGACGCTGGCCGGGCGGCTGATCACGGCGCGGCGGTACGCCGAGGCCGTCACCGCGGCGCAGACGGCCGTGCACGCCGACCCGCTGCGCGAGAGCGGCCACGTGTGCCTGGTCCGGGCCCACCTGGCGGAGGGCAACCCCTCCGAGGCGCTGCACGCCTTCGCCCGCTATGCCCGGCGCCTGCACGACGAACTGGGGCTGGAACCGACCGAGCGGCTGCACCGGCTGGTCGCGGGCCTTGCTCCGTCACGCCGCGGTGACGGCCGTCCCGGACGGTGAGGGGCATGACAGCATCGGGCACCGGAGTGATGGTCATCCGGGTCTGGGTCGAGGAGGGCTCCGCCCAACCTCTGCGGGCCCACATCCGCCTGACCGACGACGTCGCCTCCGGTGTCGAGCGCAGCATGACGCTCACCCGGGTCAATGCCGTGTGCCGGGTGGTCCAGGAGTGGCTGGAGGAGATGCTCACCGACCCCGACGGAGGGTGAGGGACGGGGCCGCACGGCCGTCACGCGGCGGTGACGCACCGGCCGGAACACTGGCATTCCACCGGGCCGGCAGAGCCGGTTCGGGACTCCTCGGGGGTCTTCTCACGGAATGCTGTCCGGCGAGGAGCCTCCCGTGCAGCCGTATCCCAACGAGGAGAGTCATGGCTACCCCACTGTCAGCAGACCGGTTTCTCGATGCGCTGCGCGCCGAAGGGCTCACCGTCGTCGAGCACCGTTCGTGGCGCACCCACAACCGCAACCACAAGGGTCCCTGGGGCCCCGTGCATGGTGTGATGGTCCATCACACGGTCACCTCCGGAACCATGGGCAGCGTCCAGCTGTGCTACGACGGCCGCTCCGACCTGCCCGGCCCGCTGTGCCACGGCGTCGTCGCCAAGGACGGCACCGTGCACCTGGTGGGCAACGGCCGGGCCAACCACGCGGGGCTCGGTGACGACGACGTCCTGCGCGCGGTGATCGACGAGGCCGCCCTGCCGCCCGACAACGAGGCCAACACCGACGGCAACCGGTATTTCTACGGCTTCGAGGCGATCAACCTCGGCGACGGCGTCGACCCCTGGCCCGAGGCGCAGCTGGAGGCGATCGAGAAGGCGGCCGCCGCCGTCTGCCGGGCTCACGGCTGGACCGAGTGCAGCGTGATCGGCCACCTGGAGTGGCAGCCCGGCAAGATCGACCCCAAGGGCTTCACCATGGCCTCGATGCGCCGCAGGATCAAGGACCGCCTGAGCGCCGCCCTGGCAGGAACCTCTGTTTCTCCATAGGGTTTCGGCTCCTCCGACGGCACCGCCCCCTGCTGTTCCGCAGTGGCACGTTCTGCAGGGAGGTGGTGGCGAGGCGTGGGCCCCGCTGCGGTCGCCGGGCCCGCCACCGCCCTGTTCGTCCGGGAGCCGAGCACGGCTGCACGCTTCCACCTTCGACGGCCAGGTTCCGGGCGCCACGAGCTCTCTGGGGCAAGATGCTGGATGCCGGGACCACCGTGGCCGCCGCGACCGGTGAGCAGGTGGTGGTCGAGGCGCGCACCGGCGTTCCGGCCGGCTTCCAGGGCGAAGGAGCGGAAGCCCTTTCGCTCGACCAGGTACCGGAATGAACGATGCCTGAAGGCGACGAAGTCGTGGGGACCGTGGGCTGCCTCGTCGGTACCGACCCTCACGGCGTCGCCGACCGCCTTCCCGAAGGGACGCAGGTCCTCGAGGGGCTGAGGGCTCGGTGGTGCGCAGAGGACGGGCTGCCGCCCGGAGGGCCGGCAGCGGATCGGCGTCGGCCGTGAGAGGCCCGTCCGAAGTACCGGGTCCCCCACCGGCCGGGGAGGCCGCGGCCGCTCCGGGGACGACGGCGAGCCGCACGAGCAGCGCGGCGAGCCGCCTTGTCCTGGAGGGTGCCATGACGCCGGCGTCCCTGCCCGGGCGTCGGACGTTCCTGTGCGGCCTCCGCATCCGCCCGTGCTCCCCCGGAGCAAGGCCGGTCAGGAACCGTCCGGTCCAGGCGGCCGACCGTCACCTCGTGACGGGCCGTCACCTCGGCTTCGTCGGCCGTGAGGTTCCAGCGGGGTCTGGTTGCGACCCCCTCGGCGGTGTCCTGGCAGCACGTGTCGGTGGCGGGGCGGCAGCGGCCCAAGGCTCCCTATGCCCTTCGGGACTTCGCCGGCACGCACAGCCAAGCGAGGCCCGCGGCGGTCAGGTAGGCGAGCGCGCCGATGGCCATGCTGGTGCGCAGCCCGGTGTCGTAGTCGGTGGCTGTGGCGAGCAGGCTGCCGCCGAGCGCCACGCCGGTGGCGCTGCCGATCTGGCGGGTGGTGTTGAACAGGGCGGAGGCGGCCCCCGAGTACGCCGGGGGTGCGGCACCCATCACGGTGGCGGTCGAGCCGGTGAGGGCGAAGGAGGTGCCGAACCCCGCAGCCATCATCGGGACCACCAGCAGCGGGTAGGCGGGGTCGGCTCCCGCCGAGGCCCAGCCGGCCAGGCCCGAGGCAGCCAGGAGCATGCCGGAGATCACCAGCGGACGATCACCGGTGCGGCGGGTCAGCCGCCCGGACAGGACGGAGGCGAACATGGTCATCGCCACCGCCGGGAAAAGCGCCAGCCCGGTTTCCAAGGCGCTGAAGCCGCGCTGGTGCTGGAATTCCAGGCTGGCGGTGAACACCATGCCGTAGAAACCGAAGTTGAACAGAAGGCCGATGACGGCTCCGCCGCTCATCGTACGAGACCGCAGCAGACTCAGCGGAAGGACAGGAGACCGGGCCAGCCGTTCGCGCACCGCGAATGCCGCGGCGGCCAGCACGGCCAGGCCCGCCCCGGCGAGAACAGCCGGATCGGACCAGCCCCGCCGTCCGGCCTCGTTGAGCGCCGCGATCAGCAGCGCCACCGCCGCCACGACCGCGCACTGCGCCGGCCAGTCCAGGGACCGAGCGGTGCGCCGGGGTGAGCGTGCCACGTGTCGCAGCGTCAGCATCAGGCAGGCCACACCGACGGGCAGGTTGATGAGGAACACCCAGCGCCAGCCCCCCGTGGAGACGAGGAGCCCGCCCAGCAGCGGCCCGGCGGAGGCCGCGATGCCCGCCATCGAACCCCACAGTCCGAAGGCCCGCGAGCGTGCGGCCTGCGCCGGGTAGGCCTGCTGGAGCAGGGCCAGGGAACCGGGCACGATCAGCGCCGCGCCGAGCCCCTCCACCAGCCGGGCCGCAACCAGGAAGGGGGCGCTCGGCGCGGCCGCGCACGCGGCCGAGGACACGGTGAACACCGCCACGCCCGAGCAGAAGATCCGACGGTTGCCCAGCCGGTCGCCCAGCGCGCCACCGGTCAGCAGGAACCCGGCGAAGACCAGGGTGTACCCATCGGTGATCCACTGGATGCCGGTGAGCGAGGCCGACAGTTCCCGGCCGATCACCGGCACGGCGACGTTGATGACCGTCACATCCAGGATCACCATGAAATACCCGGCGCACACTGCCAGCAGCGGTGCCCAGGGCCGTCGCCCGGACCCCGGGGCCGACTCGGGAGAGGGCACGGACTCACCGCCACCGGCCGGCTCCGCGAACGCCACGGCCCCAACTCCATCCCCGCTTCTGGCGATCCGTACAAAGATCCACAATAAGGGGCACATTCCCCATGTCGAAGAAGCCGTGCTGCTCACAACGCCACCGGCGGCGTCACCTCCCCACCCCGGCCACCGGCGACGCCTGCTCGCGTCTTCTTGAACCCCGGTCAGAGGAGGTCGCGTGGAATGGTCTCGTTCCACTGCCCCAAGAGACGCCGGCAAGCAGCACGGCCGCCTGTAGCCGGCACGCATCCCCCGGCCGTATGCGGGCGACCGACGACCACACCGCGGTCTGCTCACATGCTCACGGCCTTGCCGCGGCCGGTCCGAAGAGGCCCTCCGGGTCGTACGCGGCGCGGGTGCGGGCGAGCCGCTCCTCGTGTGAGCCGAAGACCGCGCCCCGCAGCCGGCTCGCGTCCTCACCCAGCCCGGCGAAGTTGACGTACGTCCCGCCGCTCGAGAACGGCTTCATCGCGTCCCACGCCGAGCGTGCCCACTCGATCGCGGTCTCGTCGAGCGCCGGGTCCCGCCAGCCCGCGTCGATGCTCACGTTGTAGCGCGCGGACCGGTGCGCGAACGCGCTGTCGTCGGGGCCGACGCGTGCCACGGCGCCGCCCAGGGTCCGCACGACGATCAGGCTCTCCGGAGTCGGCCGCCGGGAGTAGCGGTCCACCAGGGTCCTGATGGCCTCGTCGCTCAGCTCGTCCGTGAAGTGCGACTTCATGAAGTACCGTTCGCCGTCCGGGAACCGCCAGGTGTTCGCGCTCTGCAGCGCGACGTAGGGAAGGGTTCCGCTCATATCGATGAGTGGCGGGCCCAGTTCGCGTTGCGGCGCCAGCGCGGCGGCGGCGTCGCCCGGCGGGCCCCCGTACACGGCACCCACCATCACGCAGCTCGACCGGTGCAGTTCCGGCGGGATCGCGGGGCCCGCGGGGACGCTCCAGAGCAGGAGTTCCGGCGTGACCGTCTCCGGTGCGGAGTACGTCGCGTCCCGCCAGGCCCGCAGCACTTCCTCGGCGCGGTCGTAGGGGTGGAGAACCAGCACTCCGGCCACCTCGGGCCCGAGTGGGTGGAGGCCGAACTCGAAGGACGTGACGACTCCGAGGCCCCGGCCCCCGCCGCGCGCCGCCCAGAACAGCTCGGGTTCTTCCTCCCGGCTCACCGTGCGCACCGCGCCGTCCGCCGTGACGATCTCGAGCGAGCGGACGCTGTCGCAGCTCAGGCCGAACGTCCGCATCACGAAACCGAAGCCGCCGCCGAGCGTGAGACCGGCGATCCCGGTGGCCGAGATCTCCCCGCCCGGTGTGGCCAGAGCGTGCAGCTGGGTCTCGCGGTCGAGCTCGCCCCAGGTCACGCCCGCCTGGGCCCGCGCGGTGCGGGCGGCGGGGTCGACGTGCACGCCCTTCATGTGCGACAGGTCGATCACCAGTCCGTCGTCGCACACCCCGCTGCCCGCCACCTGGTGCCCGCCACCGCGGATGCTGACCAGGGGACGGTGCTTGCGCGCGGCCCGTACCGTCTCGACCACGTCCGCCGTGCCGGAGCACTGGGCGATGAGCGCGGGGCGGCGGTCGATCAGCCCGTTCCACACGGCCCGGGCCTCGTCGTAGCCGCGATGCCCGCGGTCGATCACCTCGCCCAGGAGCGAGGAGCGAAGCTCGTCCGTCAGCGCCTGCTGCGCAGCGGCTGTGAGGACGTCCCCCTGATGGTCCGGCATCTGCGTCACCTTCCTCAGGGTGCGCTGCTTGCTGCCGCTGTGGCTTCTCACGCTAGTCCGGCGTGGTCGGGCCCGCATGCCGGCCCGACCACTCCACGGCGAGCACCGGCGGCAGCGGGCTCAGGCCGGCGGACCGGTCGCACCGCTGCTTCGTGGACGGCTACGGCTGGGTGATGATCCTCGACGAGGCCGGGCGCCGGGGACGTGCACACGGGGACATACGGCCATGAGCCATACGCCGATGGGCCGGTGGAGTGAGCGGTTCCACGGGTGGGCTCCGCACCGGGCATGGATCACACGCATCCACACCGGGGCACTCGGCGGAAGCACCGGTGTGCAGGTGACCGAGAGTGAGAAAGGAGCGGAGCATGCCTGGACCACGACCGACGGCGGCCGAACCGGCAGGGCGCGCCGAGGGCCCGCTCACCGCCGCGGAGGCCACCAGGGCCGTCGAGACGGTCCTCGGAGCCGTCCTCGACGCGCGACTGCGCCGGGCCGGTGACGTGGACGCGGTGTTCGCCCGTGACGTGGCCGGTCCTGTCACCGCGTTCGTCCGACGTGGCGGTAAGCGGCTGCGCACGGCGTTCGCGTGGTGCGGCTGGCGGGCCGCGGGCGGCGCGGGCGACGCCACGGCGCTCCTGCGGACGGGGGCGGCGCTCGAGCTGCTGCAGGCGTGCGCTCTCATCCACGACGATGTGATGGACGGGTCACCGCTGCGCCGGGGCGGGCCGGCGATGCACGTGGGCCTGGTCCGAATGCACCGCACGGCGCGGATGACCGGCTCGCCGGAGTCCTTCGCGACGTCCGCCGCGGTGCTCGCCGGTGATCTGGCGCTGGCGTGGGCCGACGATCTGCTGACGGAGGCGGCACTCGGCTCGCCGTACGGACCGCGGCTGTACCGCGAGTGGCAGGCGATGCGCAGTGAGATGGTCGCCGGTCAGTACCGCGACATCCACGCGCAGGCGACCGGCTCGTCCGGCGTCGACGACGCGTTGACCATCGCCACGCTCAAGAGCGCTCTGTACACGGTCGAGCGGCCCCTGGCGCTGGGGGCTTCGCTGGCCGCCGCCGACGAGTGGACCGTCGCATCGCTGCGCTCCGCCGGCCGGTGCGCGGGGCTGGCCTTCCAGCTCCGCGACGACCTCCTCGGTGCCTTCGGCGACCCCGAGCTGACCGGCAAGCCGACCGGTGACGATCTGCGTTCGCGCAAGCTCACCTATCTCCTCGCCGTGGCCCTCAGGCTTGCCGACGCCGACGGGGACGAGGAGGCCGCGGCCGTGCTCGCCCCCGGCGCCGCGGCCCGGTCCGACGAGATCGTGGAGCGGATGCGGGCGGCACTGGAGCGGACCGGAGCCCGGGCCTTGGTGGAGTCGAAGATCGAGGACCTGGCGGCCGCCGGCCTGCGGCACTTCGCGAGGACCGGTGCGGGACCCCCGGTGCAGGAGGAGTTCGCCTCGCTGGTCGAACGGGCCTCGGGCATCGCCCCGGGCCGCGGGAAGGAGAGCATGTGAGGACGGTGACCGGACGGACCGACCATGTCGTCGTGGTGGGCGCAGGCCTCTCCGGCCTCGCCTGCGCCCTCCACCTGCTGGGCGCGGGCAGGCGGGTCACCGTCGTCGAACGGGACGCCGTCCCCGGCGGCCGGGCCGGCCGGATGCGACTCGGCGCATACCGGTTGGACACCGGTCCCACGGTACTGACCATGCCCCGGTTGGCCGACGAAGCCTTCGCAGCCGTCGGCGACAGCCTCCACCACCGTGTGGAGCTCGTGGCCCTGCGCCCCGCCTACCGGGCGTGCTTCGCGGACGGGACCTCTCTCGACGTGCACACCGACGGTGAGGCGATGGAGGCGGAGGTGCGGCGCTTCGCCGGACCGGTGGAGGCGGCGGGCTACCGCAGGCTGCGGACCTGGCTGGAACGGCTGTACCGGGCGCAGATGCGCCGCTTCATCGACACCAACTTCGACTCGCCCTTCCAGCTCCTGCATCCGGACCTGGCTCGTCTGGCGGCACTCGGCGGCTTCGGACGGCTGGACGCCGGGATCGGCCGCTTCCTCTCCGATCCCCGTCTGCGCCGTGTCTTCTCCTTCCAGGCCCTGTACGCCGGGGTCGCCCCCGCCCGGGCCCTCGCGGCCTACGCGGTGATCGCCTACATGGACACCGTGGACGGCGTCTGGTTCCCCAAGGGCGGCATGTACGCGCTGCCCCGCGCCATGGCCGAGGCCGCGGCCTGCGCCGGGGCCGACCTCCGCTGGTCGGCCGAGGTGAGCACCCTGGAGCGGTCGGCGGGCCGGGTCACGGCGGTACGCCTGACGTCGGGTGAGCGAATCGCCTGTGACGCGGTGGTGCTGACCTGTGAACTGTCCGCCGCTCACCGGCTCCTGGGGCGCGCACCCCGGCGTCCGGTGCGGCTGCGTCACTCACCGTCCGCGGTGGTCCTGCACGCCGGGACCGACCGCACCTGGCCCGATCTCGCCCATCACACACTCTCCTTCGGCACGGCCTGGGAGCGCACGTTCGACGAGATCATCCGCTCGGGGAGGCTGATGAGCGACCCGTCCCTGCTGATCAGCCGTCCGACCGCACACGATGCCACCCTGGCGCCGCCGGGCCGGCACCTCCACTACGTCCTGGCCCCCTGTCCGAACACCACCGTCGGGCCTTCCGCCGCCGCCTGGCGGGAGTTGGGCCCGCGCTACCGCGACAGCCTGGTCGCCGAGCTGGAGCGCCGGGGCCTGGAGGGTTTCGCGGACAGCATCGACGAGGAGATGCTGGTGACCCCTCTGGACTGGACGGCACGAGGTCATGCGGCGGGCAGCCCTTTCTCGGTCTCCCACACGTTCGCCCAGACCGGCCCCTTCCGTCCGCGCAACCTCGTACGAGGGCTGGACAACGTCGTGCTCGCCGGTTGCGGGACCACCCCCGGCGTCGGCGTCCCGACGGTGCTCCTCAGCGGCAAGCTCGCCGCCGCTCGCGTCACCGGTGGCGCCGCGGACGTCAGCCGCCGCACCTCCCGGCACCGGCCGGCCTCGGCTGGGGCCACCGTCCCGCCCGCGCCGTCCGTGCCGTCTGCGGAAGGCGCCGATGACCCGTCGTGAACTGGACGCCGCCGGGATCACCGATCCCACGCTCCGCGCGGCCTACGCCCGGTGCCGGCGGCTCAACGCCCGCCACGGCAGAACCTACTTCCTGGCCACTCGGCTGTTGCCGCTGGAACGCCGCTCGGCCGTACACGCGCTGTACGGGTTCGCCCGCTGGGCGGACGACATCGTGGACGACCTGGACCGGAGCCGTACCTCCGACGAGCGCGACCGGCTGCTGAGGCGTCTGGAGAGCGACCTCGCGCACGGGCTGCGCACCGGTGGCGGGCGGGAGCCCGTGGTGCGGGCCCTGGCCGACACCGTCGACCGGTTCCGCATCGAGCCCGTGCTGTTCGCCGACTTCCTGGCCTCGATGCGTGCCGACCTGACCGTCACCGACTATCCGAGCTATGCCGATCTGCGGGCCTACATGCACGGCTCGGCCGCGGTGATCGGGCTGCAGATGCTCCCGGTGCTGGGCACCGTCGTACCCCGCGAGGAGGCGGCGCCGCACGCGGCGGCCCTCGGGGTGGCGTTCCAGCTCACCAACTTCCTGCGGGACGTGGGCGAGGACCTGGACCGGGGCCGCGTCTACCTGCCGGCGGACCTGCTCGCCGCTCACGGTGTGGACAGGCCGCTGCTGGAGTGGAGCCGGCGCACGGGGCGGCGCGACCCGAGGATCCGAGCGGCGCTCGTCGCCGCCGAGGCGATGACCCGGGACGTGTACCGGTCGGCGGAACCGGGCATCGCCATGCTCGACCCGCGGGTGCGCCCCTGCATCCGCACCGCCTTCGCGTTGTACGGCGGCATTCTCGACGCGATCGCGGACCACGATTACGGCGTGCTGCATCACCGTGCGGTGGTGTCCCGCGCTCGGCGCGCGGCCACCGCCGCGGCAGGTGCCGTCCAGGTGGCCGGCGCCCGGTGGCGCGACCGCGTACCACATCCGCCCCGGCTGGCGGGCGGCACGTCACACGAGCGGAAGGGGCAGGACAGTGGGTGACCGAGCGGGCGAGCGCTGGACATCGCCGTTGCGGCGGCGCCGTGGCCCGGGCTGGGCGGCGCAGACTCCGACGTGGCGGCAGGCGCGGCCGGCCGTGATCGCCGAAGCGCTCAAGCGGGCGTCCGCACGGCCCTTCGGCAACTGGTTCGTGGTCGGTGCCTCCCGGGACGTGCGCGTCGGTGGGCGCCCGTGCGGTCGGACGGTGGGCGGCGTCGAGGTCGTGCTGTGGCGCTCGGAGGCGGGAGCACTGCACGCGGGGCCGGGCGTCTGCCCGCACCTCGGGGCGCCGCTGCGGGACAGCCGGGTGGTCTGCGGCACGCTGGTGTGCCACTGGCACGGACTGGCCCTGGATGGTGGTGCGTTCGCCGGCTGGAGTCCCTACCCCGCGCACGATGACGGGGTGTTGGTCTGGGTACGTCTGGACACGGTGGGCGGTGAGGTGCCTTCGGACCGTCCTGCGGTGCCGTTGCGTCCCGCCGTGGGCAGCGCGGTGGACGCGGTCTTCACGGCGGTCGGACGGTGTGAGGCGCAGGACGTCGTCGCCAACCGGCTCGACCCGTGGCACGGCTCGTGGTTCCATCCGTACTCGTTCGTCGACTTGACGGTGGTGCGGGAGCCGCAGGGTGACGAGGACGACGCCTTCGTCGTCGACGTCTCCTTCCGGGTGGCCGGGCGCCTGGTGGTGCCCGTGCGGGCCGAGTTCACCGCGCCCGGTCCGCGCACGGTCGTCATGCGCGTCACCGACGGCGAGGGGGCGACGTCCGTGGTGGAGACCCATGCCACGCCGCTCACCGGGGAGGCCTGCCGCCGGCCGCGGACCGCCGTGGTCGAGGCGGTCGTCGCCACCTCCGGGCGGCGCGGCTTCGCGCTGGCCCAAAGGGCCGCCCCGGTACTGCGCCCGCTGATGCGTCGTACGGCCGGGCGCCTGTGGCGCGATGACATGGCGTACGCCGAGCGCCGCTGGGCGCTGCGCAGTACCGGACGGTTCCCGGGGTGAGCTCGTCGGTCACGGGTGCGCGCGTCGCCCCGCGAGTGCGCCGAGGGCCCGCAGCACGGGGGAACGGCCCGCCCGGGGAACCGTCCACAGCACTTGACCGCGGACACCCCAGCCGGCGAGCAACGCGCCTGCCGCCAGGAAGCCGGTGGTGGCGGCGCGTTCCATGAGCGCGACCGGGAGGTCGCAGCGGATCGCGTCGCCGGCCAGCGTCACCCGTGGGTGGGGGGTCCGCACGGTGGGGCGCCGGTGGTGGGAACCGACGGGGAAGAGCGGGCAGTCCGAGCGCCACTCGTGCCGGGCGTCGACGATGCGCGCCTCGCGGGTCTCCGGGTACACCTCGTGGAGACGGTCGACGAGCGTGCTCCGCACTTTCTCCGGTTCGGCGCCGGTCGCGAGGGCGTAGGCGTGCAGCTCCACCACCGAGCCCCGGTTCCGGGCGGCCCAGCGCGCCGCCTCGTCCTCGTAGCGCTCCAGGACGCTGATGTTGTCCAGGCCGCCGTATCCGCTGGTGCCGAGGAAGCCGGGGCGGTCGGCGCGGACCGGCCGGTCGAGCCAGAGCCGGGAGACGAGGAACGGCGGTGCCGTCCGCAGGGCGGCGATGTCGTCGCGCCAGGGGGCGGTGCCCAGGCCGGGTGACGCCGCGACGAGCCGGCGCAGAGCGCCGGGGTCGAGGGCGAGCACCGCCGCCTGGTGGGGGTGTGCGGCGGTGCCGGTCCGCACTGTCACTCCCCCGGCGTCGTGGGGTTGGACACCGTGCACGGGTGTGCCGGTGCGGAGGGTGGCCCCGAGGCGCTGGAGGTAGTCGCCCAGCGGCTCCCAGAGTGCCTGCGGGAAGGGGGCGTTCGGCACCTCGAAGAGAAGTCCCTCCGCCGAGCCGAGAAAGTAGATGTGGAACATCAGCAGCAGTTCCGCGGCGGACAGCTCGCGCGGATCGGCGAAGAAACTGCGCGAGAACACCTCGAACGCGAGGTGGTGCGCGGCCTCGGGGAAGCGGACGCCCTTCAGGAACGTCGTCGCGCTGATGCCGTCGAAACGTTCGTAGACGTCGGGCACCCGGACGTCGAGGAGGGGCAGCGCCGCCCGTGCGTCCATGCCGGCAAGGTCCCGCCAGCCGAAGGCGGGGCTCAGGGCGACGAATCCGAGTGCGCTGAACGGCGGGGTTCTCGGCACCCGGGCGAAACTGTCGCTCAGGCCGCCGCTGTGCCGCAGGGGGTAGTCGGGCAGCGGGGTGAGCCGCGCGAGATCGGGGTCGGTCCGCCGGAGCAGACCGCGCAGGTTGTAGTACTGGCGGAAGAAGGCGTGGAAGCCGCGACTCATGGTCACTGCGGAGCCGTCGGCCAGGCGGGTCCGGTGTCCGGCGAGTCGGCCGCCGAGTGCCTCCTCCCGTTCGTAGAGAGTGACCCGGGCGCCGCGCTCGGCCAGCAGAACAGCTGCGGCAAGACCGGCGATTCCGCCCCCGATCACGGCGACCGACGGCGCGTCCTCCCGCTCGAACCGGTCCCGGCCGGGCGCGGGCATCAGCACCTCGGCCCTGCGGTCGCGGCCCCGCCGGGCACCACCGTGCGAGCGGGCGCTCACCGGGTCCGCTCCCCTGCCGTGGTGGAGCCGTTGCGCGCGAGGAACGTGTGCACGATGCCGGTCTGCCGGCCGGCGACGGGCGTGGCACGCACACCTGTGAAGCCGGCCCGCGTCAGACGGGCGGCGAAGGCCGGTGCGGTGTCGAAGGCGAGGACGCTGTGCCACAGGTGGCGGTACAGGGTGCGGTCGCCGGCGGGTGTGCCCGCCGGGACGATCACGCCTCGGCACACGGCCGTCCACAGGGCACGGTGCACCGGTGAGCCGCTGAGGCTGTACCCGTGGACGGCGAGGCGCCCCCCCGGTCGCAGCAGACTTCGGACCGCGGTGAGGCCCCGGTTCGGGTCGGTGACGTTGCGGAACGGGTGGGCGGCGAACACCGCGTCGAGCGGTCCTTCCCCGGCCTTCGCCATTTCTTCGGCGGTCAGGTGCAGCAAGCGCACGCGAGCGGGCCGGGGTTCGGCCCGTGCGCGCCGCAGCATGCCCGAAGAGGCGTCGAGGGCCGTGATACGGGCCCGGGGCGCGGCCCTCGGCAGGGCCCGGGTGGACGTACCGGTGCCGCGACCGAGGTCGAGGACGTGCCGTCCCGCTCCGCCGTCCGGCAGCCGGAGCCGCCGGGCAGAGCGGAGCAGACCGGTGCGGTGGCCGGGGTCGAGAGCCGTGAGGCGGTCGTAGGTGTGCGACGCGTGGTCGAAGGCGCGTGCCAGGTCGTGGTCGCGCAGCAGTGTCATCGGTGGCTCTCTTCGGATCGTGGGGCGGGGTGGGCTCGACGCGGCAGGAAGGGCAGTTCGACGGCGGTTCGGAGCATCGGGCCGACCGGGGTCCGCAGTCCGATGCCCCACTCCTCCAGGGGTGAGGTGGCGCCGTCGAGGAAGCGCAGCAGTCGTTCCGGGGGCGTACGGCGGAACAGGGTGGTGAAGAAGTCGGGGCCGTCGATCCGTCCGGTGTCCAGGGCCCGCAGCAGGACCGCGTCCATGGCCAGGGCACGGCGTCCGTGAGGTGCGGGCACTGCTGCCGTGCGCCCGTCGCGCAGGGCCGCGGCGATGGCCCCGCTCTGCCGCTGCACCGCGGCGAAGGTGTAGCCCGTGGCGGGGCGGGTGGCGCCGCCCGCCGCCCCGATGCGGAAGACGGCGGGTCCGACGCGCCGGGGGAAGCGCGCGTCGGTCATGGGGATCGCTCCCTGCTCCGCCGCGTCCACCGTGAACGCGCCGAGCTTCAGGATCTCGCGGCCGTAGTGGCCGAGCGCCGCCTCGTACTCCGCGGTGGACAGCGGCGCCCGGGAGAACTCGGTGTACTCGACGAGCGCCCGGTCCGGCGCCAGCGGGAGGACGTAGCCGAAGGCGAGGCCGTGGCGCGGTTGCGGCAACCGGAAGTCCATCAGGTCGGCGACCTCGGGATCGAACCGGTTGTCGTCGGTGCGTACGAACCAACCGCGGAAGTGCTGCAGCAGGTGCGTCCGGGCCGGAGGCAGAGCGCGCAACGGGCGGGAGTCGAACACCTGGCGGGCGCGCAGCGTCAGTGTCCGTCCGTCGGGTGCCGTGCACCGGACTTCCGCGCCGCCGGGCACGTCGCGCACCGTGTCCGCCGTCGCGCGCAGCAGGTGCACACCGGGAGAGCGGGCCAATCGGGAGTGCATCCAACGCTCGAACGGTGCGGACCGCAGCATGCGATAGCGCAGGGGGGCCGGGTCGACGGTGACCTCGCTGCCGTCGGCACCGCGGACGCGCAGCCGGGACCAGGAGGCGGTGATCACTTCATCGAAGTCGCCGGTGCCCTGGTCCCAGTAGCACCAGGTTCGCTCGGGCGGACGCGTCGGTCCGTCCGGCGGTTCGACGACGGTCACGGTGGTGGTGCCGGTCTCCGTCAGCCGGTACGCGAGGCTGAGGCCGGCCGCGCCGCCGCCGATGATGAGCACATCGGACGGGCCGTCAGGAAGCGCGGGGGGCCGGCTCACCGGGCCCGCCGTTCGGCGATCGCACCACCGAGGACACCGGTGGCCCCGGCCACCGGAACACGCGCACCGTTGACGTCCACGTTCACCCCGAGCACCAGATCGACGAGTCTTTTCCAGTCGGCGTCCCTTCAGGGCGCCGGCCGCCCGTGGAGGCGGTCGACATCGGCCGGCGCGGCATCAACCGGGCACCAAGTCGGCCAGTACCTCCCGGGCGGCGCGTGTACCCGACGCCAGGGCCCCCTGGACCGAGCCGGTCGCGCGGTGGTCACCGCACACGTACCTCCCCGGTCCGAAGCGGGTCGTGAGACTGAGCGGCCAGGGCGGCGGCATCGCGGGCAGCGCCCCCTCGACGGTGTACGCGGCGATCTGCTGCCAGCCGCTCGTGTCGGTGCCGTACAGATCGGCCAGGCGTCGCAGCACGACGTCGCTCCTACCGGGCTCGTCCCCGCCCAGCACGGAGCTGGAGACCAGCGCGGTCCCGGGCGGTGCGTAGGCAGGGACGACTTCGGTCAGTACACAGGTGTTCAGGACTGTTCCGGTGCTGTCCACCATCAGCGTCGGTTCCGCCGTCGGCGTGCTGTCGACCGCGTGGTAATACGTGGTGACCGTACGTCCGTCCGGCACGGGCAGGCCCGGCAGCAGTCGGGCCGCCGTGACGGCGTCGGTCGCGACCACGACGGTCGCGGCCGGCACCTCACTGCCGTCCGTCAGCAGCACTCCCGAAGCGGTGACCTCGGCAACCGGCGTCTCCAGCCGCAGGACGCCGTCGGGCAGACCGCGGGCCAGTTGTGCGGGTACCGCGCCGATGCCGTCGGCGGGCAGACAGAGGGTCCCTCGGACCATGCTCCGCCAGACCAGGTGGAAGAAGCGGGCGGAGGTCTCCAAACGGTCCTCCAGGAAGACGCCGGACAGGAACGGCCGCAGAATGTGGTTCACCGCCGTGTCCGACAGCCCCGCGCGGGACAGGGCGACCGAGGTGGCGCGGTCCGGACGTCTTTTGAGCAGGGCCACGGGCAGCAGAGCGTCCCGCGCGGTGAGCGCCGCCGACGCGGCCAGGTCGCGAGCCGTGAGGGCCCGCCCGGGCAGCAGGGCCACCGCCGCGCTCGGCCTCCGGGTCGGATCGGTGAGGCGGACCGGCCCGGTCGGGGTGTGTGCCACGAATCCCGGGGTGAACGGCCGCAGTCGGAGGCTCCGAAGGTCCAGACGCCGCTTCACCTGAGGATAGGACGTGTTGAACACCTGGAAGCCGCGGTCCAGGAGGAAGCCGTCCCGCCGGTCTGTTCGCATTCGGCCGCCCGGCCCGTCGGAAGCCTCCAGCAGAACCACGCGGTGTCCCGCGCGGCACAGGTCCGATGCGCAGGCGAGGCCGGCGAGACCGGCACCGACCACGACGGTGTCCGGTGCCCCGCGGTGACGGTCGCTCATGGTTCTCCTCTGTCGGTGCCCGCACCGGTCGGGCGGGGTCCGGACTCGTCCTCCGGCTCGCTCGCGTGAGCCGGTACCCGGGGCACGGCTTCGTGGAGCGGCACGCAGGTGCCTCACGCAGTCCGCCGCGCACTGGTTGCCGGGTCCCGGCGAAGGCGTTGTGCGTCCAGCGGATCACGTCACGTCGGCGGATGCCAGGCGCCACCACGGCCGAGTGCGCCAACGACAGCGGCCCGTCACTCCGACACCACCGACTCCACCGCCGCGACCGCCTCCGCAAGCCCCGACGGACGCGGCAGACCGGACATGCCCTGCCCGGCCCAGCCGGGCCCCAGCGTCAGGACGACCGGCCGTCGACGAGCACCCCGCACCCCCCACTCCATCGCGGCCACGTGCTGCGCCAGTGGCCGGCTCGCGGTGGCACGGGACTGGGACCACAGCCCCACCGCGACCGGCCCCGTTCTCCGCACGGCCGCGACGAGTGACTCGACGGGCAGGGCGGCACCGAACATGCGCACCGGAAGACCGCGTTCGGCCAGTGCGACGGCCAGTGCCTCCAGCGGCAGTGTGTGGTTCTCCCCCGGCACGCAGGCGAGCACCGTGGTGGCGCCCGGGCGGTCGGCGACCGCGGGAGGTGCGCTGCGCCGCAGCGCACCGGAGACGTGCCAGGACAGAAAGTGCTCGACCTCCACGTACTTCTCGCCCGAGTTCTCCCACTTGCGGCCGACCGCCTGCAGCGTCGGCATGATCACCTCGGTCCAGGCGGCGACCACGCCGTGCTCGGCGATCGCCGCGAGCAGCAGTTCGTCCAGGGTGGCGGCGTCCAGGCGCAGTGCGGCACGGGCGACCCCCTTGCACTCCTGACGGACCTCCCCGAGCCGAAGGCCACTGCCTGCCCGGCTGCGCCCGCGGGCCGGCGGTCGCAGGGCGGCGCCCCGACGGACCGGGCCGACGTCCGGCGGCGCGTCGCTGCGCGCCAGGCGCGCGGCCTCGGCGGGTGGCACTCCGGTCGCCGTCAGGGCGCACATCCGCTCCAGCCGCGCCACGTCCTTCGCGGTCCAGCGGCGGTGCCGGCCACCGGTGTGCGCGTCGGGGCCGAGGCCGTAGCGGCGGTCCCACGTGCGGACCGTGGTGGGTGCCACCCCGAGCCGTCTGGCCACCTCGCCGGTGGTCAGCCCTCCGCCGCGCCGCGTTTCCTCGCCGTCCCGGCCGTCACCGTCGGTTTCGTTCACGCCCATGAGTCCACCGTACGACGCATGAACGACGCAGGTTGTCTGCGTCGTTCATGCGTCACAACACTGGGAGCCGGCGCACGGCACGACGGCCCGCGGCGACCGGTGCGGTCAGCGGACGGCCTTTCGTCCCCGCACGTGACGCACGGCAGGAGGAACCAGGCCATGAGCACGAACACGCCGGCCATCGGCACCCTGGCACCGGCTGTGGGGGAAACGCGGCACGAGGACGAACTGGCCCGTGGACTGCGTGCCGCCGACGATCGCGCGTTCGCGGCGATCTACCGGCGTTGGGGGCCTCTGGTCCGCACCATGGCCGCCCGGTCGCTCGGTGACCCCCACGAGGCCGAAGACGTGACTCAGCAGGTGTTCCTCGGCGCCTGGCGCGGACGGGCCGGCTTCCGTCCGGAGCGGGGCTCCCTGGGCGCCTGGCTCGTCGGCATCACCCGCCGGAAGATCGTCGACGCGCTGGCCGCCCGGACGCGACGACTGACGCTCATGGACTCGGCCGCCCACGGGGCCGACGGGTTCGCGTGGAAGGACGCGGCGCCGGAGGACGTCCTGGACCGGGTGCTGCTGGCCGATGAACTGTCCCGGCTGCCCCGGCATCAGCGGGACGTACTGTGCATGGCCTTCTTCGAGGACCTGACCCAGGCCCAGATCGCGGAACGGACCGGAATGCCGTTGGGCACCGTCAAGAGTCACGCCCGCCGTGGTTTGCACCGGTTGCGCGGGGCGCTCGAGCAGGGTCGCTCCCACACGGCGGGCGCGTAGGCGTGTCGGGCCGTGTCGGACACGCAGCGTCGCTCGCGCATCCACGGCGGTGCCGGCGCACGAAACACCACCGAGTCTGCGCATCTCGCAGAGACTTCACTCGAAGGGACGATCCCCCATGACCTCCCGGACCCCCCTCGCTGTCGCCGCCTCGGCCGGCGCCTGTGCCCTGGCCCTCGGTGCCGCCGTGCCCGCCACGGCTGCTCCGGCCGACGAGCAGGACAAGGCCATGGTGTCCGTCTTCCACGGCATTCCCGGGATGACGGTCGACGTCTACGCCAACGGCGACGAACTGCTCGGCGACTTCAAGCCCGGCACGGTGACCGGCCCTCAGGCTCTCGACGCCGGGACCTACGACATCCAGATCTTCGAAGCGGGCCGAGGCCCCGACGGCGCTGCCGCCCTGCAGAAGGAGATCAAGGTGCCCGAGGGCGCGAACGCCACGGTCGCCGCCCATCTCGACGCCGACGGTGAACCCCGGCTGACGACCTTCGTCAATGACGTCTCGCAGGTCGATGCCGGCGGGGCTCGCCTGACGGTCCGTCACGTCGCGGCCGCTCCGGCGGTCGACGTCCGCGCGGGCGGACAGCCGGTCTTCACCGGCCTGGAGAACCCCGAGGAGGACACCGCAGAGGTCGACGCCGGCACGGTGAGCGCCGACGTCGTGCTCGCCGGTACGGACACCGTGGCCATCGGTCCGGCCGATCTGGATCTCAAGGAAGGGACGAACAACGTCGTCTATGCCTGGGGCAGCGCCGAGGACAAGAACCTGGCTCTGGCGACGCAGACGTTGAGCGGCATGGAATCGGCGCCCAACGCCGTCGGCGCGGGCGGCAACGGGGCCGCTGTCACCCCGGACTCCTCCGGCCAGTGGCCGGCCTGGGCCGCCGCGGCCGGAGCGGTGACGGTCACAGGCGTCCTGGTGGCCCGTCGAGTCGCGGGGCGGCGTGTCTGACACAGCGCGAGGCCTGACCGGTCCGGCCGTCGTGGCTGCTGCTCTGGCAGTCGTACTCAACCTGCCGGGCGCGCCGCCGGGCCCGGCCTCGCCCCCGCCCGACTTCGGACCCGCCGCTCCGGTGCGGGAGGCTGCGGCGGCCGGGCTGCCCAGCGGTACGGGGCCGCACGCCGACGTCCCGCACCGGGACCCGCCACCTCGGCGCGTCCTGGTGCGCGACGTCGGCCTCGACGCTCGCATCCGACCTGTGGGTGTGACCGGACAGGGCGCCATGGTGGTTCCCGCGGACGCCGCCGTGGCCGGCTGGTACCGCTTCGGCCCGGCACCCGGGAGTACACGGGGATCGGCCGTGCTCGTCGGTCATGTGGACAGCGACACCGGAGACCTCGGCGAGTTCGCCGTGCTGTACGACGTACGAACCGGTGACGAGGTCGAGGTGCGACGCGCCGGCGCGGAGCCGGTCCTCTACCGCGTCGTCTCACGTTCGACGATGCCGAAGAACGAACTGCCGTCCTCCACCTTCCGCCGGACGGGCGACCCGGTCCTCACACTCGTCACCTGCGCGCCTCCCTTCGTTCCCGAGCGCGGAGGCTACCTGGCCAATCTGGTCGTCACGGCGGAGCCGCTTTCTGGGTGAGGCGGGCGATCGCCCCGGCGTGAGTCCCGCTCCCCCACGGCGCAGTTCGCCCTGCCCCGTGCCTCCGTTCCGGTGGGGTCGGATCACAGGGCCCTGCGTGACTTCCGCCGGCCTCCACCACGCCGTCCAGGCCGGTCGGCCGTCGGGCAGGAAGTGCCTGTCAAGGCGTGCCGCCGACTTCGACGATCATCTCGACGACGGCGTCGAGACCGCCTTCGACGAAGACCTGGCGCTGCTTGTCCGCGCCTGTGCCCTGTTGCAGCAGACGGTGGACGAGCGAGGTCACCTCGCGAGTGTCACCGGCCGCATCCAGCGCGGGACCCACATGGTCCAGCAGCCCGTACACCACGTCGCCCGCCCGCCGACGCCGGCCGGTCGGGTCGATCAGGTCCCCGCTCAGCCCATGACGTGCTGCCTGCCACATCGCCACCTGCATCATCTCCGGAGCGGGCTCCGCCGGCGGACGGCCCGACATCGCTTCGCGCAGCGCGGTGTCGGCCAGCGCCCGGATCAGGCCGGCGAGCATGACCGCGTCGTCCGTGCGCAACTGCACGTCCAGACAACGGACCTCGACTGTGGGATAGCTCTCGGACAGCCGGATCTGCCAGTACAGCTGACCGGTGTCGCTGATCACGCCGGTCGACAGCAGTCGACTCACTCGTGCCTCGTAGTCCGCCGCGTCGGCGAAGCGCGGCGGGATGCCGCTGACCGGCCATCGGCCGAAGACGACGGTGCGCCAGCTGGCGAAACCGGTGTCCTGCCCCTCCCACAGCGGCGAGTTCGCCGCCATGGCGGTCAGGGACGGCAACCACACCCGGATCCGGTTCAGGACCTCCGTCCCCATCCGTCGGCTGGGGACGCCCACATGCACGTGCATGCCGCTGACCATCTGCTCCGCCACCAGCTGCGGAGCCTGCCGCTGCATCGCTTTGTAACGGGTCTGGTCGGTGATCGGCACGGGTGTGTCCTCGCGGAACGGCGGCGTGCCGCTGGCCATGATCCGGTAGCCGCTCTTCTCCGCCGCACCGGCCACGGCGTGCCGCAGCCGCAGCAGGTGGCCACCGGCCTCCTTCAGCGTGGCGCACACGGGCGTCGCCACCTCGATCTGCGCCTGCGAGATTTCCGGCTGGATCTCCTCCCCGGCGACGAAGGGCTGCAAGCCTGCCGCGGCCCTGACCCTTTCCGCGTGCGGAGCCAGCCGACCGGTGATCGGGTCGACCAGCAAGTACTCCTCTTCTATGCCGACGGTCGTCATCGCCGATCCTTCCGTTTCCGCGACCAACCGCTTCGGCAGGGGAGGCGCATGCTGCAGCCCCTGTCCACCGCGCCCGACGACGCTCCGATCCCCCGAAGGATGCCCGCACCGAGTGCCACGAAAGCCACGCGCCAAACACGACTGTGCCGCCCTGTCGCCCCGGACGACTCGCCCCGGGCATCGCCGGGGCAGAACCATCGGCGACGCCGTCCCCATGAGGCGACAGGTCGCCGCTTCAGGACCGAGGCATAGTTGAAGCCGGGGGACGGCGACCGGTGGACGTGACGGGAGAGCACGTGTGACCACACCACGGATCGATTACCAGGTGCTGTTCGCCGTGACGCCCAGCCCTTATGTTGTATTGGACACCGATCTGGTGGTCGCCGATGTCAACCAGGCGTATCTCCGGGTCACGGGCCGGACCCGCGAGGAGATGATCGGTCGGTACCTCTTCGAGGTCCACCCCGACAATCCGGCGGATCCGGACGCCGACGGGGTGCGCAATCTGAACGCTTCCCTGCAGCGGGTTCTGCGGTCGAAAGAACCGGACACGATGGCGATGCAGCGGTACGACATCCCGGTGTCCGGACGTCCCGGAGTGTTCCAGGAGAAGTGGTGGTCGCCCGTCAACACCCCCCTCCTCGGACCTGACGGACGGGTGGAATGGCTCCTCCACCGGGTGGAGGACGTGACCGAGTTCGTACTGACCCATTTCTTCCGCTCGAGACCGGGGGATCCGGAGAGTGAACACAAGGCACTGGAGTCCGAGCTGTACGTACGAGCACAGGAACTCCAGCGCCTCAACGAGGAACTCCGCAACACCCATGCCCGGGAACGTCATATCGCCCTCACCCTGCAAGAGGCCATGCTGCACTCCCCGGACCTGGCCGCCCACCGGGAGATCGCCGTGCGTTACATGCCCGCCGCTCGCTCACTCAACGTCTGCGGCGACTGGTACGACGTGGTGGACCTGTCCGAAGACACGTACACCGTGGCGGTCGGCGACGTGGTCGGCCACGGATTGGAGGCCGCCGCCGTCATGGGCATGCTCCGGAGCGCACTGTCCGCAGCCGTGCGCGCCATCCACGAACCCGGCGCGGCCATGGACGTCCTGAGCCGGTACGCCGCCACCTTCGAGGGCGCACTGGCGACAACCGCGGTCAAAGCCGTCATCGACACCCGCCGTCGGCACATCACCTACACCAGCGCCGGCCACCCTCCGCCCGTCCTCTCCCGTACGGACGGCACGGTCGTCCTGCTCGACCAGGCCACCGAGCCGCCGTTGGGCGTCCCGGTCGGGCAGGGTCCGCGCGCCCAGGCCACGGTTTCCTACACCCCGGGCGACACCCTCGTGCTCTACACCGACGGGCTCACCGAACGTCGCGGCGAGGACATCGACGCCGGGCTGCACCGCCTCACCGACGCCCTCGTCCGCCACGCCCGTCTGAGCCCCGACCGACTGGCCGACGCCCTGCTCACCCGCCTCGGCGTGGCCGACGGCGGACGCGACGACGTCGCCTTGATCGTCATCCGCTTGTAGACGGGCCTCCGGCCGGCACATGCCGCCCGGTGCCGGTGTCGGTCTTGCGGCGATCCGATCGCGGACTCTCATCCCATTCGTCTCGTTTCACCTCATTGGTCTCATTGCTCTACGTTGGATGTGAGGCAGCTCGTCAAGTCCCGCACTGATCGAGGTGACGGTCATGTCAGTCAGCGCACAGCACAGCAGCACCGCTGCCACACCGGGTGAGCAGGCGAAGACGGCACGGCAGGGCCGCAGGGGCGCCGACATCCCTGCGGAGGACCGCGGCAACACCACCATCGCGGACACCGTCGTGGCGAAGATCGCGAGCATGGCCGCCCGGGAGGTTCCCGAGGTCTACGACCTCGGCGCGGGTATGGCCCGGGCATTCGGAGCGATGCGTGAACGCGTGCCCGGGGGGAGCAGCAGCACCACCCAGGGAGTGAAGGTGGAGGTCGGTGAGCGCCAGGCCGCCGTGGACCTGGACCTCGTCGTCCATTACGGCGCAGCCATCGCGGACGCCGCCGCAGACGTGCGCACCAACGTCATCACCGCGATCGAACGCATGACCGGTCTGGAGGTCGTGGAAGTCAACATCGCCGTCGACGACGTACGGCTGCCGGACGAGGAGGAACCCGAGCAAAGCGGCAGGCGCGTTGCGTGACGCGGCCTGCGGAAGGGAGGGGCGCAGGGGCCGTGGCGCCTCTCGTTCACGCGCTGTGGGCCGGGTCAGATCGAGCACGCGGTCACGACTGCGGCCACCACCGTGACCACCGCCGCCACCGGCACCATCACCGTGCGAATCCGTTCGAGCCAGGACGCCGTCCGGCGCCGTCGGCACGAGGAATCGATTTTGCTCGACCCCGGCGTTCGCGTGTCGTGCGCGGCGCGGTCAGGGACCGCCACGAGGAGTTGCCGGCACCACGGGCAGTCGATGTCGGAGCTGTTCGGCCAGGGGGCAGCCAGGGGCGGCGGGAAGGTCTCCGGGCGTCTGTGCTGGTCGCCTCTCATGTCACTCCGTCATCGCGGATTCCACTGAGCCATGGATCGGGAAGACCTGGTGCAGGCCGGTGACATGGAAGATCCGGAGCACTTCCGGATTCGTGATCACCAGCCGCAGGTCGCCGGTCCGCGACCGGATCCGTTTCCGGATTCCGACGAGCAACCACAGGCCCGTCGAGTCCATGAACGTCATCCCGGCCAGGTCGACGACGAGGCGTCGGTGGCCTGTCTCAAGACGGTGGACCACGTGGTCCCTGATGCGCGGCACCGTGTGGATGTCGATCTCGCCGTGGATCTCCACGACGGTCCAGTCGTCCTCTTCACGGTGGCTGATGTGGAATTCGGGCTGCATGGCTCACCTAACGGCCATGCCATGGGGAGAGGTTTCGGGCGGTGCATGCCGCACGCGCGTTCTGCACATGCGCGAACGGCTGGCCATGGCGTCACCGTACTGATCATGCCGGTGGGAGTCGGCGCGAGGCTGCGGCGGGGCGTGCTCCCCATCCTCCGGAACCGCTCGGAGCGCACGGTTCCGGAGGATGGGGTACCCGGGTGGGGGAGGGCTCGGGGAATGGTGATCGCCGTGGACGCACATCGGACACCCGTCCGAACGACGAGGGAGAGGTCATGAGCGCGCCCGATGAGGCTCTGGAGCCGGGCTTCCCCCAAGCGGTCCTGCACGCCCTGGGCACCGGCGTCTTCACCGTCGACACCTCGGGGCGCATCACGTTCGTCAACCCGTGGACCGAGCGGCTGCTGGGCCGGCCCGCGGCCCGGATGATCGGCCAGGACGCGCACGATCTGCTGCACCGCCGCCCCGACGGTGGCCCTGTGCCGCGTGACCAGTGCTCGATCATGGCGCTTCTGGGCAGTGGCCGATCCTCCGAGGAGGGCAGCGAGGAGTACTTCCTGCGGGGCGACGGCACGACCGTGCCGATCATCTGGGCCACCACTCCCCTGCTGCTGGCGGGCCGCCGAGCCGGGCTGGTGGTCGTCTTCAACGATTTCAGCCTGCATCGCGACGCGGAGGAGCAGGCCGCGGCGCACACCGCGGCTCTGGAGGCCCTGACCACCCGGCTGAACCTGGTGGCGGACGTCTCGTCGGTGTTGATGTCCACCATGGCGGCCTCCAACCGGATCGACCGGTTGCTGCGGTTGCTGGTTCCCGCGTTCGGTGACTGGGCTGCGGTGGATCTGCGCTCCGAGCGGGACAGAGGAGCCGGGGCGCTGGAGCGGGTCGCCGTGCGCAGTCACACCCGTCCTCGGCGGGCGCGGCGGCTGGAGGGCCCCCTGCCGCCGCTGCCGTCCGGGTCCCGTTCGGCAGGGGCACGTGCCACGGGCGGTGACGATCCCGTGCTGCTGAGCGCCGCCGAGTTGCTCGACGACCCGGGCGCCCCGCTCGCCGCCACCCACCGACCTCTGTTCGACCGGCTCGGGGGCCACTCGGCCGTCGTGGTGCCGCTCCGTGCCCGGCGGCGCCACTACGGCATGCTGACCGTGGCCCGCGCCGGGGACTCCCCCGACCTCACGAACAACGAGATCCTGCTGCTCACCGACATCGGCCGGCGCCTGGCCCTGGTGCTGGACAACGCCCGTCTCTACCACGAGCAGCGGAACGTCGCCGAGACCATGCAGCGCCAACTGCTCGCCCCGCTCCCCCAGGTCGACCACCTGCGCATGGCCGCCCGCTATCTGCCGGCGCAGCGCGCCATGGAGGTCGGCGGTGACTGGTACGACGCCCTCCTGCTCTCCGACGGCGTCATGGCGCTGGTGATCGGGGACGTGGTCGGCCACGACCTCGAGGCTGCCTCCCACATGGCCGAGGTCCGCAACATGCTGCGCGCCCTGGCCTGGAACCGCCGGGAGCCGCCCAGCGTGATCATGCAGGACCTGGACGAGGCGGTGACGAACACCAGCGACGCACCCATGGCCACGCTCGTCTTCGCCCGTGTCGAAGGTCCGGAGGGCGGCCCCTGGCAGCTGCACTGGGCCAATGCGGGACATCCACCTCCGCTGCTGGTCACCGACGAGGGGGACACGCGCTTCCTGACCAGCCACGGACCGCTGATCGGCATGAGCGCCGCCCTGCACCTGGGGCTGGAGTGGCCGGACACGTATGTGGAACTTCCCCCCGGTTCCACACTGCTGCTCTACACCGACGGCCTCGTGGAGAGCAGGGGCCGCCCGATCGATCTCGGCATGACCAAGCTCCGCCACCACGCCTCCATGCTGACCGGGCGCACCGTGGACGGCTTCTGCGACGAGCTGCTGGCCCGCATCGACCCGAGCGGCGACGACGTCGCCCTGCTCGCCCTGCGGCTGCCCCCGGCCGGTACGGGCACGCCCGGCGACAGCCGACCGCCACCGCCGCCACAGTCCCCGTACAGCCCCGCCGCCCCGCACCGGGCCGCCCCCGGTTCCGTCCAGCTGGACGCCCCGGTGGAGGACCCCACGCGCGGCGTCCGGGAGGAGTTCCCGGACGACTTCCCCACGGAATGAGGGCGTCGACGCAGGCGGCAGGGAGAGGATCGAAGGAAGGGAACCGGAATGGCCGAGCAGTTCGACGTCGGAGACCATGTGCGGTGGAACTCGGAAGCCGGGCACGTGGAAGGCGTCATCGTCAAGAAACACACACGCGATGTGGAGTACAAGGGGCATACGCGCCACTGCTCGAAGGACGATCCGCAATACGAGATCAAGAGCGACAGAACCGGCCACATCGCCATGCACAAGGGGGGAGCGTTGACGAAACGGTAGGGAATGGTGCTCGCGCCTTCGAGGCGCACGCCGGTCAGCGGAACGATCGGAGAACGGTGCGATCCGGGTGAGATTTCGAGATGACGAACCGCATTCATACGATCGGGCACTCGACACGCGACTTCGACGACGTGCTGAAGATGCTGCGTGACAATGACGTCACCTGCTTGGTCGACGTCCGCTCGTACCCGTCCTCGAGGAAGTATCCGCAGTGGAATCAGGCGGCGATCGTCGACGCTCTGCCATCCGACATCGCCTACCGCTGGATCGCCGGGCTCGGCGGCCGACGGCACACGCCCAAGGGCGTACCGAGCGAGAACGGCGCATGGCGAGTGAAGGCGTTCCGTGACTACGCCGACCACATGGCCGGTGACGAATTCGCAGAAGGCCTGAACGAACTCCTCGAGCTGGCCGAGCGCGAACGGCCGGCCGTCATGTGCAGCGAGGCGGTGCCGTGGCGGTGCCACCGCAGGCTGGTCTCCGACGCGCTGCTCGTCGCCGGCGCGGAGGTGGTGCACATCCTGTCGGGCACGGCGTCGAGGCCGGCCGTCCTGAACGAGCACGCGCGGGTCCGCGACGGGCGCCTGATCTACCCGCCTACCGACTGAGGCCGCCATGAGCTTCGTCGACGACGTCCGGGAGGCGGTCCTCGCCGTGCCGGCCGGCTCCGTCGCCTCCTACGGGGACATCGGCAGGAGGATCGGTGTCGGCCCACGGCAGGTGGGGCGCGCCATGAGCCTGCTCGACGAGAGTGTGCCGTGGTGGCGCGTCGTCCACGCGGACGGGACACCCGCCTCCTGCCACGACGGGGCGGCGCCGGAACTGCTCAGCGCCGAGGGCACGCCGATGCGTGGCAGGCGTGTGGACATGCGGCGGGCACGGTACCGCCGGCCCGCGTGACGCCTTCCTGCGCGTACCCGGCAGGTCCGGGCCGCCGGCCCGCGGTGCGTCCCGCCCGGTCGCTGTCCGTTGTCAGCGCGCCCGCGGTGACTCCGGGGCCGTGAGGGCGGCGAGCAGGCGGTCCGCCGGGAGCGCCGGCGCCGTCCGGCCCTTGAAGCCGGTGGTCGTCGTCGCGGCGAGCAGGGAGTTGAGCACCGCCTCCTCGACCCCGTCGAGGACCGCTTCGAACAGCGGCCCCAGTTCGGCGTCCGCTGCGGGGGCGCCGGTGCCGGGCCGCGTACCGAACGCCACGGCGTAGTCGCCACTGCCGTGGCTGTAGGCCGCGCCCGTACGGGCCAGGGCGAACACCGCACGTCGTGCGACACGGGTGAGCTGCCGGGCGTCGAGGGGGGCGTCGGTGGCCACCACGATCATGCAGGAGCCGGTCTCCTCGGCCGGCGTCGGGCCGTCGGCGTCGATGCCCGTGGACCGCGGGGTGACGGTGCGGTCGAGCACCCGCAGGGTGCCGCCGAAGTTCGCCTGCACCAGGACGCCCGCCGTGCAGCGCCGGCCTCCCAGGACCACAGTGCGTGAGGAGGTTCCGATGCCGGCTTTGAAACCCAGCGCGACCGTGCCGGTTCCCGCACCGACGCAGCCCTCGGGCACCGGCCCGCCGGACGCTTCGTCGAGGGCGGCCCGGACGTGCTCCTCGTGGACGGGCCGGGCGCGGATGTCGGACAGGAGGCCGTCGTTGCACTCCCCCACGACGGGGTTGAGGCTCTGCACCTCTTCGCATCCGGGCTGCTGCAGCATCCAGCCGACGAGGGCGTCGGCGACGCGGAAGGCCGACAAGGTGGAGGTGAGCAGCACCGGGGTCTCCAGCGTGCCGAGTTCGGTGAGCTGGGTCGTGCCGATGAGTTTGCCGTAGCCGTTGCCGGTGAACACCCCCGCCGGCAGCGGTGTGCGGGGGCCGACGGTGTCGGGGACGACGGCGGTGACTCCGCTGTGCACGTCGGGCTGCCGGCGGACGGTGGTGTGACCGACGCGGACGCCCGGCACATCGGTGATCGCGTTGAAGGGCCCGGTGGCGGCGCGTCCGATGACGATGCCGAGGTCACGGGCCCGGCGGCGGACGCCGGGCGCGGGCTGTGGGTGAGCCGATGGTTCCATACGGCCGGACGCTACGCGTCCCGTCCGCCGGAGGGTACGCGGGAAGCCTCGGCGGAGAGCGGGGTGGCGATGTCCTCCAGGGAGCGGCGTTCCGCGTTCACCGCGAGGAAGACGGCCACGATGCCCGCCGCGCACATCAGGCCCGCGCCGATCTGGAAGGCGAGGACCGTGTCGCCGACCCTCCCGCTGTCCGTGAGGCCGGCGAAGATCAGGGGGCCGGTGATGCCTCCGGCGGCGGTGCCGGTGACCTCACCGGAGGTGATGGGCAGGCCGCTGCCGGGCTCCGACAGGCGGCCGGCGATGTTGCCGACGATCGTGACTTCCATGCCGTCGAGGATCCAGACCGTGCCCAGGCCGATGACGACGCTCCAGTGCCAGCGCGACCACGGGAGGCGGTCCAGACGCGCCGGGACGTCGGTGGTGATGGTGCGTCCGGTCTCGGAACGGGCGATGGTCACGGGCGTCTCCTCGGCGAAGCGAATCAGCCTCCGCCGAATACCCTGGAAGGGTTGCGCTATTCTCCGGCGCCCGTGAGAGCGTGCGGCTCACCGGGCACGTTTCGTAGATCCGGCTGAGCGGCCGTGCGGAGGAACTTTTGACCGGGGGGAGCGTCAGACTCTCCTCGACGCCCGGGCTCGCGTAGATCCCGCGGTCGTCGGGGACGCACCCGAGCCCCGGCCGTGCCGGGTGGTGCGAGGCCGCAGCGGACAACCGGCCGCTCGCCAGAACGGTCGGCAGGGGGCACGACGGGTGCGTCCGCTCCGGGAGATCGCCGACACCGAGATTCTGTTGTGCTGCCCCACAGCACCGGGTCATCCCGTCATCGAGGGAGGTCAGGGAGAGGCGAGGATCAGCCGGCCGCGCACCTCGCCGGCCTCCAGCCTCTGGTGGGCCTGCGCCGTCATCGACAGCGGCAGGCGGTCGGCGATGCGTGGGCGCCACGGCGTTCTGCGCAAGAGGCCCACGCCCCCCTCTGCCGCCTCCGCCAGATCGCTCACCGTGGCGTTGCTGATGGCGAAGCCCACGATGCTCGCGTCCTTGGTGTACAACCGGCCCAGCGGCAACGTGTCGGGCCCGCCGCCGAGTCCGACCATCGCGACCAGGCGCCCGCCCCGGGCCAGCAGGTCCACGGCGTCGGCGAGCACTCCGTGTCCGGACGTGTCCAGGTGCACGTCGTAACCCTCGGGCGCCGCCCGGCGCAGGCGCTCGCCGAGGTCGGGCGCCCGGTAGTCGAGAACCTCGGTGGCGCCCAGAGCACGCGCCGCCGCGGCGTCCTCGGCACGCGTCGTACAGACCACACGCGTCCCGGCCGCGGCGGCCAGGGCCACGGCGGCCCCGCCCACGTTGCCGGCTCCGCCGCCGATGTACACGGTCTCCCCGGGCCGCAGCCGCCCGTGCCGGAAGAGCGCCAGCCAGGCCGACGCCGCGGGGTGGGCGGCGGCAACGAGGTGTTCCGTGCTGATGTCGGAGGGTGCCGGGTAGAGCCGTTCGGCGGCGACCGTCGCGTACTGGGCGGCGGCCCCCTGTCGGCCGGCGTGGCCCAGGCTGTTGCACCACACCCGTTGCCCCGGGGTGAAACCCACCGCGCCGGTCCCGGCCGAGGCGACCTCGCCCACCAGGTCGCGGCCGAGGACGAACGGGAACGGGAGCGGCGTGGCGTAGGCACCGGACCGCACGAAGGTGTCGACCGGGTTGACGGCCACGGCCCGGACCCGGACGAGCACGTCCGTGGGGCCCAGCGGCGGGACGGGGATGGCGCCGTAGTGGATGGCGTCGGCCGGGCCGACGGAGTCGATGTACGCGGCCTGCATCACGTCGGGGACTGTGCCGATCACGACCCACATGCTACGGACCGTACGCCGCGGGCCGGCCCGGGCCACGCCGCCTGCCGGATTTCGGGGGACTCGGGAAGCAGGAGAAAGCAGGAGAGGGGAGCGAGCTCCCGCTGGGCGTTCGTCGCCGGGGTCGGGCGTCCCGCCTCGCCCCCCTTGGCTTCAGTGTCCGGGTGTGGCTTCCCGGGGCCAGCGGCCTTCTATGTGCAGTTGGACGAGCGCGGCGTGGGAGAGCGGGGTGGCTGGATCGGCGACGTCGCCGTTGGTGGTGTAGTCCAGCAGTACGACATCCTGCTTGTCGCGGAGCCGCTCGACCAGATCCGCCACGCGGTGCTCGAGGACCCATCGGTAGGCCGGCAGATAGATCCGGCGCCGGGCCGTCTCGTAGGGCAGCAGCCGGTCGCCGTGCAGACCGGTGCGGTGCCCCTGGACGGGGCCGTACCGACGCACCGTCCGCTTCAGTCCCTTCATCGCCGTGATCTCGAGCTTCGCCGGGTCGACGTCGGCCTGCCGGAAAACCTTGAGGGCCTGCCAGATCCCCTCCACCGACTGGCCGGTCACACCGTCGCTGAAGGGGACCGGGATGCCGCCGTGCGGGTAGAAGGGGCTCAGCCGCACCCACGGCTGCGGCGCCCTGGAGGTCACATCGATGATCTCCGCACCGGGGAACGCGGCGGTCAACGACGCCGTCGCACGGCGACGGCTGGCAACACGGATCGGCATCTGACGGCTCCTGGTCGGGGGACATGAGCGCCAAGCGTCCCCCACACCACTGACATCGCCCCCGGCACACAGGACGCCACCGAGAAGCCGTCACGTTTCGCTCGTGCACCGCGGTGGTGTCGTCAGGTGAGTTGGACACGGTCCATCAGTCCGGTGGTGGTGAAGGCGTCCACCAGCTGGTCGCGCCCCTCAGTGAAATGGGCCCGGTTGTCGAAGTGGACGGGGACGACGCGGCGGGCACCGAGGATGCAGGTGGCCTCGGCCACCTGGGAACTGTCCAGGGTGAGCAGTTGCTGGTCCAGGAGAGCGGTGCGGACCTCACCGGCGAAGAGGACGGCGATGTCCACGGGGCCGAAGCCGTCGGCGATCTCCTGAACCAAACCGAGCTGGGCGTTGTCCCCGGCGGAGCCGGGGGTGTTGGTGAACGATAGCGAGTTCACCCGGTCGGGTGATGGAAGGCGAACGCGCGGCGAGTGGTCGTATGTGTGTACGTTGGATGATCGTGAAGCTGACGGTGCAGGTGAGACTGTTGCCGACGCCGGTACAGGCGGCGGCACTGGAGGCGACCCTGCGCGCCTGCAACGCGGCCGCCACCTGGGCCATCGGGGTCGCGTTCGAGAAGAACGTGAAGCGCAGCTTCGCGCTGCGCGAGCACACCTACGGTGAGATCAGGGCACGGTGGAACTTGGGGGCGCAGGCCGCCCAGCACGTCGTGAAGAAGACCTGCGACGCGTACGCCACACTGAAGGCGAACCTGAGGGCCGGAAACCTTGGCAGGCCGGGTTCGAAGCGTCACCGGCGGGCCACCGAGAAGCCGATCGCCTTTCGGCCCGATGGCGCACAGCCGTACGACGACCGGATGCTGTCCTGACAGCTCCCCGAGCGGCGTGTCTCCATCTGGACCGTAACCGGGCGGATCAAGGATGTGGCGTTCACTGCGTCGCCGGAGCAGTCGGCCACGCTGGCGCTGTATCGCAAGGGCGAATCGGATCTGGTGGTGCGGGACGGCAGGTGGTTCCTGAACGCCACCTGCGAGGTCCCCGAGCAGCCGCCGAACACCGATCCGGTGGACTTCCTCAGCATCGACCTGGGCATCGTGAACATCGCCACCACCTCCGACGGCGAGATCATGGCCGGGCGCGGACTCAACCGGATCCGGGCCCGCGAGCGAGTCCTGCGCAGCAAGCTGCAGCAGAAGAACACCCCGTCCGTCCGGCGGCGGCTGAAGAGACGCCGCCGCAAGGAGGCCCGGCGGGCCAGGGACATCAATCACAAGATCGCGAAACATGTGGTGGCCGAGGCAGAACGCACCGGTCGCGGGATCGCCCTGGAGGACCTGACGGGCATCCGCGGACGGGTACGGCTTCGCAAGCCCCAACGGGCCACCCACTCCAGCTGGTCCTTCGCCCAGCTCGGGCAGTTCATCGCGTACAAGGCCCGCCGGGCGGGGGTGCCGGTGGTGCACGTCGATCCGGCGTACACCTCCCGCACCTGCGCCGAATGCGGGCACATCGACCACGCGAACCGGGCTTCCCAGGCCCGGTTCGCGTGCCGGTCCTGCGGATTCGTTGGTCACGCGGACCGATGGGGGCACCTCCCACTCGAGCGAAGCCGAGAGTGGGGGAGGCTCCCGCAACATCCGCGCCCGGGCGTGGGAGTTGTGGCGATGCGGGGCCCCGTCAACGGCCCCCGCCCCGCCCCCGCATCCGCGGGCCGGGGCTGGACGCAAACGCAGCATCACCGCCAGTGGTGCCCGTTGTGCAAGCCCGTCGCTTCAGCGACGGGTAGTTGACGAGCGCAGGAAGTCCGCCAGGCCCTCCACCAGCCTGTCGACGTCCCCGGTGTGGGTGTAGGGCGCGAGGCCGACGCGAAGGCCGCCGGTGTCGCCCAGGCCCAGTCGCCGGGAGGCCTCCAGGGCGTAGAAGGAGCCGGACGGCGCGTGGACACCGCGGTCCGCCAGGAACGCGTAGGCGTCCGTCGTGCTGCGGCCGTCGAAGGTCAGCAGCAGGGTGGGGGTGCGGTCGGCGGCGTTGGAGTGGACCGTGATGCCGTCGAGGGTGCTCAGCGCCTTGTCCATCCGGGCCCGCAGCGCTTCCTCGTGCTCCTCGAGCGCCGCGAACCCCGCAGCCAGCCGCTCGCGCCGGGTTCCCCCGGCGTCCGTGTCGAATCCGGCGAGGAAGTCGACGGCGGCGCGGGTGCCGGCGAGGAACTCATAGGGCAGCGTGCCGAGTTCGAAGCGTTCCGGCACCGCGTCCGTGGAGGGCAGGAGCTTGTCGGGGTGCAGGGTCTCCAGCAGTTCGGGACGGGCGGCGAGAACGCCGTGGTGCGGGCCCAGGAACTTGTAGGGCGAGCAGGTGAAGAAGTCCGCGCCCAACTGCGCGACGTCGACCAGGGAATGGGCGGTGTAGTGCACGCCGTCGACGTACGTCAGCGCACCGGCGTCGTGCGCCAGACGGGAGATCTCCGCGATCCGGGGACGCGTACCGATGAGGTTGGAGGCCGCGGTCACGGCGACCAGCCGCGTGCGCTCCGACAGGACGGCCTCGATGTCGGCGGGGGTCAGTTCCCCCGTGGCCGGATCGAAGTCGGCCCAGCGAACGGTGGCACCCGCCCGGGCCGCCGCCTGGACCCAGGGCCGGATGTTCGAGTCGTGGTCCAGCCGGGTCACGACCACCTCGTCCCCCGGTGACCAGGTCCTGGCGAGGACGCGGGAGAAGTCGTAGGCGAGCTGTGTGGCGCTGCGCCCGAAGACGATCCCCGCCGGGTCGGCGGCCAGCAGGTCGGCCATGGCCCGGCGGCTGTCGGTGACGATGGTCTCGGCGTTGCGCTCCCCCGCCACGCGGTGGCCGCGGTTCGACAGCGGGAGGGACAGGGCGTCGGCGATGGCCCGGATGACGGGCCGGGGGGTCTGTGAACCACCGGGGCCGTCGAAGTGGGCGATCCCGGCGGCCAGCGCGGGGAACTGCGCGCGGATGGCGTCGATGTCGTACGTCACGAGAACTCCCGTTCGGTCACTTGCGCGAAGGTGGTGCGGCCGTCGGTGGTCGACGAATCGATGGATCGGTGGATCGGTGGATCACGGCCTCTTGAACGCTGACGAGGGTCTCATCCGGCGGCTGCCGGACGCGATCAGCTTCCGGTCACGGTCGGGCGGGGCGACTCGTCGACGTGGAGCGTGAAGACGTCGGGGCGGGCGTAGTGGCCGACGGGGTCGAAGTCGAAGCGCGCCCTGGCGAGGTCGTCGAGGTCGAGTTCGGCCGTCAGGATGCCCTCGCCGTCGCGGAGCGGCCCGGCCAGGACGTCGCCGAGCGGGGAGACGATGACCGAGCCGCCTCCGATCAGGACCGTGTCCGGCGCGTCGCCCTGGACGGGGTGGAGGTCGGCCGGCAGGGCGTCGCGGCGCAGGTACTGGCAGGCGCTGAGGACGAAGCAGCGTCCCTCCAGGGCGACATGCCGCATGGTGGACTGCCATGCCTCGCGGTCGTCCACCGTCGGCGCGCACCACAGGTCGACGCCCTTGGCGTACATGGCGGTGCGCAGGAGCGGCATGTAGTTCTCCCAGCAGACGGCCGCACCGAGGCGGGCCGTGCCGGTGTCGACGACGGGGAGGGTGGAGCCGTCTCCCTGCCCCCACAGGTAGCGTTCGCCCGCCGTGGGCATCAGCTTGCGGTGCAGGCCCAGGTAGCCGTCGGGACCGAAGAAGAGCGCGACGCAGTAGAGGGTGCCGCCGCTGCGCTCGACGGCGCCGACCACGGCGTGGCAGTCGAGTTCCCGGGTGACGGCGGCCAGTGTCTCGACCTCCGGGCCGGGAACGTCGATGGCCGCGGCGTGGTAGCGGCGGAAGAGGTCGCGGCCCGCCGGGGTGCGGCTGCCGACCGTGATGCCGAAGTCCAGCCCCTTGGGGTAGCCGCCGAGGTACGCCTCGGGCAGCACGACCACCCGGGCGCCCCGACCGGCGGCCTCCCGGATGAGTTCCTCCGCCCGGGTCAGCGCGGTCGGCGTGTCGAACAGCGGGGCCGCCGCCTGGACGACGGCGACGGTCACGGTGCGACGGGGCCGATCAGGCGCGACGGGGGCGGCAGCAGTCATGCGTCGACCGTAGGAACCCTCCCCCGCGTCCGGCAAACTCATCTTTACGATGATCGACATCTATGAGACCGAATTCCGGAAGGCCGACCTGAACCTGCTGGTCGTCTTCTCCGCTCTGATGCGCGAGCGCAGCGTCACCCGGGCCGCCACCGCCCTGCATCTGAGCCAGAGTGCCACCAGCGCCGCCCTGGGCCGGCTCCGCGGGCTGTTCGACGACGAGTTGTTCACCCGCACCGGCGGCGGTGTCGAGCCCACACCGCGCGCCGTCGAACTGGCCCGCCGTATCGAGCCGGCCCTCGGGCTGATCCACGGCGTGGTCACCGACCGGGACCGCTTCGACCCCCGCACGGCCCGGCGCGTCTTCACCCTGGGCATGTCCGACGACCTGGAGGCGGCGCTCATGCCCCGGCTGCTGGCCGCCACCGCCGGACTGCGGGGCGTCCGGCTCGCCGTACGGCAGGCCAACCGGAACACCGTCACCGGCATGATCGACCGTGGCGAGATCGACCTCGGGGTGTCCGCCGCCCCCGCCCACGGGGCCGATCACCGCAGCCACGACCTGTTCGACTCCGGCTACACCTGCCTGTTCGACCACCGCCTGCTGCCGCTCGGGACCCCGATCACCCTGGACGACTATCTGAGCCACCCGCACCTGCTGATCTCCTACGACGGCCGGCGCGGCATCGTGGACGACATCCTGGAGGCACGGGGGCTGGAGCGCCGGGTGATCGCCTCCACCACCCACTTCGCCGGAGCCGCTCTCCACCTCCCCGCCCTGCCCGCCCTGGTCACGCTCCCCTCCCACGCGGCCACCGTCTACGCCGAGGCCCTGGGCCTGACCACCTCCCCGCCGCCCCTGCCGATGCCCACCTACACGGTCAGCTCGATCTGGCACGGCACCCGCACCGACGATCCCGCCCACCTGTGGCTCCGCCGCCTCGTCGGGGACGCGGCCCGCGGGAACCGGCGGTCCTGAGCCGGGCACCGTCATGACGGACGGGCCGCGACGACCACGTCGCCGGTCAGGCCTGCGTGTTCACGGGGCCAGTTCCCAGTCCTCGACGTCGGCGAGCGGCCCGAGGGTGTCGGGGCGCATCTCGGTCGCGAACTCGAGGCCGTCACGCACCCGGTGGGGCCAGTCCCGCTGCGCGAGGGCGCCCTTGCCGAGCGCGACGACGTCGGCGGCCCCGGAACCCAGTACGGCACGGGCGGCTTCCGGGTCTCCCAGACCGCCGTTGGCGATCACCGACAGCCCGCTGAACTTCTTCGCGAGCTCGGCCAGGGTCTCCGTACCGGTGGGGAAGGCGGGCTCGAGCGCCTTGTGTTCGGTGGTGTGCAGGAAGTGCGCGCCGGTACGGGCCAGGGTGGTGAAGATGGTCTCGGCGTCCTCGGCGCCGCCGGCCCAGCGGTGGTGGAAGTCGCTGAGCTTGGACTGGGAGACGCGGATGCCGACCGCGATCCCGGAACGGGCACAGCCGGGGCCGCGGCCCCGGCTGTGCCCGTGGTGACTCCGGCGGTCAGGGCGTCGCCGGTACGGCCTCCTGCTTCTCCCTGGCTTCGGCCTCCGCCGCCAGCCGTCGGCGGCGCGTGGCCGGCCCGAAGAGGGCCAGCACGATGGCTCCGACGGTCCATGTTCCGGCGATGAACATGAAGACCGCCTCGTAGCCGACGCCGTTGTAGATACCGGCGATCATCAGCGGGCCGACCGCGTTCGACAGCCGCCCCAGGCCGTAGGCGATGCTGGTGCCGAGCGAGCGGCCCCGGGTGTCGTAGAGCTCCGGCGAGTACGCGTAGGCCAGGGCGGTGTAGCCGCGCTCGAAGAGGTTGACCAGGAACCCGAAGACGACGATCAGCACCGGCGTGAACGTCAGTCCGTACATCAGACCGGACGCGGCGATGACCAGCCCGAAGACCACCAGACACCACTTGCGCTCGAACCGGTCGGTGACCATCGCCGCGAGGAAGGAGCCGAGCGGCGCGCCGACCGTGGTCAGGGCGACGTAGAAGATCGAGTCCTCCACGCTGACGCCCTCGGCGGCCAGCAGTGTCGGCGCCCAGCTGGAGTAGCCGAAGAAGCCGATGGTCTGGGTGATCCACAGGACCGACAACAGGATCGTCGGGTACAGGAACTTCTTGTCCTTGAGCATGCCCAGCCCCGGCTTGACGACCGGGCCCTGCGGCTTGGGGTCCTGCGCGGCGGGAAGCTCGCCGTGCTCGGCTGCCGCGCTCGCCTCGATGCGCGTCAGGACGGCCTCCGCCTCCTCGTGGCGGCCGCGGGACTCGAGCCACTGCGGGGACTCCTCGAGCTTGCGCACGAAGAACAGGAACAGCACACCGAGCGACCCCCACAGGTAGACCAGGCGCCAGGACCAGTCGGCCATCGGCACCACCGCGGAGGCGATGAGGTTGGTGGCGGGGGTGCCGCAGATGCCGATGACGATGGCGTACGCCTGGAACTTCCCTCGCTTGGCGCTGGGGAACAGCTCGCTGATGTAGACGACGGCGACGACGGTCATCGCGGACAGACCCGCCGAGGTCAGCACGCGGAAGACGCTGAGGGACCAGAGGTCCCAGGCGAAGACGCAGGCGAAGGACCACAGGGTGAACCACAGCGTGGTCACGGTGAGGGTGCGCTTGCGTCCCATCCGGTCGGCCAGTCCGCCGGCCACGATGGCGCCGATGAACATGCCGACGAAGGACAACGAGGTCACATAGGCGATGTGGTTGACCTCGGCACCCCACTGTTCGCGCACCACGGGGGCCGTGATGGCGAAGGTGTTGATGTCCGCGAACTCGAAGAAGTAGGCGAACGCGACCGCGTAGAGGGTGGTCTTGTGGAATTTCGAGATGGGCAACCGGTCGAGCCGGTTGGCCGCGTTGGTGGTGGGGATGTGCTGCACTGCACGCTCCAGGAATGGGGACGCGGCACCCTTGCGGGGCCGGTGGTTTGCGGTCAGCCGGCCTCTTCGGGCCAGTACAGACGCCGGGGGTTGTCGACCAGCAGGGCCTGCTGCCGGGCAGGGGTCGTGGCGACGTGCGGGATGTGGTCGACGAGCAGGCCGTCGTCGGGCATGTGGTTCTTGAGGTTGGGGTGGGGCCAGTCGGTGCCCCACAGGACCCGGTCGGTGAACTCGTCGACGACCTTGCGGGCGAACGGCACGACGTCCCGGTAGGCGTGGCGTTCGCCGTCCAGGGCAGGCGGTCCCGTGACGGTCAGGCGCTCGGGGCAGGAGACCTTGACCCAGACGTCGTTGGTCTCGACGAAGCGCAGGAAGCGGGCGAACTCGGGCCCGTCCGGGCTCCGGGTGACGTCGGGGCGGCCCATGTGGTCGATGACGAGCGGGACCGGCAGGGAGGCGAAGAACGTCTCCAGGTCGACCAGGTCCGGGGCCTCGAAGTAGAGGACGACGTGCCATCCCAGCGGCGCGATCCTGCGGGCGATGGTCGCCAGCGCCTCGGTGGGCGCGGCGTCCACGAGGCGCCGGACGAAGTTGAAGCGCACCCCTCGCACTCCGGCCTCGTGCAGGCGCCGCAGTTCGTCGTCCCCGACGTCGGGGCGTACGGTCGCCACCCCGCGGGCCCGGTCGCCCGCGGTGTGCAGGGCGTCCACCAGGGCGCTGTTGTCGGCACCGTGGCAGGTGGCCTGCACGATGACGTTGCGCGCGATGCCGAGGTGGTCCCGGAGGGCGAACAGGTCGTGTTTGGAGGCGTCGACGGGCGTGTACTTGCGTTCGGCCGCGAAGGGGAACTCGGCGGCGGGGCCGAACACGTGGCAGTGGGCGTCCACGGTCCCCGCCGGCAGGGCGAAGGCGGGCTCGGCGGGGCCGCGGTACCAGTCGAGCCAGCCGGGGGTGACGGCGAAGGCCTGGTCGGTCATCAGAGTGCTCCTCGTGCCGTCAGTCGACGTAGGTCAGGCCGAGTTCGGCCAGGGGTCCGCGCATGGCGTACATGTCGAGGCCGAGCTCCCCGGCCTTGAACCGTTCTCGCTTGCCCTCCTCGGCGGCTTCGCGCCGGGCGGCCGCCTCGGCCACCGCGGCGGCCCGGGCGGCGGGGACCACGACGACACCGTCGGCGTCGGCGACGATCACGTCACCCGGCTCGACCAGCGCGTTGGCGACGACGACGGGGACGTTGACGGAACCGAGCGTGGCCTTGACGGTGCCCTTGGCGTTGATCGCGCGGGAGAAGACGGGGAAGTCCATCTGCCGCAGCTCGTCGACGTCGCGGCAGCCGCCATCGATGACCAGGCCCTCGGCCCCGCGGGCACGGAGGGATGTGGCGAGCAGCTCGCCGAAGAAGCCGTCCTCGCTCTCGGTGGTGCAGCCGGCGACGACGACGTCGCCCTCTCGCACCTGCTCGGCGGCCACATGCAGCATCCAGTTGTCGCCGGGTTGCAGCAGCACGGTGACGGCGGTGCCGCAGAGCTTCGCGCCCTCGTAGACGGGCCGGATGTACGGCCGCATCAGGCCGAGCCGGCCCATGGCCTCGTGGACCGTGGCGACCCCGAACCGTGACAGGGCCTCGACCGCCGCGCGGTCGGCGCGCTCTACGGTGCGGTGGACGACTCCGAGTTCGTGCATGGTGTGGTTGGCTCCTTGCGCTGTCGTGGGTGATCGAGGGGCCCGGCCGTGTGGGGCGGGGCCCGGAGGGCTCAGCGGCCCTGGGCGGTCAGGCGGGCGTCCAGACGGGGGAAGACGCGCCGGGCGTTCCGTTCCTCGATCGCGGTCAGTTGTTCGTCGGACAGGCCCGCGTTCTCCACGTAGCGGCGGGTGTCGTCGAAGTGGTGGCCGGTGTGCGGGTCGATGCCGCGCACGGCCCCGATCATCTCGGAGGCGAAGAGGATGTTGGCGTGCGGGACCACGTCCAGCAGCAGGTCGATGCCGGGCTGGTGGTAGACACAGGTGTCGAAGAAGACGTTGCGCAGCAGCTCTTCCACCGCCTCCGGCTTGCCCAGTGCCTGTGCCAGGCCCCGGAAGCGTCCCCAGTGGTACGGCACGGCGCCGCCCCCGTGCGGGACGATCAGACGCAGCTCGGGGAAATCGGCGAACAGGTCCCCGGTCAGCAGCTGCATGAACGCGGTGGTGTCGGCGTTGAGGTAGTGCGCCCCGGTGGTGTGGAAGGCCGGATTGCAGCTGGTGGAGACGTGCACCATGGCCGGCACGTCCAGTTCGGAGAGCTTCTCCCACACCGGGTACCAGGACCGGTCGGTCAGCGGCGGTGCGGTCCAGTGACCGCCGGAGGGGTCCGGGTTGATGTTGACGGTGACGGCGCCCAACTCCAGCACGGCGCGTTCGAGTTCGGGGATGACGGTGGCCGGATCGGTTCCCGGTGACTGCGGCAGCATCGCGCCGGGGGCGAATCGCCCGGGGTACAGCTCGGAGACGCGGTGGCACAGGTCGTTGCAGATGCGGGCCCAGGCGGAGGAGGTGGCGAAGTCGCCTATGTGGTGGGCCATGAACGAGGCGCGGGGGGAGAAGACGGTGACGTCGATGCCGCGCTCGTCCATCAGACGCAGCTGGTTGGTCTCGATGGACTCGCGGATCTGGTCGTCGCTGATGACGGGCCCGGCGGGGTCGGGTGCCTGTGCCGGGTCGGTGAGCGCGGCGGTCTGGGCCTCACGCCACTCCCCCAGCGGGGCCGGCGCCGTCGTGTAGTGGCCGTGGACGTCGATGATCACGCGGTGTTCTCCTGAGTGGCGGGGACGGGGTCCCAGACGGAACGGGGTACGAACAGGTCGCCGGCCATGATGGGCCGGGCGGTGCGCAGCAGCGCGGAGCGGGTGACCCGCTGGGGGTCGTCCGGGTCGAGGCCGAGGGTGACGCTGAACTCTCCGGACGGGTGCTCGACGGAGACGGTGGGCTCCGTGCCGGACACCGCGGCGGCGACGTCGCGGGCGACGCTGCCCTCGAGTACGCAGGCGGTGGCGGCCGTGACGGCGGCCAGCACGCCGATGGACTGGTGGCACACCCGTGGGATGAGGCTGCGCGTGGAGAGGGTGCCCCCGTGCCGCGGCGGCGCCACCAGCGTCATCTTCGGGTAGTTCTTCTCCGTGACGTCGCCCAGGCCCATGGCTTCGCCGCAGACCAGGCGCAGGGCCTCGACCCGGGCCTTGAGCCGGTCGTCGGCGTCGATCTGTGCGGGTGTCTCGTAGCCGGTGGCGCCCAGGCGCCCGGCTTCCACGATCACCAGGGGCTGGCCGTTGTCGATCAGGGTTACGTCGACGGCGCCGGTCCCGGGGACCTCGACGGTGTCGCGCGTACGCCCGGTGGGGAGCAGGGAGCCGGCGACGGAGCCGGCCGTGTCCAGGAAGCCGATCTCGACGGGGGCGGCGGTGCCGGGGACCCCGTCGATGCGGGCCTGCCCCTGGTAGTCGACGTACCGCTTCCCGTCGGGGCCCTCCGGGGTGGCGACGGTGATCTCGGCGACCATGCCGGTGTTGCCGGTGCGTACGCGGGCGGTGGTGCGGTCGGCGTCGGGGACCACCATGCCGCTCTCGACGGCGAACGGGAGCACGGCGGCCAGCATGTTGCCGCAGTTGGAGGAGGTGTCGGCGGTGTCCCCGCCAGGCTGCACCTGGACGAAGGTCCACTCCACGTCGACGCCGGGTTCCGTTCCCGGCCGCACGACGCCGATCTTGCTGGTCAGCGGGTGCCCGCCGCCGACGCCGTCGATCTGGCGCGGGTCGGGCGATCCCATCGCGGCCAGCAGCACGGCGTCCCGGAGCCCGGTGTCCTCGGGCAGCAGTCGCGCGTCGAAGAACGGCCCACGTGACGTACCGCCTCGCATGAACAGGCACGGAATCGCGGTCTGGGAGCCGTGACGGCGCGCCACGCGGGTCCGGGCGACTGCTTCGGCAGGCATCGGCCACTCCTTCGTGAACGGGGGGGTACGCAGAGGAAGCTAGATCATCAACCAGATTGTTGACAAGATGTTTGAAGAAATCACAAAAGAAGTTCTCGGGGGAACGGCCAAAGCCGCCGCGGCTCTAGGCTTCACCTGCACAGACCTGCCGACGAAAGAGGTCGAACGAGTTGACCGACAAGCTGACGGGCGCAGCCGGACGCCAGTACGTGACCGACGCCATCAGGGATTCCTTGCGCGCCGGGGACCTGGTGCCCGGGCAGCGGCTTGTGGAGAACGACCTCGCCGAGTCCTACGGGACGACCCGCAGCGCCGTCCGTGAGGCCCTGCAGGACCTCGCCGCCGAGGAGATCGTCGAGATCGTCCCCCGCCGCGGCGCCCGCATCCGGGCGGTCTCCGTCGACGAGGCCATCCAGATCACCGAGTGCCGCTCCGCGCTGGAGCAGCTGTGCGCCAAGAAGGCGGCCACGCGGGCGACCGAGGCGCAGCGTGCGGAGCTGCGCCGCATCGGCACGGAGATGCGGCAGGCCGTCGCGGACGGAGCGGTGCACACCTACTCCGCCCTCAACCAGCGCCTGCACGAGCTGGTGGTCGAGGCCAGCGGCCAGGAGGTGGCCAGGCGCCAACTCGAACGGCTCAACGGGCCGATGGTGCGTTTCCAGTTCCGGCTGGCCCTGCGCCCCGGCCGTCCCGCCCAGTCCCTGCGGCAGCACCTGGACATCATCGACGGCATCGTCAGCGGTGATGCCACGGCGGCGGCACGAGCCGCCGCCGCACACCTGGACGACGTGATCGAACAGCTCCGGTCGTCGGCCGCCGCACCGTCCGCGCCGGCACCGCCCCGGGCCTGAACCGCCGTCGAGCAGCCCGCACGCTCCTGGCCGGAATTTGACATTAGGTCGACTTATGGATCATATAGTCCATGCTTTGGGCATCTATTCACGCGGCGTGATGCGCGCGGTGTGACCGCCCCCGACCTCGACGTGAATGAGCCAGACCGTGTCCCACCCCGCCGTCCCCGTCCCGCCCGCCGCCGACTCCGCGGCGGAGTGGGACACCTGGCGTGCCGAGCGCCGTCGCGCGCTCACCTCCCCGACGGGAAACCTCGCCCTCGTCGAGACCCGCTGGCTGCCGGCCGGTGAGCGTCCCGACGTCGAGGCGGCCCGGGCGGGGCAACCGGACACGGTGACCGTCACCGCACTGGAGCGCACCGACCGCGTCACCGGCGCGCCCGAGTACGGGCTCCGGTTCTGGGACTCCGCGGCGCCGGCCCTCCGCCACTTCGAGGGCACCGACGCCTTCCCCCACGACCCGGCCTGGGTCCTGGAGGCCTCCTACACACCGGTGCCGGGTGCCCGGCGTGTCCCCTTCGAGCACATCCGCGACAACGGCGGCACCCGTGACCTGGTGGTCCCGGGGGACATCGAACTCACGCTGGACGGACACACCTACACACTCAGCGCCTTCGACGACGACGGCACCCTGCTGCTGGTCTTCGGCGACCCCACCAACGGCGCCACCACCTACGGGGCGGGGCGTTTCCTGTTCGTGCGGCGGACGGCGGACGACGACCGCCGGGTCGTGCTCGACTTCAACCGCGCCTTCGTCCCGCCCTGCGGCTTCTCCGACCAGTACAACTGTCCGATGCCGCCGCGGCAGAACCGCTTCCACCTGCCCGTCGAGGCCGGCGAGAAGCTCCCCGTCTTCCGCGACGGCTTCCCGGCGCAGCGCTGATCGCCTCCGCCGTCTTTCCTCCCCCTCCTCGCAGCACGAAGGCACACCCTGTCATGAGCATCAAGAAGTCCTCCCTGTACGGCACCGCCATCGCGGTCACGCTCGCCCTGACCCTCTCCGCGTGCGGCGGCGGTTCGGGGAGCGGCGGCGCGGCGGGCGGCACGTACGACAAGGACGCCACCGTCAACATCGGCTCCCTCTACGAGCCGCAGAACCTGGACAACACCGCGGGCGGCGGCCAGGGCGTCACCGAGGCCCTCAACGGCAACGTCTACGAGGGGCTGTTCAAGCTCGCCGACGACGGCGAGGTCGAGCCGCTGCTCGCCGAGGACCACGAGGTCAGCGAGGACGGCCTCACCTACACCTTCACCCTCCAGGACGGCGTGACGTTCCACAGCGGCAAGCAGCTCAGCAGCCAGGACGTCAAGTACAGCCTGGAGCGGGTGCTCGCCGAGGACTCGCAGTCCGCCCGCAAGAGCAACCTCGAGGTGATCGAGGACATCGCCACCCCCGACGCCCGGACGGTGAAGGTCACCCTGTCGAAGCGGTCGATCTCCTTCGTCTACAACCTCTCCTACGTCTGGATCATCAACTCCGAGGCGAAGGACCTGAAGACGAGCGAGGACGGCACGGGGCCGTACCGGCTGAAGAAGTGGACGCGCGGATCGGCCCTGAGCCTGGACCGGTTCGCCGAGTACTGGGGTGAGGCGGCGGCCAACAAGCAGGTCGTCTTCCACTACTACAAGGACGCGACCGCGCTGAACAACGCGCTGTTGACGAACGCCGTCGACATCGTCACGAGCGAGCAGTCGCCCGACGCCCTCGACCAGTTCACGTCGAACCCGAACTACAAGGTCAACGACGGCAACTCCACCACCAAGCTGCTGCTCGCCTTCAACGACAAGGCCGAGCCCTTCACCGACGCCAAGGTGCGACAGGCCGTCTCCGCCGCGATCGACGACAAGAAGCTGCTGGAATCCGTCTGGGGCGGCTACGGCAAGCTCATCGGCTCGATGGTGCCGCCCACCGACCCGTGGTACGAGGACCTGACCGACGTCGACACCCACGACCCCGCGCGGGCCAAGAAGCTGCTGAAGGAGGCCGGTCACGCGGACGGCTTCAGCTTCACCCTCGACACCCCCAACTACGACCCGCACCCGACCGCCGCGACGTTCATCAAGTCGGAGCTGGCCAAGGTCGGCATCACCGTCAAGATCAACACGATCACGTCGGACGAGTGGTACACGAAGGTCTACCAGAACCGCGACTTCACGGCCACGCTCCAGGAGCACGTCAACGACCGCGACCTGGTCTGGTACGGCAACCCCGACTTCTACTGGGGCTACGACGACAAGCAGGTCACCCGCTGGGTCGAGGAGGCCGAGGCGGCCGCCACCGAGGCGGAGCAGACCGAGCTGCTGAAGAAGGTCAACCGCAAGACCGCCGAGGACGCGGCCAGCGACTGGCTCTACCTCTACCCGCAGATCGTCGTGGCGAACACCAAGCTGTCCGGCTACCCGCTCAACGGTCTCAACTCGCAGTTCTTCGCCTACGACATCAAGAAGAAGAGCTGATGACGCGGTACCTCCTGCGCCGCTTCGGCTTCCTGCTGGTGTCGCTGGCGCTCGCGAGCGTGGTGCTGTTCGCGCTGCTGCGTCTGCTGCCCGGCGACCCCGCCAACGCGCTCACCACGGTGGGCGCGACCCCCGAGCAGATCGCGGCGGCCCGGCAGTCCATCGGGTCCGACAAGCCGCTGCCCGAGCAGTTCACGCACTGGCTCGGGCAGCTGGCGAGCGGGGATCTGGGAACCTCGTTCGTCAGCACGCTGCCGGTCGGGCCCGAGGTGACCGCCCGGCTCGACGTGACGGTCCCGCTGACGCTGGCCGCGTTCGTCCTCGCGGTCCTGATCGCGCTGCCGGCCGGGTTCACGGCCGCGTACAAGCGGCACACCTGGTACGGCGGCCTGCTCAGCGGTGTCTCGCAACTGGGCATCGCCGTACCGGTGTTCTGGCTCGGCATGATCCTCATCGCCGTGTTCGCGCTGAACGCGGGCTGGCTGCCGGCCGGCGGGTTCCCGCCGGACGGCTGGTCGCTGCCCGGCGAGGCGATCCGGTCGCTGGTGCTGCCCGTGGTGACCATCGCGCTGGTGATGAGCGCGTCGCTGATCCGGTACGTCCGCTCGGCGACCCTGGACGTCCTGGGCAGCGACTACCTGCGCACGGCACGGGCGCTGGGCTCCTCGTTCGGCCAGGCCATGTGGCGGCACGGGCTGCGCAACGCCTCCGTGCCGGTGGTCTCCGTCCTCGGTATCGAGCTGGCGTCCACACTGCTCGGCGCGGTGGTCGTGGAGTCGGTGTTCGCCCTGCCGGGCCTCGGCTCCCTGCTCGTCACCGGCATCGCCCAGCACGACTATCCGGTCGTCCAGGGCGTGCTGTTCGTCTCCACCCTGGCCGTCCTGCTCATCGGCTTCGCCGCCGACCTCGTCCAGCGGATCATCGACCCGAGGCTGCGCGGCAGCCTCGCGGGAGGTGCCCGATGACCGGGGCCGCCGTCGGACGACGCCGTCCGGTGCGCTCGTACACCCTGCTCACCGGGTGCGTGCTCGCGGGCCTGATCGCGCTGCTCGCGCTCGTCTCGCTGGTGTGGACCCCGTACGACGCCGACGACACCTCCGGCGGCCGGCTCACCGCTCCCGGGGACGGCCACCTGCTGGGCACCGACAAACTCGGACGCGACCTGTTCACCCAGGTGATGATCGGATCGCGGATCGCCGTCGAGGCCGGGCTGGGTTCGGTCCTGATCGCGGCGACCCTCGGAGTCCTGCTGGGGCTGCTCGCGGCCTTCGCCCAGGGCTGGCTGGACGACACCCTCTCCGCGTTCCTCGACATCCTGATCGCCTTCCCGACCCTGCTGCTGGCGATGCTCATCGTCGCCGCGCGCTCGGCGACGCTCGGTTCGGCCGTGCTGGCGATCGGACTCGCGCAGAGCGCGGTCGTGGCCCGGCTGACCCGCATCCTGGTCAAACGGGTCCTGAACCAGGACTACATCACCGCGGCCCGTATCTCCGGCACGTCCTGGCCGCGTACCGTGGCCCGGCACGTCCTGCCCAACATCTGGCCGACCCTCGCGGTCAACCTGGCCCTCCAGTTCGGGCTCGCCGTGCTGGCCGAGGCGGGCCTGTCCTACCTGGGCCTGGGCGCACCGCCGCCCAACGCGTCGTGGGGCCGCATGCTCCAGGAGGCGCAGGCCACCTTCACCACCGCACCGACCGGCGCGCTCGCTCCCGGCGTTCTGCTCGTCCTGCTGGTCGTGGGCGTGAACCTCGTCGCGGACGGCCTGCGCGACACCCTCGACCCGACGACCCGGCGAAGGCGCGCATGACCCTCCTCGACATCCGCGGCCTCACCCTGCGCACCGCGGACGGAACCACACTCGTCGACGACCTGTCGCTGTCCGTCGCACGCGGCGAACGGCTCGGCCTCATCGGCGAGTCGGGCTCCGGCAAGTCGCTGACCGCGCTGGCGGTCCTCGGCCTCCTGCCGGAGGGCATCACCGCCACCGGCAGCGTCGAGCTCGCCGGAACCCAGATCGTCGGCGCGCGTGAGGAGCACCTCACGCGGGTGCGGGGGCGGGACGCCGCCGTCGTCTTCCAGGAGCCGCTCACCGCCCTGGACCCGCTGATGCGGGCGGGCAGGCAGGTCGCCGAACCCCTGCGCAGGCGGCGGGGGCTGAGGGGCGCCGCCCTGAAGAAGGCCGTCGTCGACGCCCTGGAACAGGTGCGGCTGCCCGAACCCGACCGTATCGCCCGGTCCTTCCCGCACGAGATGTCCGGCGGCCAGCGCCAGCGGGTCGCGCTCGCCATGGCACTGGCCTGCGACCCGAAGCTGCTCATCGCCGACGAGCCGACCACCGCACTCGACGTGTCCGTGCAGGCCGAGATGCTCGACCTGATCGACGCACTCGTCCGGGAACGCGGCATGGCCGTCGTCTTCGTCAGCCACGACCTCGCCGTCGTCGCCAGGATCACCGACCGTGCCCTGGTCATGCGCAGGGGCCGCGCCGTCGAGGAGGGCACCCTCCTCGACCTCGTCCGCTCACCGAACCACCCCTACACCAAGGCGCTGGTGGGCAGTGCCCGGCGGCTGGAGTCCGCCCTGAACCTGGGAGACCCCCGATGACACCGCCACCGCCGCCACCGCCGCCGGTCCTGGAGCTGAAGGACGTCTCGCTGCACCACCGGGGAAGCGCCACGCCCGCCGTGCGGGACGTCTCCCTCGCCGTCGAGGCCGGCCGCAGCCTCGCGCTCGTCGGCGAGTCCGGCGCGGGCAAGACGACCCTGCTGCGGCTGCTCCTGGGCCTGGCCCGGCCGACCCGGGGCACGGTCGGCTTCGACGGCGCCGGGCTGGACGTGCGTGACCGCCGGCAGATGCGGCACTTCCGGCGCAGCGTGCAGTGCGTCTTCCAGGACCCGTACTCGTCGCTCGACCCCCGCAGCCGCGTCGGCGGCATCGTCGCCGAGCCGTTGCGCTCCCTGGGCCTCGACTCGAAGGCCACGGCGGTCCCCAAGGTGGCCGAGGCGCTGGAGCGGGTGGGGCTTCCGGCGGACGCGGCCGAGCGCTACCCGCACGAGTTCTCCGGCGGCCAGCGCCAGCGCATCGCGATCGCCCGGGCGACGGTGTGCCGTCCGCGGGTGCTGCTGGCCGACGAGCCCGTCAGCGCGCTGGACGTCACGACACGCGTCGCCGTGGTCGATCTGCTCGCCGAACTGCAGCGGGAACAGGGGCTGACCGTGGTCATGGTCTCCCACGACCTGTCGGTGGTGGCGTCCCTGTGCGAACGCACCGCCGTCCTGGAACGCGGACGGGTCGTCGAGCAGGGAGACACGGCGCAGGTGCTGGGCTCCCCCGCGCACCCGTACACCCGCCGGCTCCTCGAGAGCGTGCCGCGGCTTCCCGTGTGAGGCGCCGGGAACCGCCCGGCGCTGCGGGGCGGTTCGCCACGGCCGGCGTGACGGAAGACGCCCTGCTGGACGCGCTGTTCGACGTCACCCCCCGTTCCGGCCTCGGTGCCCGGTGGAGACCCGGCACCGAGGCACCGCGCTGCGCGACCGGCACGAGCGCAAGCTCGAACTGCTGGAGGCGGCGAAGCAGGAACGACCGGCCGTCGAAGCGGCGCGCAGGCCCCCGGAACCGGTGTGCGGGTGCACCCACCACCTCGCCAAGCACGACGAACAGGGGCGATGCCACGAACGCGTCGAGGTGCCGACGGCCTGGGACGAGAACAAGAAACCGTTGCGTCACGAGGCCGGGGAGTGCGACTGCCGGCAGTACGTCGGGCCCCAGCCGCTGTCCCCGGTCTACGCGGAGGAGCTGACGGACCGGGCGTGAGGTGGTCGCCCCCGGGCTCCGGGCCATAATGATCGCCCCGGAGCGGACCGCGACCGACGCGGGTGATCAAGTGAGGCGATGCGGCAGTGTGGCCACGTGTCAGCGGTATGCGCGCGATGGAACTCGGTACCCCCGATGACCTGCGGACCGAACTGAACTCCCTTGTCCTGAGCGGACGGAAGACCGCCACGACCGGTCTGCTGGCCGAGTACGTCGAGGAGACCGAGGGTCTGGAGTTCGTCGGTGAGCGGTTGGCCCTTCTGGACAACGACGGCCGTGCCGTCGCCACCATCGAGATCACCGGGGTGGAGCTGACCTCCTTCAGCGAGGTCAGCTGGGAACACGCCGCCGCCGAGGGCGAGGGGGACGCCTCCTTGGAGGAGTGGCGCGCCGGGCACCGCCGTTTCTGGGAGCGCGAGGGCACGCCGGTTCAGGACGACACGCCCGTCGTGTGCCTGGCCTTCCGTGTCGTCCCCGCCGCCGACCCGTCCACATCCGCATACGCGAACTCCCCGCACCGATAAGCCCCCTCGGGGGGCTCCTCGACGTCCCCTCACCGAGCACGTCCGGCACCGACGTGCGTCGCGGCCCGGGTGACCTGCCGGGCCGTGGGTGACGACGAGGCCGCCCCCCGGGAACGGGCTACTTGCTGACGGCGAAGCGCATCAGGGCGTGCTCGTCGCCCTGCTTGATCTTGCCCGTCTCGTTGATCACTTCGAGCTTCCACGTGCCGCCGACCCGGATCGCCTTGGCGACGGCACAGCCGTTGTCCTGGGTGAGCATGCTCGGCCAGATGTCGGCGACCTGCTGGGAGCTGCCTCCGGTGGCGTCGTAGACCTTGAAGCTGATGTTGCGTGCCTTCTGGAAGGAGCTGCCCTTCTTGTACGCGGCGGCGACGAACACGATCGACGTGATGTGGGGCGGTATCCGGGCGAATTCGACCGTGACGGTCTCGTCGTCGCCGTCCCCGTGCCCGGTCTGGTTGTCCCCGCTGTGCACCAGCGATCCGTTGCCCATGGGGTCCAGCGAGTCCAGGCCGGCCAGCCGCACCGGGTCCCCGCCGTGCATGGCGATGGCGATCAGGTCGAGGTCGGTGCCGGTCTTGTGGCGCAGCTTGCCCAACAACCCGCCGCTGCTGCCCGCGGTGGGGTCCCAGGAGACCCCGATGGACAGATGGGTCACTCCGTCCAGGTCCGCCGGGCCGTCTTCCTTCGTGAGCGTGATCATGCCTGGGTCATCCTTTGTGAAGAGGGATTACAACCACAGAGTGTGCCTGGTGCCCCGGCGGTTCCCGGTGAGGGGTCCCCTACAGGCAGATATGACCTCTCTTGACCGCTCTCCGGCGTCCGGCCCACTGCTGTCGGGAGGGCTCCCGGATCCGTGCGGCATCGCCGCCCGCCACAGCGTGTCCAGGTCGGCCACGCGCACGGCGGTCATATCGGGATTCCTCCGTGGACACTCCGCCCTTCAGGGAGGAGAGCGTCAACCGCTGTCCCTCTTCTGGCGCGGGTTGCGGGCGGCGAAGTCGTCCGCGATCTGGTCGAAGGTCACCCAGCGGACGCCTTCGTGGGAGTTGATGTGGTCGATCAGCCGCTCCAGCATCAGCAGCACCTGGGGGCGGCCGGCCACGTCGGGGTGGATGGTCATGGTGAAGGCCGCGTAGTCCATCTCCCGGTGCACCCAGTCGAACTGATCGCGCCACATCTGCTCGAGGTCGCGGGGGTTGACGAAGCCGTGGCTGTTCGGGCTGGCCTTGACGAACATCATCGGAGGCAGGTCGTCGAGGTACCAGTTGGCCGGGATCTCGATGAGGTCGGTCTCCCGGCCGCGCACCAGCGGCTTCATCCAGGTCTCGGCGGGCGCGCTGTAGTCGATCTTCGTCCAGGTGTCGCCGACCCGCACGTAGTACGGCTCGAAGTCGCGGTGCATCAGGGAGTGGTCGTACTTGATGCCCCGCTCGAGCAGCAGCTCGTTGGTGACCGGGCTGAACTCCCACCAGGGCGCCACATAGCCGGTCGGACGGCGGTCGGAGCGGGTCTCGATCAGCTCGATGCAGCGGTCCAGGACCGCGGCCTCCTGCTCCCGGCTCATGGCGATCGGGTTCTCGTGGCTGTAGCCGTGCACACCGATCTCGTGGCCTGCGGCGACACAGGCGTCGAACTCCTCCGGGAAGGTCTCGACGGAGTGGCCGGGCCAGAAGAACGTCTGGGTCAGGCCGCGGCGCCGGAACAGCTCCAGCAGGCGCGGCACGCCGACCTCGCCCGCGAACAGACCGCGGGAGATGTCGTCGGGCGAGTCCTCGCCTCCGTAGGAGCCGAGCCAACCGCCGACGGCGTCGACGTCCGCTCCGAAGCCGACAAGGATTTCCTTGGTCATCGACATCTCCTTTGATGACATTCTGGGGATGGGGCGGGTGGTGGGTGGTGCGGGGCGCTCAGGCTCAGGAGCCGGGCGGCGGGTCCTCTCCGGCGAGCCAGGCGCGGACCAGGACTTCGGGTGAACGGCCGGGTACGGCGCTCGCGGCGGCCAGCAGCAGCCGGGCCTGCCAGGGGCTGAGGTCGTCGGCGAACACGGCGCCGGCCCGCTGGAGTTCGGTGCCGCCGCCCGCGTAGAGGGGTGCGACGGGACCGGAGTGCACCCGTGAGCAGATCAGCACCGGGTGACCCGAGGCCACCGCCTCGGCGACCGCCTCGACCATTTCCGGCCCGGCGTTGCCCGCGCCGACCGCCGCCACCACGACCCCCGCGGCGCCGGCGTCCAGGCTGGCCCGGACGAACAGTCCGTCCGCTCCGGGATAGACCGGCACCACGTCCACCCGGGGCAGGTCGGGGAGGTCGAGGTCGAGGGGAAGCCGCGGGCGGGGCCTCGGCTGTGACAGTGGTACCACGCGCCCGTCCACGACGCGGAGCGCCGGTCCGCGTCCGGGCGCGGTGAAGGCGTGCGCCGACATGGTGTCGCTCTTGCGCACCCCGCGGGCGGGGAAGGCGAAGCCGTCGAAGACCAGCAGCGGGCCCTGCCCCCGGGCCGCGTCGTCGGCGGCCACGGCCAGGGCGTCACCCAGGTTGGCCGGGCCGTCCGCGGCGCGGTCGTCGAAGGGGCGCTGGGCACCGGTCAGCACGATCGGCCGCGGGTCGTCGAACGCCAGGTCCAGCAGGAAGGCGGTCTCCTCCATGGTGTCGGTGCCGTGCGTCATCACCACCCCGTCAACCCCGGCGTGCAGCGCGTCGCGCACCTCACGGGCAAGCGCCAGAAGGTCCGCGGTGCCGAAGGCGTAGCTGCCCCGGGTGACCACGTCCCGCGTCCTCACCTCCGCGCCGGCCGGCAGCGGACCGACCGACGCGACCAGCTCCCTCGCGAGCACGGTCGCCCGGCGGCCCTCCGCCCCGGACCGGCTCGCGATGGTGCCGCCGGTGGCCACGACCTGGATTCGACGCATGAGCCCTCTCTTCGCGATCGACTGCCGTGAGGCTACGCAAACGATTGCCCCCATAAAGGGATCGACGCGGCCGTCTCGACCCTCGCGTCGCACCCCAGGAGCAGGGCCTGCACGGAGGGTGGGGACCGTCCATGTCGTCCGTCGGCGGAGCGTGTCAGCGGGATGCCAGCGGGATGCCAGCGGGAGACATGCCGAACGGTGAGCGGAGGCCGCTGGAATGGTTCCGTACCCACACGGCGGAGGCAGCCGGCCACGGCGGTCCCCCTGACCGATCAGGAGTCACCATGAACAAGGACCTGAGCACCCTCGCGGACGAGATCCTCGAGCTCGAGGCCGAGACCTTCGAGATCTCCGACTACTCGGACGCCAGCGAGGTCGTGCTGGCCGGCTGCACCAGCACCAGCTCCACCTCGACCTCCAGCTCCACCTGCAGCACCACCTCCTGCTCCGCCTGACGCACGTCCGGTGCAGCAGACGCCCGGTCGGCGTCCCTCCCCTCAAGGGGCGGGCTCCGACCGGGCTTTCGCCATGCCCGTCCGTCCGTGCGTCCGGACGTCCGTGCGGCCAGGTCGGTGCCGGCCGCCGCAAACCTCGTGTGGGTACCCCCCCCCACAACCACATGCCTGCTTTGCCGGAGGCGTCCGTTCCGCGCCGGCACCGACAGCATCGTTTACCAGCAACAAGGCTGTATTTAGCGACATTTGACTGCCCCTCAGCTTCAGCAGTCCACCTTGGGAGCTCTTCACAACCTCCTCTTGACCGTCGGTCTACGCCAGTAGACACTCACCACTGCCACAAGGCCGATTGATGCCGTGCACACCGACTTCGCATGTGCTCGTACCCGCCCTCGTCAGAGTGCGGGGAGAGGTCCTGTACCAGCCACCCTCCCGACCACGGGTGGTCACGGTGACAGGACACCGCTTCTCGAAGCGGACCATGACAAGCCGGTTCGGCAGATCTTCGAAGGTCAACGGGGGAATATCGTGCGTTTTCAGCTGCTCGGCCCACTCAGCATCACCGACGGTTGCGATGTGGCCGTCCTCCCACCGGCCAAACCCACGTCACTGCTGGCGGCGCTGCTGATCCGCCCCGGTGAGGTGGTCCCGACGCAGCGTCTCCGGCAGGCCGTCTGGGGCGACGAGCAGCCGGCGACGGCGAAGGCGGCCCTGCAGAGTTGCGTCCTGCGGTTGCGCCGCCTCTTCGCGAAGTACGACATAGAGGAACAGTCGGTGGTCGCGGTCGCCGGGGGCTACCGCCTCCCGGCCGACGGCGGCACCCTGGACCTGCTGCACTTCCGCGGCCTGGTGGCCGACGCGGCCGGGGCGGGGGAGTCCGAACTCCCCTTGCTGCGCACGGCACTCGACCTGTGGCAAGGGCCCCTTCTCGCCAATGTCCCCTCCGAGCTGCTGCACCGCGACGAGGTGCCCCGGCTGGTCGAGGAGCGCCTGCGCGTCCTGGAACGCGTCTGCGAGATCCAGCTGGCCCGGGGACAGGCCCGCGAGGTCCTGGTGGACCTCTGGGAGGCCACCCGCACCCACCCCCAGCACGAGGGGCTCGCCGCCCAGTTGATGCGGGCGCTGTACCGGGCGGGACGGCAGATCGAGGCGCTGGCCGAGTACCGAAGGATCAGGACGCACCTCCGGGAGGAACTCGGCGTCGATCCCGGCGCGGAACTGCAGGGCCTGGAACTGGCCATCCTGCGGGGCGACGAACCCCGTGGCCCGGCCCTGGAGGCCGCACCGCTCACCCTCACCCCGCGCGCGGCGCCCGCGGTGGCCGACGCCGTGCCCGGCGCCCCTGCGCCCCGGGGGGAGAGAGTCCCCTCCGGCGGGCCCGCCTTCCCCGGCGACGGCCGCCCGCCCTCAGGGCCGGCGCATCCGCCGGGGCCCAGGCTGCCCCATGTCCCCGGCTTCACCGGCCGCACCCGTGAGACCGCCGACCTGGTGAGCCACCTGAGCGGCGAGGGCCGAAGGGACGGGCGGACGAACGCCGGCCCGGCGATCGCGGTGATCTCCGGAGGACCGGGAATGGGCAAGACCGCGCTGGCCCTGCACACCGCGCAGCTGGTGGCGGACCGGTACCCCGCGGGCGGCGTACTGCTGCCGCTGACCGGGCCCGACGGCACGCCGCGGTCCGCCGACGAGGCGGCCGCCGAACTGCGCTCCGCACTCCCCTCCGGCGCTTCTCCCGGATCGTGCCTGGTGATACTCGACGATGTCGTGCACCCCGACCAGGTCCGCGGGCTGCTCGACATGCCGGGCTGCGGCGCCTTCGTCGTCACCAGCCGTATGCGACTGGCCGCCCTGGTCGCCACGCACGGCCCTGCGGTGCTGCAACTGGGCGCCCTGCCGCCGCAGGAGTCCCACGCGCTCCTCGTCGCCGTCCTCGGTCATGAGCGGGTGACGGCCGAGGCCCCGGCCGCACACGCCCTCACGGAGACGTGCGGGCATGTCCCGCTGGCCCTGCGGATCGTCGCGGCCCGGCTGCTGACCCGGCCGAAGCTGCGCCTGGCGGACCACGCCGCATGGCTGCGGCGGGACCTGCCCGCCCGGCTGGCGCTGCCCGACGACGCCCGGATGTCCGTGCCCCTGACCCTCGACGGTGCCCTGGACCGGCTGCCCGCCCCGGTGGCCGACGCGCACCTGCGCCTGGCGCGACTGGACGGGCAGATCACCGCACCGGCCGCGGCCCGTGCCCTCTCCGTCCCCGAGACACACGCCGAGGAGCTGCTCGAGCGGCTCCTGGACACCGGGCTCCTCGACGAGGAACAACCCGGGACGCTCCGCATGAACGCCCTGTTCCGCGCCCACGCGCTGCACGGGGCCGCCCGGACCGGCGACATCCCGCAGGCCGTCATCGCCACGGCCCGGCGCGCCCTTCCGTCCGGGGCCACCTGACGGACCGGGGCTGCGGCCCGGAACGCGGCCCGGCCCGGTGGGCCGGACACCCGAACATCCTCCCTTTCCCGCTTTTCCCGCCTTTTCTGTCTTTCTCTCCTTTTCTGTCTTTCCTCGACTTTTCAGAACCGAGTGGCCGTCAGGCCCGACCCGGAGGTGCGACTCCGTATGTCCACGACCCCGTACGAGGAGACCTCGGACACCCGTCCCAGGGTGCGCCGCGACGTGCTGTTCACCGAGACGCCCACCGGCGTGATCTTCCACAACGCCGACGGTGGTTTCCAGCTCAGCTCCCCGTCCGCCTACCGGTTCGCCACCCTCCTCGTCCCGCACCTGGACGGGAGCCGGACCGTGGCGGAGATCTGCACGGGCTTCAAGGACCAGCAGAAGGCCATGGTGGGCGGCCTGGTCAAGGCGCTCTACGCCCGCGGGTTCGCCCGGCCGGTGCCGGCTCCCGGCGAACCGGGAACGGACGCACCCGTGCAGCCGGCGGTCGCCGCGCGCTTCGCGCCGCAGATCGCTTACCTCGACCACTACGCCGACGACGCCGACAGCAGGTTCGCCGCGTTCCGCGGCACCCGCATCGCCGTGCTCGGCGACGGTCCGGTCGCCCGCTGGTGCGCGCTCTCCCTGATCCGCAACGGCTGCGCCTCCGTCGCCGTGGAGGCCGCACTGGCCGAAGGCCCCGCCACTGCCGCCGAGTTCGGCGAGCTGCGGGCCGAGGCGGCGGAGTTCACCACGCAGGGCAGTCCGGCCGAGGTGACGGTACTGCCCGACGCCGGGGCCGGTTCGGCGGGCGACTGGAAGGCGTACGAGGGGTACGACGTGGTGGTCGCCGCCTGCGGCCGCGACGCGTTCCGGACCTCGATCGCCCTGCTCGGCCACGGCGTTCCGGACGGCCGCTTCCTGCTCCCCGCCTGGACCTTCGGCGACCGGGCGGTGGTCGGACCGGTCAGCGGCCCGGGCTCCGACGGATGCCTGGCCTGCGCGGCGCTGCGCCTCGGCGCGACAGGGGACGCGGCGGTCGCGGCCGGTCTCTGGAGCGGTCTGGCCCTGGGGGGTTCCCCCGGCCCCGGGCCGCGCGGCCCGCTCGCCGCGATGCTCGGCAACCTGCTCGGCTACGAGGTGTTCCGGCTGGTCACCAAGGCGCTGCCGGCCGAGACCCGGGGCCAGGTGCTGCTCCAGGACATGGCCTCGTTCGACGTCCTGGCGGAGCGGCTGCTGCCCCATCCGCAGTGCCCGTTCTGCCGGGCCCGGCCCGGCGCTCCCGAGCCCGTCGACCTGACCGCGGCCCCCGAACGGCCCGCCTTCGAGCCGGTCGTCGCCGCCGCTCCGGACGACGACGCGACCGAGGGGCCGCTCGTCGAGCTCGACCGCCGTTCGCTCGCGCTCCGTCCGTCCGTCGGGGTCTTCACCCGGTACGCGGACGAGCCGGTCACCCAGACCCCGCTGAAGGTCGGCGCCGTGGAGGTCGGTCTGGGCGCCGCCGGGACCCGGACCGTCGTCGCGTTCGACGTCCAGCACACCGCGGGCGCCCGCCTGCGGGCCCTCAACACCGCCGCCGAGGTCTACGCCGAGCACGTGGTGCCCGGCTCCCCCGCCCCGGACGACGCCTCCGGCGCCGACGCGCTGCCGAAGGTGGACCCGGACGCGCTGACCACGGCCACCGGCGCCGGGGGTGACCCGGTCGCCTCCTGGGCCCCGGCCACGTCGCTGCTGACCAAGGAACAGGCGCTGGTGCCGGCCGGCGCGGTGCGGCCCTTCGGTCCGGACAACCAGGACCGCCGGTTCGAGCCGTCCCGCGCCGGGGCCGGCGCGAGCGACGGCCTGCCGGAGGCCGCGGCGGCCGGCCTGCTGTCCGCGCTCGCCCACGACGCGCTGCGGCGAGCC
>NZ_JAESIF010000348.1:0-228 GCF_016757295.1 Streptomyces sp. M2CJ-2 | reverse complement strand
CGGCAGCCGGCCCCGTCGCCCGTCCTGCGTCTGCTCTGGCCTGGAACCCCACTGCCGAACCTCCCGGTGCGCGCGCCTGCAGCCGACGCCTTCACCGAGGTACTGCTCACTGACTTCACTGCGGGGTCCTGCTCACGGCGGCCCCTGATCACCGCGGGCCACCCGGTCCGGTCGTCAGTCCCGTCGCCCGTCCTGCAACCGCTCTGGCTCCGGAACTCCACCACCGCA
>NZ_JAESIF010000347.1:0-232 GCF_016757295.1 Streptomyces sp. M2CJ-2 | reverse complement strand
CAGGTCCTCCGGCGAACCCACACCGCCCGGATACCGGCAGCCCATCCCGACGATCACCACGGGATCCTCATCCACCACGGCGCCTGTCACCACGGTGGAGTTCTCACCGGCGTCCACCTGCGCGTCGTCTTCGCCGCCCAGTCTCGACAGGAGGAATTCCGCCACCGCGCGCGGGGAGGGGTAGTCGAAGACCAGCGTCGCCGGCAGCCGAAGCCCCGTCAGCGCCGACAGG
>NZ_JAESIF010000346.1:0-233 GCF_016757295.1 Streptomyces sp. M2CJ-2 | reverse complement strand
AAGCAGTGGTATCAACGCAGAGTACATGGGTATGGCCTACCCATTCCAACTTGGTCTACAAGACGCCACATCCCCTATTATAGAAGAGCTAATAAATTTCCATGATCACACACTAATAATTGTTTTCCTAATTAGCTCCTTAGTCCTCTATATCATCTCGCTAATATTAACAACAAAACTACCACATACAAACACAATAGATGCACAAGGAGTTCAAACCAGTTGACCCATTC
>NZ_JAESIF010000345.1:0-236 GCF_016757295.1 Streptomyces sp. M2CJ-2 | reverse complement strand
CGGCCAGCAGACCCCACAGCTCCTCCGGCGAACCCACCCCGCCCGGAAAACGGCACGCCATCCCCACAATCGCCAAGGGGTCGTCGGATTCGGCCAGGGTCTGGCTGCTGTTGCGGGGCAGGTTTGCGTCCGGGTCCGAGGATGTGGATTCCGGGAGGAGTTGGGTGAGGAGGTGGTGGGCCAGGTCGTGGGGGCTGGGGTAGTCGAAGATCAGGGTGGCGGGAAGACGGCGGCCG
>NZ_JAESIF010000344.1:0-237 GCF_016757295.1 Streptomyces sp. M2CJ-2 | reverse complement strand
AGGAGCTGATGCTCGAGCGCGGCGTGCTCGTCTCCCACGAGACCGTCCGCCGCTGGTGCGCGAAGTTCGGGCAGGCCTACGCCAACGGCCTGCGCCGCCGGCGGCCCCGGCCCGGGGACAAATGGCACCTGGACGAGGTCTTCATCAAGATCAACGGCGAGTTGAAGTACCTGTGGCGGGCCGTCGATGCCGACGGCACCGTGCTCGACATCCTGGTCCAGGGCCGCCGGGACAAGG
>NZ_JAESIF010000343.1:0-243 GCF_016757295.1 Streptomyces sp. M2CJ-2 | reverse complement strand
GAACTTCGCGCACCAGCGGCGGACGGTCTCGTGGGAGACGAGCACGCCGCGCTCGAGCATCAGCTCCTCGACCTCCCGGAACGACAGCGGGAAGCGGAAGTACAGCCACACGCAGTGCGCGATGATCTCCACCGGGTACCGGTGGCCCTTGTACGACGGCGACGCGGACGACACGAGCGACTCCCTCCCCGGCACGATCATCTCCAAGATCATCCCAGGCCGGTCAGCCAACGTGACAACGCC
>NZ_JAESIF010000342.1:0-243 GCF_016757295.1 Streptomyces sp. M2CJ-2 | reverse complement strand
GCCAGCAGCGCCTGCGCCTCGATCGGATCACCCAGCGTGGTGCCGGTGCCGTGCCCCTCCACCAGGTCCACCTCGGCGGCCGACAGGCCCGCGCCGGCCAGCGCCTGGCGGATCACCCGCTGCTGCGACAGGCCGTTGGGCGCGGTCAGGCCGTTGGACGCGCCGTCGTGGTTGACCGCCGAGCCCGCCACCACCGCCAGCACCCGGTGCCCGTTGCGGCGGGCGTCCGACAGCCGCTCCACC
>NZ_JAESIF010000341.1:0-245 GCF_016757295.1 Streptomyces sp. M2CJ-2 | reverse complement strand
CGACCTGGGCATCCCACAGACCGGCACCGCCCTGACCGAGGCACCCCTGACCGGGGCCGAACTCGACGCCCTGCCCGAATCCGACCGTCTCCGGGCGATCGACCGGACCACGGTCTTCGCCCGCGTCTCCCCCGAGGGCAAGGTCCGCATCGTGCAGGCGCTGCAGGCAGCCGGGCACGTCGTGGCGATGACCGGGGACGGGGTCAACGATGCCGCCGCCATCCGCCTGGCCGACGTCGGCATCG
>NZ_JAESIF010000340.1:0-245 GCF_016757295.1 Streptomyces sp. M2CJ-2 | reverse complement strand
GCGTTCGGGGCTTGTCGAGGCGTGGGCCGACTGAGGCGAGTCGTCGCAACCGCACAGGAACCCGGCCCATGGCCTGGGCCGGAAGATCACAAAAAGCCCGATCAGCGAGGCAGGCGGAAGAGCAGGCCTGCACCCCGACTTCATCAGTAGGTAGGCACACGTGGTCGGCGGATTCGCGGGCTGGCCTGCGAGAATGGCATGAGGAGCCGCCGGGGGCGTGTGTCCACGGCTCCGGCGGCTGTTTC
>NZ_JAESIF010000339.1:0-247 GCF_016757295.1 Streptomyces sp. M2CJ-2 | reverse complement strand
GTCCGCCAGCCGGGCCGCCTGCGCCCGCACCGCCTCGATGCCGCGCCCCGACAGCACCCACGGCACCACCGGCAGGGTGACCGTCCCGGGCACGGACTCGCTGTCCTCGCACGGGGCTTCCTCGATGATCACGTGCGCGTTGGTCCCGCTGATCCCGAACGACGACACACCCGCCCGGCGGGGGCGCTCGCCCCGCTCCCACGCGCGTGACGAGGTCAGCAGCTCCACCGCGCCGGCCGACCAGTCG
>NZ_JAESIF010000036.1:0-69249 GCF_016757295.1 Streptomyces sp. M2CJ-2 | reverse complement strand
GCACCGGCACCGGCACCCGCGGTCGTGCCACCTCACCCTGCTGCCCCGCCCCCGCCCCCGCCCCCGCCCGCCGCGCCTCCCGCCGCCGGCGCGGCCCGGTCCTCCGGTGTGCGCTTCGACCGCCCCGCCCAGCCGGTCGCGCAGCCCGAGGAGTACCCGCTTCAGGCCCCGGACCCGCGCGTGTCCGCCGAACGCGGACAGCCCGCCCCGGAGACCGCGGGCCCCCCGGAGACCGCAGGCGTCCCGGAGACCACGGTGTGCGTGGCCTGCCGCGCGGGCAGGGTGGACGACGACGGCTACTGCGAGAACTGCGGCCACGCCCAGCCACGCGAACGGGACCACATGGAACAGGAACGCGGCCCGCTGGCCGCGGTCAGCGACCGCGGCCTGCGCCACCACCGCAACGAGGACGCCTTCGGGATCGGCACCACCACGCTGCCCGACGGCTCCCCCGCCTCGGTCGCGATCGTCTGCGACGGCGTCTCCTCCGCGACCCGGCCCGACGAGGCCTCGCTGGCCGCGTCCCGGGCGGCGAACGAGTCGCTGCTCGCGGCCCTGCCGCGCGGCACGCACCCGCAGCAGGCGATGCACGACGCGATCGTCGCCGCGGCGGACGCGGTCGACGCGCTGGCCGACGAGCCCGCCACGGACCGTGAACGGTCCCCGCACCAGAACGCCCCCGCCTGCACCTTCGTCGGCAGTGTGGTGACCGACGGCCTGCTGGTCGTCGGCTGGGTCGGCGACAGCCGCGTGTACTGGGTGCCGGTCGACCGCGCCGCGCCCCCGGCCCGGCTCACCGAGGACGACTCCTGGGCCGCGCAGATGGTCGCCGCGGGGCTGATGGGCGAGGCCGAGGCGTACGCCGACCAGCGCGCCCACGCGATCACCGGCTGGCTCGGCGCGGACGCCTACGAACTGGAGCCGCACACCGCGTCGTTCAAGCCGGACCGGCCCGGTGTGGTCGTGGTCTGCACCGACGGGCTGTGGAACTACGCGGAGTCGGCCGAGGAGATGGCCCGGGTCGTCCCCGTCGACGCCGCCGTCCGCCCGCTGCACGCCGCCCGGGTCCTGGTCGGTCACGCCCTCGACGGCGGGGGCCACGACAACGTGACGGTGGCCCTCGTCCCGTTCCCGGCCGTGCCGCAGGGGGCAGGATCGGCCTGAGGCCGCGTACGGCGGGCCCCCCGCGGGGAAACTACGGGGAAGCCGCGGGAAGCCGCGGGAAGGTGCCAACGAACCGGAGGGGGCCGGTCCGTCATCTGTCGTCGCCCCGCACCGTCGCGGGGTTCTCCAGGGGGAGAGAAACAGGCATGGCCAACTTCTCGAAATCCAACGTGCCGCAGTTCTCGGTAGACGTGTACCAGAACGAGTACCTGCCGGAGGGCGGCCGCGAGGTCAACGCCATCGTCACGGTGACCGCGACCGGCGGCGGCACCATCGGCAGCGCGGTGGCGGCACCCCACCTCTACGCGCCCGGTGAGGGCCCGTCGGCGGCCGTGGTGCTCATGGTCGACTGCTCCGGCTCGATGGACTATCCGCCGACCAAGATGCGCAACGCCCGGGACGCCACGGCCGCCGCGGTCGACGCCCTGCGCGACGGCGTGCACTTCGCGGTGGTCGCCGGCACGCACGTGGCGCGGGAGGTCTATCCCGGTGCCGGGCGGCTCGCGGTCGCCGACGCGGCCACCCGCGGGCAGGCCAAGCAGGCGCTGCGGGCGCTGAGTTCCGGCGGGGGCACGGCCATCGGCACCTGGCTCCGGCTGGCCGACCGGCTGCTGTCGTCGGCGGACGTGGCGATCCGGCACGGCATCCTGCTGACCGACGGGCGCAACGAGCACGAGTCGCCGGAGGATCTGAAGGCGGCCCTGGAGGCGTGCGCCGGGCGGTTCACCTGTGACGCCCGCGGAGTGGGCACCGACTGGGAAGTGAAAGAAGTCACAGCCATCGCCTCCGGCCTCCTCGGCAGCGCCGACATCGTCGCCGACCCGGCCGGACTCGCCGCCGACTTCACGCGGATGATGGAGGCGGCGATGGGCAAGGAGGTCGCGGACGTCTGCCTGCGGCTGTGGACCCCGGTGGGCACGACTGTGAAGTTCGTCAAACAGGTCGCGCCGACGGTCGAGGAACTGACCGGCCGCCGTACCGAAGCCGGACCGCGGGCGGGCGACTACCCGCTGGGTTCCTGGGGCGACGAGTCCCGTGACTACCACCTCTGCGTCGAGGTCCCGTCCGCCGGCATCGGGCAGGAGATGCTCGCCGCCCGGCTCTCGCTGGTCATTCCGCAGCCCGGGGAGGGAGTTCAGAAGCTCGGCGCGCAGGGTCTCGTGCGGGCGGTGTGGACGGACGACATGGCCGCCTCCACATCGTTGAACCCTCAAGTCGCCCACTACACCGGACAGGCCGAACTGGCGCAAGTCATCCAACAAGGCCTCGACTTGCGCAAAGCGGGCGATTTGGGCGGAGCAACGTCCAAACTGGGCCGCGCCGTTCAGCTCGCGAGCGCCTCCGGCAACGCGGATACCGCGAAACTGCTTGCGAAGGTGGTGGACGTGGTCGACGCCTCGACAGGTACTGTGCGACTGAAAGCGCGGGTCGAGGAGGCCGACGAGATGACACTCGAAACCCGGTCCACCAAGACCGTTCGTGTGAAGAAGTGAATCTGAAGTGAACGAGCCCGGCCCCGCAGGCCGGAGAACTTCGGTCGGAAGCGACCGAAAAGGAGAGGAGGAAGCGCCGACATGCCGACCTGCCCGAACGGACACCAGTCGGGTTCCGACGACTGGTGCGAGGTGTGCGGTCACCGCATGGCGGGGTCCGTGCCCCCGCCCCCGCCTCCTCCTCCCCCACCGCCCGGCGGCGGCTACGGATTCCCGCCTCCCGGCGGCCAGTCCGGGCCCGGCGGCCCGGGTGGCCCCGGTGGTTTCGGCGGCCCGCCGGAGCTGTGCCCGCAGTGCCGCACGCCGCGTGAGGGCGGCGCGCCGTTCTGCGAGGAGTGCCGGTGGAACTTCCTGACGAACACGGCCACCTCGTACACGCCGGCCGCCCCGCGTCCGGTGCCCCCCGGACCGGGCGGTCCCGGTGGTCCCGGTGGTCCCGGTGGTCCGGGCGGTCCCGGCGGTCCGGGTGGACACGGGGGGCAGTACCAGCAGCCGCCCGGCCCGGCGTACGGCGGTGACTCCTACGAGTACCAGGGCTCCCGTCCGTCCCAGGTGAACCGGCCCGCCGAGCCGATCCCGCCGGGCCCGCCCGGTTTCGGCGGCGACCCCTCGCGCCCGGTCCCCCCGCCGCCCGGTCCGGGCGGTCACGGTGGCCCCGGCGGCCAGGGTGGCTACGGCGGACCCGGCGGTCCGGGTGGCCCCGGTGGTCCGCAGGCGTTCGGCGGCGGCCCGCCGGCCCCGCCCGGATTCCCGCAGGAGACCGGCCGTCCGCCGCACCAGGGCGGCCCCGCCTTCGGCGGCGGTGACGACGACTGGGTGATCCCCCCGCCCTCCGGCGGCCCCGGCGGCCCGAACGGCCCCGGTGCTCCGAACGGCCCCGGTGGTTACGGCTACCCGCAGCCCGGTGCGACCCAGGCGCCGCCCGGCCCCGGCGGGTTCCCGCAGCAGCCCCAGGGACCGGTGACCTGGACCGCGACGATCGGTCCGGACCGTGACTACTTCATGGCGATGATGCACCGCTCCGGCCCCGAGGCCACGGGCCTGAACCTGCCCGCGTACTCGCCCGAGCAGCAGCGCACCCTCACCGGCAACCAGCTCACGATCGGTCGCCGGCGCCACTCCACCGGTGACACCCCCGACATCGACCTGTCGACACCGCCGGAGGATCCGGGCGTCTCGCACCAGCACGCGGTGCTGGTCCAGCAGCCGGACGGCAGTTGGGCGGTCGTCGACCAGAACTCGACGAACGGCACGACGGTCAACGGCTCGGAGGAACCGATCCAGCCCTTCGTCCCGGTCCCGTTGCAGGACGGCGACCGGGTCCACGTGGGTGCCTGGACGACGATCACCATCCACCGGGGCTGAGCAGGCACACCCGTGGCGCTTCCTCCCCTGCCTCCCCGACGCGCAGGGGCGGAAGCGCCGGAGCCCCGGAGGCCTCGAAGACCTAGGTCCTGAGGCCTATGCCGCGGTGTCTGAGACCATGGACGGCGTGACAGAGATTCGGCGCGGCACGCTTCAGGAGCAGACGTTCTACGAGCAGGTCGGCGGGGAGGAGACCTTCCGCCGACTCGTCCACCGTTTCTACGTGGGGGTGGCGGACGATCCGCTGCTGCGGCCCATGTATCCGGAGGAGGACCTAGGCCCGGCCGAGGAGCGGCTGAGGCTGTTCCTGATCCAGTACTGGGGCGGCCCGACGACGTACAGCCAGAACCGGGGCCATCCGCGGCTGCGGATGCGGCACGTGCCGTTCAAGGTCGACCGGGCCGCGCACGACGCCTGGCTCAGGCACATGCGCGACGCCCTCGACGAGCTCGGCCTGTCCGAGGAGCACGACCACACGATGTGGAAGTACCTGACGTACGCCGCCGCCACGATGATCAACTCCCCGGACTGACCCACCGGCCCGGCACCTCGCGGACGTGCGCATTCCGGTCGCCCGTCGCCGGAATCCGATCACGATCCGGTCAAGTCCGGGCCACAAGCGCTACCCCGTGACGGACTCCCTCTGACACGATCGCCCGGAGGTCCGGACGACAGGGGGAGTCTCGGGTGGGGAACGCTGCGGGGACGGCGAGGTTCGTCCTGGCGCGTGCCCGGGCGTACCGGCCGCTGCTCGCCGCCGCGCTGCTCACGATCCTGCTGACCGCTGCGGTGCCGACGACCCTCACGGCATACTCCGGCGCGATCGGCGACGCGGCCCTGCGGCACGCCCTGCGCGACCCGCGAGGCGCGGCCGACACCACCCTCGTCGTCGAGGCGGACGTCCCCGCGCGGGAGCGCGCCGCGGCCGGCACCGCCGTACGGGACGGCGCCCGTGCCGCCTTCGACGGACTGCCGGTGACCCTGCGCACCCTGTCCCGCTCCGGCCCGTACGCCCTGCCCGCGTCCGTGCGCCCCGCGGACGGACGTGCGGACCCGGGCGCGGGTGACACGGGCCCGGGCGCGGGCGGCGTGGACCCCGGTGCTCCCGCCGGCGCCCTGGGCGCCTCCGACACCCCCGGCCTCACCCATCTCGCCGCCCTGGACCGCACCCAGGTGCGGATCTTCGCGGGTCGGCCGCCCGGGGCGTCCGCCGGCGCGGTGATCGAGACCGCGCTGCCGGAGGCCGCCGCCCGCCGTCTCGGCCTGGAACCCGGCGCCCGGCTCACCCTCGCCGACCGGCTCGGCGGCCCCGCGGTCCAGGTGCGGATCACCGGCCTGTACCGGCCCGTGGACACCACCGCGCCCTACTGGCAGCTGGACGACCTGCACGGCCGCGGCGTCGTCGAGGTGGACTTCACGACGTACGGCCCGCTGCTCGCCGATCCCTCGGTGCTCAGCGGCGACCGGGTCAGCGCCGGCACCTCGGCGTGGCTCGCGTCGGCCGACTTCGCGGCGGTGGACACCGGACGGATCGACGCGCTGCGCGAGGCGGTGCGGGACGGCGTCGCCGCCCTGCGCGAGGATCCGGCGCTGGGCGGTGCGGCGAACGCGACCAGTGCCCTGCCCGCCACCCTGGACCGGGTCGAACGCTCACTGCTCGTCTCCCGCTCGACCCTGCTCGTCATCGCCCTCCAGCTCGTCCTGCTGGCCGGCTGCACCCTGTTCCTGGTGGCCCGGCTGCTGAGCGCCGAACGCGCGGGCGAGACCCGGGTGCTGCGGGCGCGCGGTGGTTCCCGCGCCCAGGTGGCCCGGCTCGCCGCCCTGGAGGCGCTGCTGCTGGCGGTGCCCGCGGCGGCCTGTGCGCCGCTGCTGGCGGGGCCGCTCACCGGGCTGCTCGCCGGGCAGGGCGCGCTCGCCCGGATCGGGCTGCGCCTGGACACCTCGGTCGGTTCGGTGGCCAAGAGCGGCTCCGTGTGGCTGGTGGCGGCGGGGGTGGCGGTGGGCTGCGCGCTGGCCGTCACGGTGCCCGCGCTCACCTCCTCCTTCACGGCCGGCCGGGCCCGGCCGCTGCCCGGTGTGGTCCGCGCGGGCGCGGACGTCGGGCTGCTGGCGGTGGCCGCCGTGGCGTACTGGCAGTTGAGCCGTCAGCCCTCCGGTGCGGTCGGCGCACACCTCGGCGTCGACCCGCTGCTCGTCACGGCCCCCGCGCTGGCCCTGCTGGCCGGCACCGTGCTCACGCTGCGGCTGCTGCCGCCGCTGGCGCGGCTGGCGGAGCGCGGGGCGACCCGCGGCCGGGGGCTGCCGGGGGCGCTGGCGGGCTGGCAGTTCAGCCGTCGGCCGATGCGGGGCGCGGGCCCGGTCCTGCTGCTGGTGCTCGCGGTGGCGCTGGGCATGCTGGCGATCGGCCAGGGCTCCTCGTGGCAACGTTCGCAGGACGACCAGGCGGACTTCCGGGCCGGCGCGCAGGTGCGTGTCCTGGGCGCCGGGGAGAGCGAGCCGGGCCGCACCCGGGCGTACGCGGCCGTCCCCGGCGTCGAGACGGCCGCGCCCGCGTACCGTACGTCGGTGCCGCTGTCCGGCAACCGGACGGCGACCGTGCTCGCGCTGGACACCGAGCGTGCGGCGGACACGGTGCTGATGCGTTCCGACCTCGCCCCCGAGCCGGTCCGCCCGCTCCTGGACGGCCTGGCGCCGAAGGGCGGGACAGCGGGTGTACGGATACCCGAGGGCACCGCCCGCCTGACGCTGACGGCCCGGATCCGGGGCGCGGGCTCCGGGACCACGGCCGATGTCAGGGCCACCCTGACCGACCCCTACGGAACCCCGTACAAGCTCGGCCTGGGCCGGCTCCGCGCCGACGGCCGGACCCGTCCGCTGACCCTCGACCTCGCCTCGGTCGCCGAGGCACCGCCGGGGGAACTGACCCTGACCGGGCTGCAGCTCGAACTGGTCCAGCCGACCGGGAAGGCCGAGAACCACCGGTTCACCGTGGCCGGGCTGACCGCCACGGACACCGACGGCCGGGCCCGGCGCCTCGCCCTGCCCGCCGACTGGGCGCTGTCCTCGCAGCTCACGGCCACGGGGACCGCCCCCGACGCGGGCACCGGACCGACCGGCCCCCGGCTCACCGCCACCGACCCGCCGACCTTCGCCTACGGCACCGGCCACGGCCCGGGGGACGGCTTCTGGAACCCCCCGCTGCTCACCGTCCGGCTGCTGATCCCGCAGCCGGGGGCGGTCGAGGTCACCGCGATCGCCACCGACCGCTACCTGGCCTCGACGAGCGCCCGCCCCGGACAGCGCGTGGACGTGACGATCGACGGCTCCACCGTGCCGGTGCGGATCGTCCGCGCGGTGCGGGGGCTGCCGTCCGCGCCGGCCGGGGGGAGCGGCGACGGCGGGGCCCTGCTGCTGGACCTGCGGGCCGTCAACCGGGTGCTCCAGAACAGCGAGGGCGAGAGCGTGCTGCCCACCGAGTGGTGGCTGCGGACCGCGCCGGGCGCGTCGGCGCGGGTGGCCGCGGCGCTGCGGGACCGGCCCGACGTCGAGCCGTCCCGGGTGGTGGTGCGGGACGAGATCGCCGCGGAGCTGCGCGACGACCCGTTCGGCGCGGGGCCCGAGGCGGCGTTCACCGCGGCGGCCCTCGCGGCGGCGGCGCTGACGGCGGTGGGGTTCGCGGTGAGCGCGGCCGGGGCGCTGCGGGAGCGGTCCGCCGAGTTCGCGGTGCTGCGCGCCCTGGGCGCCTCACGGCGGCGGCTGGCCCGGGTGGTGGTCGTCGAGCACGGGGTGCTGGTCGCTCTGGGGTCGGCGGTGGGCGTGCTGTGGGGCACGGTGCTGGCGCGGGCCGTGATCCCGCTGATCATGCTGACGTCGGACGCCGCCCGTCCGGTGCCTCGGGTGCTGGTGGAGCTGCCCGTGGGACGGGTGGCCGTGCTGCTGGCCGCGGTGGCCGTCACTCCGCTGCTGGTCACGGCCGTCCTGGCGGTGCGCAGGGTCGACCCGGTGACCTCGCTGCGGGAACGGGGAGGTGAATGAGGTGACCGTCCGGTCCCCGAGACCGCGCGTGGCCGCCCCCTGGGTGCGCACCCGACTGCGGGCCGCGCCCGGGGCCGCGCTCGCGCTGGCGCTGCTGGTGGCCGTGACCGCGTTCCTGGCCGCCGTGCTGCCCCGCGCGGTCGACCGGTACGGCGACGCGGGCCTGCACCGGGCCCTCGAGTCGGCCGGACCGGACAGCACCGGCGTGCAGCTGGCCGCTCCGGTGCCCGACGCCGGCCTGCCCCAGGAGGAGCGGGAGGCGGCCGTGCGCGGGGACGTGCTCCGCGCCCACCGGTCCGAGCTCCTCGCCCTGGCCGGACGGTCCCTGCCCCTCGACCCGCACCAGTCCTCCTCCGGCGTGCGCACCTCCGAGGCCCAGAAGATGTCCGAACCCTGGCTGCCCCGGCCGGACGGGCTGCCCGCACACCTCCAGCTCCTCGCGCAGGACGGGCTCGCCGACCACTCCCGGCTGCGCGAGGGCCGGCTGCCGGAGGTCCCGGGCACCGTGACCGCGGCGACGACCCGGGTCGAGGGCGCCGTCACCGCCGACACGGCCGGGGACCTGAACATCGAGGTGGGCTCCGTCCTGACGTTCCCCGGCGTGGCGCGCGCCCCCCTCCAGGTCCGGATCACCGGCGTCGTCGAACCGCGCGGCCCCCGGGGCGCGTACTGGTCGGCCGACCCCCTGATGCGCACCCCGGGCCTGACGATCCTCCCCGGCGACCCCGACGTCCGGCAGTACTGGATGGGCACGCTGCTGCTGCCGCCGGACGCGGCCCCGGCCCTGCTGGGCACGGCCGGGGAGCCCTTGCGGTACTGGGGGCTCGCCCCGTCCGTCCCCGATCTGCACGGCCATGACGTACCCCGGCTGACGTCCGCCGTCGCGGCCGTGGAGTCCGGTCCGGTCCTCCAGCGGATGCGGGAGGCCACCGCACTCGACATCAGGGCGCGCAGCGAGCTGGACGACGTGCTCACCGGCCACACCGGGCTGCGCACCGCCATCGGCCCGCTGGTCTCCGTCGCCGTCTTCGGCACCGGCACGGTCGCCGTCGTCGTCCTGCTCATGGCGGGTGGCCTCGCCGCCGACCGGCGCGGCGGCGAACTCACGCTGCTGCGTGCCCGCGGCGGCTCCCTGCGCGGCGTCACCGGCCGGCTGCTGGCCGAGACCGCGGTGGTCGCCGTGCCCGCGGCCGCCCTCGGACTGGCCGCGGCCTGGCTCACGGTCCGCGAGGCCCGGCTGGCGTACTCCGTGGCCGCCGCCGGCGCCGTCGCGCTCCTCGCCTGCCTGGCCCTGCCCCTGCGGGCCCTCGTCGCGCACCGCGCCGTCCGCGCGCACACCGGGCGCCGGGACGTCGCCACGGCCCGCCCCGCACGGCGCCGCACGGTCGCCGAACTCACCCTGCTCGTGCTGGCGGTGGGCGCGGTCGTGGCGCTGCGCACCCGCGGCACGTCGGACGGGCCGAACGCCTCCGGGGACCACCTGGTGTCCCTGGCCCCGGTGCTGGTGGGTGTGATCGCCGCGCTGGTGCTGGCACGGCTGTACCCGCTGCCCCTGCGCGGGCTGGCCCGCCCCGCGGCACGGCTGCGGGGCGTGGTCGGCCCGCTGGCCCTGGCCCGCGCGGGCCGTGCCTCCGGCTCCGCGGTGCTGCCCCTGCTGGCCCTGCTCACCGCGCTGACCACGGCCGCCTTCGGTGGTTCCGTGCTCAGCGGCGTGGCCGACGCCCGGGACCGGGCGGCCCTGCTCACGGTCGGCGCCGACGCCCGCGTGAGCGCACTCCACGTACTGCCCGCCGGTCTGCCCGACCGGGTCCGCCGGGCACCCGGCGTCCGGGAGGTCACCGCCGTCAGCGTCGCCCACCACGCCCAGTCCCGGGAGGGCACGGTCCCGGTGGCCGGCGTCGACCCGGCCGGCTACGCGGCCCTCACCCGGCACACCGGCGTCGGCGCCTTCGACCGGGACGTCCTGGCGCCGGGCGGGTCGGACGCCCTGCCCGCCGTGGCCTCCCCCGGGGTCGCCGACCGCCACGGCACCCGGCCCTTCGCGGTGCGCATGGAGGACGGCAGCTCGATCACCGTGCGGATCGTGCTGGTGCGGGAGCGGACCCCGGCCGTCGTCGGCGGGGATTTCCTGGTCGTGGACCGGTCCGCGCTCTCGGACCGCGCCGCCCGCCCGACCGCGCTGCTGGTGACCGGCGACCGGGTGGACGGGGCCGCGCTGCGCCGGGCGGCAAACGGCGGGACGTCGGTCCAGGTGCGCGCCGAGGAACGCGCCGGATACGTCGACTCGCCCCTCCAGTCCGGCGCCGAACGCGTCTACACCGCGGCGGTGGCGGCGGGCGCCGGGTACGCCGTGCTCGCCCTGCTGCTGACCCTGGTGCGTGCCGCCCCCGAACGGGCCGCGCTCCTGGCCCGCCTGCGCACCATGGGCCTCACCCGCTCCCGGGGCCGCCGCCTGCTCGTCCTGGAGTCCCTCCCGCAGGCCCTGCTCGCGGCGGCCGGCGGCACCCTCACGGCGTGGGCGACGATCCGGCTGCTCGCCCCCGGCATCGACCTGACGGCCGTCGCCCTCCCGGCGACCAGGTCCCCGGCGGGCCGGGCCACGCTGCTCACCGACCCGGTGTCGCTGCTGGCACCCGCCCTGACGGTGGTCGTGCTCACCGTAGGGATCGCGGCGGCGCAGGCCTGGTGGACGGGCCGCCGGGACGCGGTGCGCGAACTGCGGGCGGGTGACGCCCGTTGACCGTACGGCCCCGCTCCCGAGGAACCCGGTCCCTTCCAGGAGGTGCTGCACGATGCCCCCGATGACCCCGACGCCCCCGGATCCCACGCTGGCCGAGCTGGCCCACCGGGTCGCCGCCGACCGCGAGCGTCCCGCCTTCGGCCACGACGCGCTCATCACCTGCGACCGTCTCGTCCGGGTCTTCACCGCGGACGGTGTGGAGGTGCAGGCCCTGCAGGGCCTCGACCTCCTGGTGCGCGAGGGCGAGTTGATGGCTCTCGTGGGCGCGTCCGGCAGCGGCAAGTCGACCCTGATGAACATCCTGGCCGGGCTGGACACCCCCACCGCCGGCGCGGCCCGGGTCGCGGGCCGCGACCTGCTCGCGATGACCGCGAAGGACCGCCTCGCCTACCGCCGCGAGGTCGTCGGCTTCGTCTGGCAGCAGACCTCCCGCAACCTGCTGCCGTATCTGACCTCGGCGCAGAACGTCGCCCTGCCGATGCGTCTGCGCGCCGCCGCCCGGGGGCGGTCCGCCCGCCGGGCCCGCGCCGAACGCGTCGTGGAGCTGCTGGAGTTGCTGGAGGTCGCCGACTGCCGTGACCGGCACCCGCACCAGATGTCCGGCGGCCAGCAGCAGCGCGTCGCCATCGCCGTGGCCCTCGCCAACGATCCGTCGGTGCTGCTCGCCGACGAGCCGACCGGCGAGCTGGACTCGCACACCGCGGAACAGATCTTCGCCGCGTTCCGCACCGCGAACGAGCGGCTCGGCACGACCATCGTGATCGTCACCCACGACCAGGCGGTGGCGAGCGAGGTCCGCCGCACGGTCGCCATCCGCGACGGCCGCACCTCCACCGAGGTCCTGCGCCGCAGCGAGGTCGACGCCGCCACCGGTCACGAGACCGTCGTCGCCCGCGAGTACGCCATGCTCGACCGCGCCGGCCGGCTCCAGCTCCCCGCCGACTACACCCGGACCCTGGGCATGCGCGACCGCGTCGCCCTGGAACTGGAACCGGACCACATAGCCGTCCGCCCGGACGACAATGAGCACGCCGAGGGCTGAGGACCGAGGATCGAAGGCCGGCCGGGAGGGCTGCCTCAGCGCACGCTGAGGCCGAGCGCCCCGAGCCCCGCGCGCCGCAGGGCGACGGACCCGTACGGTGTCCGCAGCCGGAGCCAGGCCCCGGAGACGAGCAGCACCGGCGCGCCGTCCGCGTCGGCGGGCCCGGGGGGCCGGAGGAAGCCCAGCGACTGGGCCGCGTGCACGGCCCGCACCGGGAGGTCGGTCCGGCCGACCGTGCGGGACCAGATCTCCCGCCCGATCCGGTCGAGTTCGGCCCGGGTGCGCGACTCGGCGGCCAACGCCTCGGTACGCGCCCGGAATTCGGTGACCGCGGCGGCGACGAGCGCGCGCAGGGCGTCCGGTGCGGGCAGCCCCGGTTCGGCCTGCCAGCCCCCGCGCGGGGGCAGCACGCCGGCCCACGGCGGCCCGGTCACCGCGCCCGGCACCACGGCGGTGGCGGCGGACTCGTCCACCGATTCCAGCAGCTCACCGGCGGACACGGTCACGTCCAGGGTGACGTCGAGACCGTTCTCGTACGGCTTGGCCAGCCGCACGGAGCGGATCGCCAGCACCTCGAAGGAGGGAGGGCGGCCGAACACGGCCAGTGCGGTGCCCGACGCCTGAAGGCGCACGGCGGCCGCGCGGTCGTAGTGGAGCAGCCGGGAGAGGAAGGCCGCGAGATCCGCCGCCTCCCTCTCGTCGGCGAGGTGGAGCACCGTCATGCCGCGACGGCCTCCTCCTGATCGGCGTCGGCGTTCCCGTCTTCTTCGCCGTCCCCGCCGTCCCCACCGTCCGTGTATTCCTGGAGGAAATCCTTCTCCTCCCGGGTGATACGGCGCGGACGCTGGGCCTCGAAGTCGAACGGCACGATCACCGTGGAGGCCCGGACGTAGAGCTGGTCGCCGTCCTTCACCTCGTAGGTGAGGGTGAAGGACGCCGCCCGGATCTCCGTGACCCACAGCTCGATGTCCACGGGCGTGTGCCGGTGGACGAGTTGCCGCTTGTAGTCGATCTCATGGCGTGCCACCACGGACCCCTGCTGGAAGTCCTTGTCCGGGCGGAACAGGAAGTCGATACGGGCTTCCTCCAGGTAGCGGAGGAAGACCACGTTGTTGACGTGGCCGTACGCGTCCATGTCCGCCCAGCGCAGCGGGCAGCGGTAGATGTGCCGCAAGAGATCAGCCCCGGGTCAGCTTCTTGTAGGTGGCGCGGTGCGGACGCGTGGCGTCCGGTCCGAGCCGCTCGACCTTGTTCTTCTCGTACGACTCGAAGTTGCCCTCGAACCAGAACCACTTGGAATCGCCCTCGTAGGCGAGGATGTGCGTGGCGACGCGGTCCAGGAACCACCGGTCGTGGGAGATGACCACGGCGCACCCGGGGAACTCCAGCAGCGCGTTCTCCAGGCTGCTGAGGGTCTCGACGTCGAGGTCGTTGGTCGGTTCGTCGAGGAGCAGCAGGTTGCCGCCCTGCTTGAGGGTGAGCGCGAGGTTCAGCCGGTTGCGCTCACCGCCGGAGAGGACACCGGCGGGCTTCTGCTGGTCCGGCCCCTTGAACCCGAAGGCGGACACGTAGGCGCGCGAGGGCATCTCGACCTGGCCCACGTTGATGTAGTCCAGCTCGTCCGACACGACCGCCCAGAGCGTCTTCTTGGGGTCGATGTTCGCGCGGGTCTGGTCCACGTAGGAGATCTTGACGGTCTCGCCGACCTTGACCGACCCGGAGTCGGGCTCCTCGAGGCCCTGGAGCATCTTGAACAGCGTGGTCTTGCCGGCGCCGTTGGGACCGATGATCCCGACGATGCCGTTGCGCGGCAGCGTGAAGCTGAGGTCGTCGATCAGCAGCTTGTCGCTGAAGCCCTTGCTGAGGTTGTTCACCTCGACGACGACGTTGCCCAGCCGCGGGCCCGGCGGGATCTGGATCTCCTCGAAGTCCAGCTTCCGCATCTTGTCGGCCTCGGCGGCCATCTCCTCGTAGCGGGCCAGACGCGCCTTGGACTTGGCCTGGCGTCCCTTGGCGTTGGACCGCACCCACTCGAGCTCGTCCTTGAGGCGCTTCTGCCGCTTGGCGTCCTTGGCGCCCTCGACCTTGAGGCGGGCGGCCTTGGTCTCGAGGTACTTGGAGTAGTTGCCCTCGTAGCCGTGCAGCCGGCCGCGGTCGACCTCGCAGATCCACCCGGCGACGTTGTCCAGGAAGTACCGGTCGTGGGTGACGGCGACGACGGTGCCCTCGTACTTGGCGAGGTGCTGCTCCAGCCAGTTCACGGACTCGGCGTCGAGGTGGTTGGTGGGCTCGTCGAGGAGCAGCAGGTCGGGCGCCTCGAGCAGCAGCTTGCAGAGCGCGACGCGGCGCTTCTCACCACCGGAGAGGTTGGCCACGGGCCAGTCGCCGGGCGGGCAGCCCAGGGCGTCCATGGCCTGCTCCAGCTGGGCGTCGAGGTCCCAGGCGCCTGCGTGGTCGAGCTGCTCCTGCAGCTTGCCCATCTCGTCCATGAGCTCGTCGGTGTACTCGGTCGCCATCTGCTCGGCGATCTCGTTGAACCGGTCGAGCTTGCCCTTGGTCTCGGCGACACCCTCCTGGACGTTCTCCAGGACGGTCTTCTCCTCGTTCAGCGGGGGCTCCTGCAGCAGGATGCCCACGGTGTAACCAGGGGTGAGGAAGGCGTCGCCGTTGGACGGCTGCTCCAGCCCCGCCATGATCTTCAGAACGGTCGACTTACCGGCACCGTTCGGACCGACGACACCGATCTTCGCCCCCGGCAGGAAGCTCAGGGTGACGTCGTCGAGGATCACCTTGTCGCCGTGCGCTTTGCGCGCCTTGCGCATGGTGTAAATGAACTCAGCCAAGAGAAACCGTCCGGCAGCTTGAAATCAGGCAGTGGGCAGATACACCCCATCTTGCCCGACCGCCGCCCCCAGGGGGAAACCCATCTGTTCGAGGGGCGCTGACCTGCGGTTTCGTCGTCGGCAGTCGCGGCTCGACCATCACTGTCGGTCGTTGCCGGTCGGCCTCGTACGGCCCACAGGCGGCCCGACGCCAGCCCTGATGAAACCAGCGGACCGTGGGCTGACCTCTTGGCCGCGGCGAGCCGTCGGTGATCGTGGAGCAGAGTGTTTGCACGGGAGCGGGGAAGGGGTCAGAGCGGGAGGGAGGACAGGAGGCAACCGTGACCGTCCTCGCGATCTTTCTCCTCGTCATCGGGACGCTCTTGGTCCTGATGGGGGCACTTCTGGCCCTCATCGGGACGTTTCTGATCACCATCGGGATGGCCTTGATCCTCATGGGGGCGGCCCTGATCGCCGTGGGCACGTTCTTGCTGATCCGGAAGCTTCTCGGCCGCGGTCGAACGCGATCCCACTCCTGGTGAACCCGAGGGCGACCCCTCAGCACGGCCACAACTGATCACCGGCCCCAGAAGGCCCGGGAGGGCGCGCATGCGCGAGCACCGCCCGCGTCGTCTCAGTTCTCCCCGGCCGTCTCGCGCCGGCGGGTGACGACCAGGGCCGCGCCGCCGAGGACGACCAGGGTGATGGCGGTGCCGACGATCCAGGGGGTGAGGCCGGAGGCGCCGGTCTCGGCGAGGTTGACGTCGGCAGCCGTGCCGCCGAGGGGGGTGGGGGTGGGCCCGCTGAGGGTGTGGACGTCCACGCCGGTCTCGGCGGCCCGGGTCCGGCAGTCGAGCATGCCGGTGAACCGCTTCTCGAAGCCGTCCGAGCCCCGGACCGTGAAGTCGTACGCCCGGTCCTCGGCGAGCGGAACCGTCACCGTGCGGGACTCGCCCGGCTCGACGGTGTACTCGCGCTCCGCGAGCTCGAAGGTGAAGGGCTCGTCGTCCTGGTTGACGGCGGTGACGTCGACGCCGCCCTCGGCGCAGTTCGTCCGGGCGGACACGGCCGGTATCGCGCCCTGCTCCGCCCAGGTCGCGCTCGCCGTCGCGGAGACCGTCGAGGTGCTGGAGCCGGCCAGGATCTGGGTCTGGCTGCGGCTGTCGGAGGCGAAGGCCCGGCCGACCGGCACGGTGGTCGAGGCCTGCACGGTCAGCTCGACCGTGTCCGCCGGCGCGTCCTCGGGTATCTCGAAGAACACCTTGCCGCCGTCCTCCGCCGTGGTGACGGGCTCGCCGGCCCGGTCGACGATCCGCACCCCGCTCGTGGCGGCGTCCGCCGGCGGTGACACCGTCACGCTGTCCGCGTCCGTGCGCACCGTCACCGGGCCGAGCAGCTCACCCGGACGGCCGGAGACGGCCGGCGGCTCCAGGGTCAACGACGCCCTCGGCTCCGGCTGGTTCCGGGCACTCTTCTCCAGGTAGTCCGCGAGCTGCTCCGCCTGGGGGTCCACGGCCTCCACGTCCACGTCGTCGGAGTAGCGCCAGATCGCCACCTGCGTACCGGCCGCCGCGTCCTGCTCGGTGAGCTGGCCCCGGACCCCCGCCCGGTCGGCGAGTGCCGCGAGGTCGTTCACCTGGGGGTAGGAGTTGCGCAGGATCCAGCGGATCCGGCCGGCGTCCTCGTTGGCGCCCAGCGAGGTCCCGTTCCACGCGGTCTCGTGGTACTTCGCGTCCGTCTGCGTGGGGGTGTGGACGTCGACGCAGTACGTCTGCAGCATGCCGCCGCCCTCGACGGACATCTCGAACAGTCCCGCCGACACCCGCTGGTCCCCGGCGGCACCGTGGATCACGGCCTCGCCGTACGTCTTCAGGCCCTCCACCGTCGCGGCCGCCCCGCCCTCACCGCGCGCCGTGCCGGTGGTGGCGGCAGCCGTCCCGGCGCCGGCCAGCACACCGGCGGCGACGAGTCCGGACACCAGCGTCCCGGCGGCGAGACGGGTCACCGTCGCACGCCGGGGCGCGGAGCACGTAGAGAACACAGAGCACGCAGACAACGCAGCAAACACCGATTTCCCCTCCGAGCGGGACCCGTCAGACGTGGGGGGACGGGCCCCACCAGCAGAATCACCGGCCCCGAGCGCCCCGGGAGCCATGCCCGGCATCCTAAGTACGCTTCGGAGCACGCCTGTCGATGATCAGCTCGGAGGCATGATCCGACTCGCAATCGTTATCGCCGACGCGGACGCGAACAGGGCTTGTCGACAAATGCGCCCGGGACCGTTCCCCATCCAATCGCCGATAAGCCGCACTTCGGTCAGCCGCGTCTCCGGGGCCCGACCGGTGACATCACGTCACCATGGCCGGTTCCGGAGCTCGTTGGGTGACGACGGTCCCGGACCCGCCGCTCGCACCCGCTGCTTCGACCGCCTCGGCTCCCTCGCCGGAGGCGGCCGCGCCGCCCGCTCCCGTCTCCCAGGCGGGCTCCGGCCGGTCCGGGGAGGTCTGCTGCTCCGGCCGGCCCGAGCGCCGGAACGCCGACGTGCCCCGGGCCAGGTCGTGGCCGATCGCCACCGCCTCGATGTCCGCCGAGGTCCGGCCCTGCTGCCCCTCGCGGGTCTCCGTGCGCACCTTCAGCCGCCCCCGCACCAGCACGGGTTCGCCCACCGACAGCGAGGCCATGGTGTTGGTGGCGAGCTGCCGGTTGGCCCACACCGTGAAGAAGTTGGTGTGGCCGTCCGCCCACGTGCCCTTCTCCCGGTTCCAGTACCGCGAGGTGACCGCCAGCCGGAACCTCGCCACCGGTCCGGACGTCGTCTCCCGGTACACCGGCCGCGTCGCCACGTTGCCCACCGCGCAGATCGTCGTCTCGTTCATCGTGCCTGCCTCCCCCGTCCGGACGCCGGCACCGGCGCCGGGCGGATACGCGTACGGGCCCGCCCCGTACGGATGCGAGTCAGACTGCCTCCTCCGGGCCGGGCCCGTTGAAGCCTGTGGACCACCACCGCACTGTGGAGAACTCCGCCACCCGAACGAGTCGCGGCGCCGACGCCGTCGCCGGTGCCGGTGCCGGCTCCTCAGTTCACCCCGGCACCCACCTCCACCACCCGTCCGTACTGCTCCCGTACCTCCCGGTACCGCAGCAGCTCCGCCGCCACCGGGTCCAGGACGCGGGCCCGTCCGCACCCCGCGGCCGCCTCCCGCAACCGTCTCTCCGCCTCCTGCCCGTGCCGCCGAGCCGGACCGCGGGCGGCCATCCGGCAGCTCCACTCGATGAGCGGCCCGCCGATGATGCCGATCACCATCAGCAGCACCGGCACCCCCAGGTTCGGCGACATGAATCCGATGATCTGGCCCAGCAGCCACAGTCCGCCGACGAACTGGAGGATCGTCATGGACGCCTGGGCGAGCACGGCCACCGGCCACCAACCGGGCCGCGGCGGCCGCCCCGGGGGCAGGCCCGCGCGCACGGCGAGGGCGTCCAGCGTCTCGGGCAGCCCCTGGGAGCCCCGTACGGCGGCCTCGCGCACCGCCTGCGCCCAGGGCGCGGGCAGGCCCTCCGAGGCACGGTCGGACACCGTGCGCACCGCCTGCTCCACCCGCTGCCGGGCCGTGACCTCCTGGTCGGGCTGCGCCCGCTGCGGGAGCTTCCCGGTGGGCGGCCCTCCCTGGTCCTGGCACCAGCGCCACAGCCGCAGCCACGGGGTGCCGCACGCACGGTTGGCGTTGCGCAGCCACGCGCGTTCGGCCGCCTCGCCCGCCGCTCCGGCGCCCACGGCGTCCGCGAGCCGGTCCGAGAACTCCTCCCGCGCCTCCTCGCTCAGCCCGGCCCACCGGCGGTTGGCGTAGACGGGCCACAACCGGGCGGCGGCGACGTCGACGTCCGCGCCGATACGGCGGCCCGCGGCGCCGCGTTCGGCCACGAACCGGCCGAGCGCCTCACGCAGCTCGTCGACCCCGTCGCCGGTGAGCGCGGACAGCGCGAGCACCGTCGTGCCGGGTTCTCCGTACTCGCCCAGGGCGATGCCGTCCTCGTCGAGCAGTCGCCGCAGATCGTCCAGGACCTGCTCGGCGGCCTCCCCGGGGAGCCGGTCGATCTGGTTGAGGACGACGAACATGACCTCCGCGTGGGCGGACATGGGCCGCAGGTAGCGCTCGTGCAGCATCGCGTCGGCGTACTTCTCGGGGTCGACGACCCAGATGACCGCGTCGACCATGGCCAGGACCCGGTCCACCTGTTCGCGGTGCTGCACGGCCGCCGAGTCGTGGTCCGGCAGATCGACGAGGACCAGTCCGCGCAGCCGGTCGTCCGCGTCCGCCATCGCCTGCAGCGGGCGGCGGCGCAACCGGGGCGGGATGCCGAGCCGTTCGATGAGGCTCGCGGCGCCGTCGCTCCAACTGCACGCGATGGGCGCTGCGGTGGTCGGCCGCCGTACGCCGGTCTCCGAGATGGCGACCCCGGCCAGCGTGTTGAACAGCTGCGACTTGCCACTGCCCGTCGCGCCCGCGATGGCGACCACGGTGTGCTGCCCGGAGAGCCGGCGCCGCGCGGCGGCCTCGTCGAGCACCCGGCTCGCCCCGGCCAGCGTCCGGCCGTCGAGCCGGGCCCGGGACAGCCCCACCAGCTCGTGCAACGCGTCCAGCCGCGAGAGCAGCGGCGGGTCGTACACCAGGGGGGTCACGGTCTGCGGCGCGGGCTTCCGGGCCTCCAGCACGGTGGACCGCTCTCTCCCGGCGCTCTCGGTCCCAGCGATCCCGGTCCCCCGCCGCGCGATCAGCCCGTCGTCCCAGGGAACCTGCGCGGCCGGCCCCTCCGAGGGCTCCCCGTCACCGCCCTCCCCGTACCCGTCGTCCTCGCGCTTGTCGTCCCCTTCGACCCCGTGCTCGTCCTTCGCGTCCTGGGCCTCGGGGGACCCGGCCCCTGCGTCCGGGCGGTCGGAACGCTCAGGGTGCCCGGTGTGGTCCTGGTCAGTGACGGCGGTCACCGCTCACCTCTCCTTCTGCAGTACGGACAACGCGGCGATGAGTTCGGCCTGGGGCTCGGGATGCACCTCGAGCACGTCGAGCGGCGCGAGCCGACGCTCGCGTTCGGTGTGCATGATCCGGTTCACGTGCTGGAGAAGCAGTCGCCCGCCCCGGTCGCGCAGCCGCAACGCCCCGTGCGCGCCGATCCGTTCGGCGAGCTTCTCCCCCGCGGTCCACTCCCGGCGCCCGCTCAGCAACGCGGTGGCGGCCAGGGCGGCGACCGTCTCGGGGTCCGGCGCCGCGGCACGGTCGAGTTCGCGCACCTCTTCCTCGGCGTACTCCTCCAGTTCGCGCCGCCATCGCCGTACGGCCAGCCCGATCCGGTGCTCGACCCCCTCCACCGCCCCGGCGCGGTCGGTGAACTCCGGGGCGTTCGCGGCCGGTTCGCGCCGCCAGGCGGTGTCGACCCGCTCGTCGGCGGCGGTGACGGCGCACAGCAGCAGGGCGCCCAGGCTCTCCACGAGGGTGTCGAGGAGTTCGACGGGAGTGCAGTCGAGCGGGAAGGCGCGCCACCGCTTGAGCGCGTCGCCGGCGAGCACGGCCCCGGCCTGCAGCCGGCCGCGCAGCCGCGAGTGCTCGCTGTCGTACGCCCCGTCGACGGCGGAGGTGAGCCGCAGCGCGGCGGCGTGCTGCGCGGCGGCGGCACCGGCGAGTTCCGGCATGCGGGAGTTGAGGGAGTCGAGGATGCCCTGGGCGGTCCGCGCCATGACGTGTTCGCGGGCGACGGGGTCCTGCGTCTGGTGGATGAGCCAGGTCCGCAGCGCCGCCACGGCGGAGGCCGGCAGCAGCCCGCCGCCCCAGGCCGACTCGGGCAGCTCCGGCACGGTGAAGCGCGGTACGTGGCCGAGTCCGGCCTTGGTGAGCAGGGCGCCGTACTGCCGCGACACCTCGGCCACGACCTGGTGGGGCACCCGGTCCAGGACGGTCACGAGGCTGACGTCGTACTCCTTGGCGGCGCGCAGCATGTGCCAGGGGACGGCGTCGGCGTAGCGGGCGGCGGTGGTGACCATGACCCAGATGTCCGCCGCGCAGATGAGTTCGGCGGCGAGGACGCGGTTGTCGGAGACGAGGGAGTCGATGTCGGGGGCGTCGAGCAGGGCGAGGCCGGGCGGGAGGCTGTCCGCGGTCTCGATGCGCAGCACGCGCGCGGGGTTCTCGCCGGGGAGCAGGTGCTCCTCGGTCTCCTGCTGGGGCACCCACACGCGGGTGAGGTCGGGCAGCACCCGCATCCCGCTGAACCAGTGGTGGTCCTCCGGGTGGCAGACAAGCACCGGTGTGCGTGTCGTCGGCCGCAGCACCCCCGCCTCGCTGACCCGCCGCCCCACGAGAGAGTTCACCAGGGTGGACTTTCCGGCCCCGGTGGATCCCCCGACGACGGCCAGCAACGGCGCTTTGGGCTCTCTCAGGCGGGGCACCAGGTAGTCGTCGAGCTGCGCGAGCAGTTCGTCGCGGTTGGCACGCGCGCGTGCGGCCCCCGCCAGGGGCAGCGGGAAGCGTGCGGCGGCGACACGGTCGCGCAGGGCGGAGAGTGCGTCGAGCAGCTGAGGCCGTACGTCCAAGGTCACCACATGCGAAGAATGCCCAATTTCAGGGGAATTCTGAAGCATATGAGCATGTCTGCGCGCCGATCGGACACAAGGGGCAGAAGGGACGACTGGGGCGCGGGTGCGGTCGAGGCATAACGAGTGCACAACACCCGATGCGCGAGGGGCCGAAAGCGGTGCACGATTCGTACCCGCCTGCGATTATCGGGACCGCTTCACCGGACCTCCACATCGAGCCACGGAGGCGAAGCGACAGGGGCAGGGGCGCGGGAGCCCTATCCTTGTCCCCGGCAACGTCAGGAACCGGCCACACCCGGGCACCACGACAGTGGCCACCACACCCGGGCCCCCGTAGCTCAGTGGATAGAGCAGGCGCCTTCTAAGCGCTTGGCCGCAGGTTCGAGTCCTGCCGGGGGCGCAAACACCCAACGACCAGCGGAAACGCTGGTCTTCTTTCATTCTGGCGCGATGCACATCGCTACCGGACCAAGCGCCTTGACCGTCCACGATCGTGGGCGTCATGGTGTGGCGATGGCAGATGAGCGCTACAACATCGGGCCGATGGCTGCCTCATGGCTGCGCGCCCTCAAGTCGCAGAACAAGAGCGACAACACCATCCGAATTTATGGAAATGCCGTCAATTCATTCGGCAGGTTTCTGCTGAACGAAGAGAGCGGCTACCGCCCCGCCGTCGACGACGACGGCACCACCGGCCGCCAGGCGCCGACCGACCTCGACGAGATACACCGCGAGCACGTCGAGGCGTACATCGCCGCCACCATCACGAGGACGTCGCCGGCGAACGCGCACCAGCACTTCCGCGCGTTGAAGACGTTCTTCAACTGGCTGATCGACGAGGAGGAACTCGACCGCTCCCCCATGCGGACGATGAAGCCTCCGGCCGTCCCGGAGAAGGAAGTGCCCGTCATCCCCGACGAAGACCTAGCGAAGCTCTTCAAAGCATGCAAGGGGAGGACGTACGCGGACCGGCGCGACACCGCGATCTTGATGCTGTTCCTCGACACCGGGGTGCGACTGAGCGAGTTGACCGAACGCCGGGTCGGCGACCTCGACCTCGACATGATGGTGCTGCGCGTCCTCGGCAAGGGCGACAAGTGGCGCAGCGTGCCGTTCGGGCGGACGTGCGCGGCTGTCCTCGACCGGTATCTGCGGGCCGCAGCGAAGCACAAGGGGAAGCCACTCGAGGAGGACATGTGGCTGTGGTGGGGTGACCGCGGGCAGCGGGGGCACCGGCTCACCGTCTGGGGTGTCGGGCAGATGCTCAAGCGGCGGTGTGCCGAGGCCGGCATCGACGAGTTGCACCCGCACCAGTTCCGGCACACCTTCGCGCACCTGTGGAAGGTGAACGGGGGCAACGAAGACGATTTGATGAGGATCACCGGATGGAGATCGCGTCAGATGCTGTCGCGGTATGCGGCGTCGGCCGGCGCCGAGCGGGCGCGGTCGGCTCATGCCCGGCTGTCGCCGGCTGACCGGCTCGGCTGAACACACTTCGCCCCGGCTCCGGTACGTGTCGGCGCACCGGTGTCCGGGGCTCAGCTGTGCGGCGGCTGGTGGCGGTTATCAGACTCGCCGTACATTCATGTTCCCCACGAGCCGCGGCAACCGCGTGCACAGGAGCGCGAGGGCCGCGGCCTCCTCTATCTGCTGGGGATCATGAGCGAGCCGAACGACGGCCCCTAGATCGCGGTACAGCATGGGAACACCGCAGTCGAGCTCGGCCCGCTCGAGTCTCACTACTGTCACCTGATCCCCTATTCCCGCACGCCAATTCCGGGCAGCGGAAACAGAACGTGCGTTTGATACGCGCGAGGCCTGATCACCATATGGCGCAAAGAGCCACAAACACAGGGCGTATCACTAGCAACAGCGGGTTAGCGCATGACCAAGAACGCTCAGGCTAAACACGCCGTCAGTTAGATGTCACCCGTTCGAGTGACATCTAGGCTTCATGCTGCCAGCGTTCAGCGATCTCGAGCGCCTTGTCGGCCGGCGCCTCCTCGGCACCGATGACGCGGATCAGTTGCGCCGGTGCCCCACCGGAGAGCTCGGCGTCGGTGTATCCGATCACCTGGAGGTGTGCGGCTGCTGCAACGATCTCGCGGTCGAGGCCGAGGCCGGCGGCGACGGCGGACACGAGGTGCGGGGTGACGTCGTACCCCTGCCCCGCGATGATCTTTGCAACGAGGCTCTTACTCGGCGCCCATCCGGATTGAGGGTCCACAGCCGCGACGGCGAACTCTCTCGTGGACATGCGGCGCCCACGCCCCACATGTGCCTTCACGAGTTCCGTCAGCGCGTCTCGCTGCTGCGGCATCCCTCCGCCTCTCCCGGTGCTGTAGTCCACACCCACATTCGGATATGCGTGTGAAGTTGCAGGTCAGAACGTGCAACCTTCTTTGCCTGACGGACATTGTCCACGATCGCGGGCGGCGACGGGAGGGCGGGAGGAGAAGCGTCCGATTCTTGACCTAACCCATGCCTGCCCACGACCGTGGACACCGCTCGTACGATGTGCTCTACTGGGGTTGTCCACGATCGTGGGCAGCAAAACGGAGGAGCGCCATGACCCGTGCCCGGCTTCAGCTGACCGACAGTGACCTACTGCGCGGGCTGATGACCTGGGCACCGGGCGGCAACTCCCTCGACATCCGGAGTCTCGCCGGCGCCGTCGGCGTTTCGAAGAGCAAGATCCACGCACTGCTGAGCGGTGAGCGACCTTCGGTCACTCCGCAGGTTGCCGAGCGCATATGCGCGGTTCTCGACGTGCGACGCGACGCTCTTTTCTACACTCCACTGCCCACGCCCGCGGGCGTGGGCAGCCCTCGAAAGGAAGGAGATGGACGTGAACACGAACGAGCGATCGATGCGCATGAAGCTCGCGGCTCACACGAGCTGGGCGAACACGGCGGACCGGTCGGCGCGCACCGCCGCCGCCCGCCGCGCTAGCCACCACACGCGGTTCCTCGACATGGCGCGGGAGAAGCACCCCGACGCGACCGACGAGGAGATCGCCAAGGTCGCCGAGTCCCTGAAGAAGGCCCACTACCAGGGCCTGGCGCTGAAGTCCGCGCAGGCCCGCCGCATCAAGCGGGAGCAGGCGCAGCAGGACAAGGCCCGCCGCGTGCAGGCCGAGCTGGCCCAGGCCGGCGTGGGCACCGCCGCCTGACCCACAGCGCTCACCCGCTCTTGTGACCACGCAAGCGGGGCCGCCCGGACCTGCCCGTCCGTAACGGCCCCGCTCGAGATGTCCCCTCACCTCAACTACCTGAAATGGGGTTCGCGTGACCCACGCTACCCACCAGCCCGCAGTGCCCGCGACCAGCGAGCACGAGACCCAGGGCCCGTCTCTCCAGCAGGCGCACGCGCTGGCCGGCCGGATCATCGCCCAGCTGACCACCCAGCCCCGCGACATAGACCTCAAGCGCGAGTTCCACGGCGAGTACGGCATTCAAATTTTCTGGAGCCACGACGCGGCCGCCCTCGCCGCCTTCGCCGCCTGGGCCAACACCACCTGGACGCTCACCCCCAGCGAGACCAGCGTCGGCGTCTACGCCGAGACCCGGACCCGCGTCGACGGCGTCGCCGTGTGGGCCTGGACCCTGCTGTCCCGGCCCGAGGCTGACGAAGCGCAGCGGCTCCTCACTCCGCCCGCGGCCGAGAGCGTCCCCGCTCAGGCGTCGGCCGCCCCCGACGTGACCGCGACGCAGCCGACCCCCACGGTCGGCACGTCCCCGTCGTCCACCGCCGTGCCCGCCGTCCTCCCGCTCGCCGCCATGGCTGTCACCCCGGCCGCGGCGGTGGACGAGCAGGGCGGCGCCCAGTGAGCGGGCTCCTGCAGCACCAGCTGCACACGCGCCTCGAGCTGGCCGCGCAGATGCTGGACCTGCCGCTGACCGCGGCCCACGTCGAGCGCCTGGCCCTCGAGCTCACCCCCGCCGTCACGGCGCTCCTCGCCGAGCAGGCCGACACCCACGCCGAGACGGCACCCGTCCGCTACGCCGTGGTCGGCCAGGAGGTCGACGAGCAGGCCGGCATCGCGACGACCCGGTACGCCGGCTGCATCACACGGGTCAGTGTGGACGTCGACCTCGAGTCCCCGGCCGTGTTACTCGCCAACGAGTTCCGCATGCGGCAGCCGGACGTGGTCGCCACCGAGATCCCCACCGCGACCTTTCTGGGGCTGACCGTACAACCGCAGTCCCTGCACTCCTGGCGCTGGTGGCTCGACACCCTGAACATCGCCGCCGAAGCGGTCACCACGCAGGGCAACGCGGCTCACGCCGTCGGCGAGAAGGACGGCGTCGCCGTCCAGCTCTGCGGCGACGGCGTCCCGGCGCTCCTCACCGACCAGGGAGCGGCCCGCCTCATGGGCCTGCTCGCCGAGGCCGGCCGATGAGCACCGCGGCGAGCACCGCCGCGAGCGTCGCGGACTGGCTGCGCGCCGGCGGGATCGGCGTCTGCGCCTGGGCGGTCATCGCCGTCCTGGCCAAGGTCGCCGCCGACGCCACCGGCCCCAGCCCCGCCCCGCGGTCCTCCGCCGCGCCGGAGGCCAGGCCCAAGCGCCCGGCCCCGGCGGCGCCGCCCTGGCCGATCTACCCGCCGTCCGCCGGCAGGCACGCCGCCGGACCGGCCACCGCTTCCACCTCTCCCTCCCGCGTGCAGCCGTACCTCGCACGCCACAGCAGGAGGCCTGCCTCATGGACCTGATCACCGAGATCTACTTCGGGTGGGATCCGCTCACCCACACCGCCGACTGCGCGGCCCCCGTCTGGGACGTGGCCGAGCTGCGCCGCGCCGAGGGCGTCCGGCCTCGGCCGGCCAACGCCGTCGAGCATGCCTGCCTCAACCAGGGCTGCGGCCACGCCGACAGCTTCGGGCGGGTGCAGCTGCGGCTGCTGTGCCGGGACTGCGGCACTGTCCGCATCATCAGCGGCGAGCAGCTCACCGAGGTCCACACCCGCACCGAGCTGACCGGCTGGGGCCAGGCCCCCACCCAGTCCGGCGGTGTGTGGCTGTGGCCCGGCCGCCCCGCCATCCCCGGCGGCGAGCCGCACGAGTACCTCGTCACCCTGCAGGCCGCGGCCCTCACCCGCGACCTGCTGTACGGGATCGTCACCGCCTACCGCGACGCCACCGGCACCCGCCGCTGGATCGCCGGCGCCGCACCCGACCCCGACGGCGCGCACCAGATCAGCGCCCTGTGTTGGCGCCACGCCTCCAACGCCCTCGACTCGGTTGAGGAAGCGGCCGAGTGGGTGGTCGGCACCGTCGGCTCCCTCCCGCGCTCCATGGTGGTGGCCGTCTGATGACCGAGACGACCGAGCACAGCCCGCTCGAGGCGGTCCAGGCCCTGGAGTCGGGCGCGTTCCGACTGGGCCAGGTACTGCGCCGCGTCCTGGGCGAGCACGCGCACCTGCCCGTCCGCCGGATCTACCCGTCCGTCTACGTCTCCGGCTACAACGACCAGGAAGCCTCGACGACCGCCAGGGTGGAGATCGGCGCGGGCAGCATTGCCGGCGTACGCGCCTGGGCCGAGGCCCTGGGTGGCGAAGTCGAGGCCCGTATCACCGCCAGTGCCTATCCGTTCGAGCACGCCGAGTTCACGACGAGCATCAACGAGGTGCAGCTGGTTGTCACCGGCACGCGGAGCCTGTCCGAGGACGAGGCCGCCGCGTGGCAGGCACGGCAGACCGATGCCGGTGGTGGTAGCTGATGCGCTCCCGTTCTCAGCGCCCTCGTCTGCCCGAGGTCAGCGAGGGCCAGCAGCGTGCCCAGCATGCATGGAACAAGGGCCTGGTCGGCAAGGGCCGCCCGGCCGCCGACATGCCCGTGATCGAGGCCTGCGTGGTCGACGGCTGCGGTGTCACCGCCGACCGGCCCCAGCCGAACGCCGCCATGCTCCGCGTCCGCGTGCCCGACTCCGCCGAGCCCGCTCGCTGGTACTGCCCCGGTCGCTGCGCCGCCATCGGCCGCGCCCGCGCTGACCTCGCCACCATCGTCCCGGCCCAGACCGGAGACCAGGGGGCCGGGCAGTGACCGCCCGTACCGCCACCATCGCCGCCGTCCTGCGCCGCCCGCGTCTGCAGCGCCCGGTCCTCGCGCACGAGTTGCGGGAGCACCTGGTGCAGGGGATCGGCCCGGCCGGCACGGACAAGGAGTGGACGGCGACGGTGCCGCAGATCGCCGAGGCCATCGACACCGCCCTCCTCGAGGCGGAGCGGCGCGAGGAGAAGGACACCCGCCGGGGCCACCAGCCCCGGGCGGGCGGGTCCACTGCTCGCGCCGAGATCCTCGCCGTCCTGCAGGGCGCCGGCTACAACACGGCGGCCGCCGCCGACCTGGTGGCCCGGGCGTTCCGCGAGCCGCACACCGACCCGCCGGACCTCGAGTTCCGCGAGACCCGCGCGGGCGGTCACGCCCTGGTCGTCGAGTACGGGGACTGCGAGCTCATCGGGTCCTGCCAGTGCGGCCGCCGCCTCGGCTTCGTCACCCCGGATAAGCCCGTCGATGGCCTGGTCGGGCTGTGGGAGCGCCACACCACCACGGAGGTACCGGCCCGATGAGCCCCGACACCACCCGTGTCCTCGGCCAGATCGAGCGGGGCGAGATGTGGTGCGGACCCGATGCCGCCCGCGCGATCGCCGCCCGCCACGAGGACGCCTACGGCCACGCCTGGCCCCGCCCCATCACCGACCACGCCAACCCCGCGGACGAGGCGTGGGCGGACGCCCTCACCGTCCTGCCCACCCGCACCGCCCCCGAACGGAGCGCCATGTCCCCGCAGGCCCTGCCGCACGACCCGTACATCACCGCTGTCCTCGGCGCGCTCACCGCCGCGGGGCTGGAGCCCAGCCAGTGGTGGACGTCCGACGCCGAGACCAACCGGTACACCACCGGGCCGGACGCCGGCTGCACCACCCAGCTCGACGCCGTCCTCGTGTGGGAGGGCGACCACCCCGCCGTCAACACCGAGGCGCACGAGGACGGCATCACCCTCGTCTGGGAACACCCCGCCGAACAGTGGCAGTGGGCGCCCCGCAAACCCCACGGCGAGCTGAAGCGGGAGCCCGAGTTCCTGGACTCGCTGCCGAGCTGGGTGGACCCGGCCGTCGTCGTCATCGTCGCCCGGACCCTGCTGGCCGGAGGCCCGGCGCCCACCTCCGTCGGCCCGCTGTGGCTCGAGCACGAGCAGGTCCAGGCCGCCGTCGACGCATGGGCCGCGCAGGAATGAGCAGCTCCCGCCGACGCCCGGGCGCGTGCACGGCCATGGCCCCGCCGCACGCCCTGGCGTATGCGCGGCTGTACCCGTCCGGCTGGTGGTGTGCCCGCCACACCCCAGCCACGCAGGCCGGGAAGCCCGAGGCCCCGCCGGGCCCGGGCTGGCCCATCCACCGCCAGCCCCCACATGGCACCGACCCCGAGGCCGCCGACCCCACCGGCACCCAGCACGAACAGGAACCGTCGTCATGACCACACCGGTGACGCCCCGCATCCCGACCCCCGGCGACCTCGCCCGCCGCCCCGCGCCCAAGCCCGGCCCCCCGGCCCGTACCGCGCCGGCCCCGTCCGCGCCCCACGCCAAGGCTGCCCCGGAGCAGACTGCCGAGTCGCGGCCCCGCGCCGCGGACGCCATCGCCCCGGGCAAGCTGAAGAGCGACGAGCACTTCCGTAAGCACTACCTGTTCGGGCTCCGCTTCAGCGGCATGCACCCGCACGCCCGGCTCGTCGGCCACGACCTGATGTGGCGTGCCGTCCACGCCACCGGCCGGGTCAGCCCGAAATTGCAGCCCAGCGTCGAGGCCATCTCGATGGCGACCGGCCTGACCACCGCACAGGTCGACGTTGCCCTGCAGGTCCTGCGCACCCGCGGCTGGCTCTACGACCGCCTCGTCACGGAGGGCCCGCGCAGCGGTGGGACCGCCTTCGAACTGGCCATCCCCGCCTGGGCTCTCGAGAAGGTCCGCGCGCACCTGAAGCGCAAGCCGTCCGACCGCGGCGTCTGACCGCCCGTCAACTGCTGGGCGAGCGCTGACCACGCCGCGCCCGCCCAGCACATCACCGCCTGACCCGCCCCTGCCCGAAGGAACCTGATGTCCGCCGCCGCGCTCGCAGCCCTCCCGGCTGCACCGCACACCCAGCCGCAGCCCGCGGCCACGGGTGCGCACCCGCGCGCCGGCGGACTCACCATCAAAGTCCCCCTGCGCCTGGTCGTAGGCGCTCAGTACCCCGATGCGGCCCTGAGCGTCTACGTCAAGATCGCAGCCCTGGCCCTCCGCGAGGAAGGCTGCACCGCCCGCGTCACCACACTCGCCGAGTACCTCGGCATGTCAAAGTCCGCCGTCGAGCGCGGGCTGAAGAGTCTGCGTAACCCCGACCCCATCGACGGCCTGACCGAGGTCCCCACCGTCCGGCGTACCGCGTCAGGCGGGACGGGCGAGTCCGCGCACCGCGTCACCCGCCCCCTCACCGAGGGCGAGCTGTGGGTGCGCATCCCGGTCCGTGCGGCCGAGGCCCTCACACCCAGGCTGCTGCGCCTGTACGCGCTCCTCGTCTACGCCACCACCCGCCGCATCCCCGTGACCGCGGCCGAGCTCGGCGACATGCTGCACCACCACACCGGCAAGAAGGCCGGCGAGTGCCTCGGGGAGCGGCAGGCCCGCCGCCTGGTCGACGACCTCGAGACCACCGGCTGGCTGACCGTCCACCGCCGTGAAGGGCAGCAGGGCCGCCACGCCTACGAGACCCACCGCCACCCCTTGCACGCCGTCCCGGCCCCGGCCCCGGCCGACAGCCAGGCGCCGGCGGCCGCCGAAGCCCTCGAGGACCAGGCCCCCGTGCAGCTGGCGCTGTGGGGGGACGAGGCACCGGTCATTCATGACGGATCGGGTCCGGATCTTGGTGACGGATCCCTCGCGTCTAAGGAAGACCACCTGATTGACCGACCGGACGAGACGAAGGGGGTGGGGGTTACCCGCCGTAGGCGAGGTGACCGTAAGTGGGTCGCGGCCCCTGTGGATAACTCCACGGTGCCGGACACATTCGGGCCGAGCGTGTCTCGCGCTGCGCGCGGAAACCGCCCCATCCCCGCGCCCAACACCACCCCGACAGGCGACAGCCCCGGCGGCTACACCGGGCCGGAGCTGCGCTGGACAGCCCGCATCCACACCGCGCTGGCCCCGGTCCGCCACGAACTCAACGACGTCCGCCGGTTCGTGCTGCGGCGCATCGCCCGCGAGATCGGTGCCCAGCTCGACACCGGCATCAGCCCCGACCGCATGGCCGCCCGCATCCGCGCCCGCTACCGCACCACCATGCGCTCCGACATCCGCGACGTCGGCGCGTGGCTCCTGTCGGTCGGCATCGTCCACCGCGGGTGCGGTGTCCCGTCGTGCGAGGACGGCCATGTGTGGCCGACGGGCGAGCCGTGCGAGATCTGCGCGCAGCAGCGGCAGGTGCAGCGGGCGCAGTGGCGGGAAGCCCGCGAGCTCGAGGACCGCCTGCAGCAGCTGCGCGCCGAACGCGCCGCGGCCGCCGGCGGCCAGGAGCAACCCGGCCTGCCCGCGAAGAAGACCTTCCGGCAGCGCGATGCCGCGAGCGACGAGGAGATCCGGGCGGCGATCGCCGAGCGCGGCCCGGAGATCGCGCTGCACATCTACGGCCACTACAGGGTGCTGCCACTCCTGGCCGCCCTGCCCGACTCCACCGAGACCGGTAGCGACCGGAGGACCCACCATGCCCAGTGACCACGACGTCGCGACGTGCGACGACTGCTTCGCCCGGATCCGGTGGGCGATCACCGTGAACGGCCGCAGGCAGGCCGTCAACGCCGACCCCGATGAGACCGGCAACCTGGCCGCCCACCGGGACGGCACCGGCACCCTCAAGGTCCGCGTCCTTGGCGGCGAGCGGCCGACGCTCGAGCACGCCGAGTGGCAGGCCATGCCCCACGCCGCGACCTGCACCAACCGCCGCCCGCGGCCGCCGCGGTCCTCGAGCAGGCCCGGCCGGCGCGCCGTCGTCCGCTACGGCACCTGGCGGTGGAACCGGTGAACCGCGACGACCAGATCGCCGCCCTGCTCGAGGCTGGCACCACCTACCTGGAGATCCAGCAGCAGCTACGGGTCAGCTACGGGACCGTCCGTCGCGTCCGCGACGACCGGCGCATCCCCCTGCCGCCCGGGCGTGCCAAGCGCTCCCGCTCCGAGCTCGACGCTGTGGAGCAGCAGGCCATCGACATGCTCACCAGCGGCGCCACCGTCGAACAGGCCTGTGCTGCCACCCGGTTGACCCGTAACAAGCTCGCCTGGCTGCGGCGCGAGCACCGTATCCCTGTACCCGAGCGGGACCTCGTGGCCGGGCAGCGCCGCACCGTCGAGGAGGCGTTCGTCCTCTACGCCACGCCCACTGCGGACGGGCACGCACTGTGGACCGGGACGATGTCCGGCCGCATGCCCCAGCTGTACGCCGAGGGCCGGAGGCTGAACGCCCGGCACGTGGCGTTCGAACGGCACCACGGCCACTCGCCGACCGGGTACGTGCGCGCCGTCTGTACCGAGGCCGCGTGCATCGACGGCGCCCACCTGGCCGACGCCGTGATGCGCGGCACCGCCCCCGCGAGGAGCGGCCCGTGACCGTTGCCGCGCTGCACCGCCTCCTCGACGAGATCGACACCCAGGGCGGGCCCGAAGCCGCCCGCCAGTGGGCCCTCAGCCTTCCCGACCCCACGCCCGAGTCAGCCGCGGTGCGCGCCTGGGCGCAGCAGGCCGGCCTCGACTGCCCGTCGTACGGCCCGATCCCAGGCCGCGTCATGACCGCCTGGCGTAACGCCATCACCCCGCCCAAAGAAGGACCCGAACCCATGGCCCAGTCCGTACCCCGGCTCGATTCCATTCCCGACCTGCCGGTGCCGAATGCTCGCCCGGTCGGCGAGCCGCAGCCGCTCCCGATCGGCCAGCTCCTGAAGTGGGGCGACGAGCACCCCGACCCCAATGTGCGAGACCAGGCCGCCCGGGCGCGTGCCGTCCTGACCGGTCTGCGCCGTCGGCACGCCGCCGACCAGGAGCTGACCGCCATCACCACCGAAGCCGAGCAGCTGGAGAAGCGGCTCGCCGAACTCCGGGCACGTGAGGCCGAGCTGGCACCGGCCAAGCCGAAGACGAAGCGGAAGTCGCCCGAGTACTCCGCGACCGAGGTGCGCGCCTGGGCGGAGAAGAACGGCGTCGACTGCCCGGCCGCCGGCCGGGTCCCGAAGAAGGTCGTCGACGCCTGGCGTGAGGCCACCGGACAGACGGGCGCTGGCTCATGACCGAGACCGAGTGCGCACTGTGCCACCAGCCGATCCGGTCCGCCGCCGCGAAGAAGCGGCGGATCGGCTCCCGGTGCTGGCGCAAGCTCAGCCCCGCCCAGCGCGCAGCGATCCGCCGCAGCCCGAGCAACGTCCGCACCGCCCTCAACACGCCCGTGTCCGATGCCAACGGGCAACTCCCCATCTACCCGCAGGAGAACGATCAGTGATCGCCGAAGCCCTGGACACCATGTGGACCCTCGGCTGGGCCCTCACTGCCTGGATCGCTGTCTTCGCAGCCGTCGGCACCATCGTCATCTTCGCCACCATCGCGGCCGGAGCGTGGGCTACACGCGCCCTGTGGCGGGCCACCGCCGGCCCGTCCTGGCGGCGCAGTCGGCTCCGTGCCCGCATCCTCGCCCGCACCCGCACCCGGCGTGCCAGCGAGCCCGCAGAGCCGAACGACTACCGGGAGGCCGCCTGATGGGCCACGCCCTCGCCCTCGGCATCGTCTGCGCCCCGTTCATCTCCGCCGCCCTGTACGGCCTCGGCCGGGCAAGGCGCGCCCTAACCACCTACACCAGCGGGAGATCCCTTATGCCGCTCTTCCTCCTCGGCCTTGCTCTCGGTGGCCTCTCCGGAGGCGTCACCTATGGCCTCACCACAGACGGACAACTCTCCGCTCTCATCGGCGCCGTAGTCGCGGTCATGACCTGGCTCGGCGTCGCCGCAGTGATCTTCATCGACGACTAGGAGACGCCCGTGTCCAGTCCCCGCCGCTACCAGCACGCCGCCACCGCCGGCGCCGTCCTCCTCGCGGCCGCCACGATCGGCGCCATCCTCCACCGCCAGTACACCCCGGCCTGCGGGTTCGCCATCGGCATGCTCATCCTCACCGAGGCCGCGCTCCGCGAACACCGGCGCATCCGGCGGACCAAGCTCGAGTGCGAGTGGGCCAGACGCCGCGAGCTCGGCGAGAACCCTGCGCCGCTCAACCCGTGTTGCCTCCTCGCCCGCCACTCCCACGGCCAGGCCCACGACCGCAAGTGCACCAGTGACCACAGCCTCGCCACGTTCATCGCCCAGATCGAAGCAGAACACGGAGGCACCCCATGACCTCTCATCCCGTCCCCGCGCGCAGCACGCAGAAGACAGCGGCCGCACCCGAGCGCCTCGTCATCGACTGCCATGCCCTGTACCAGCGGGTGTACCGAACGCCGGACGGCATGCGCGCCGTGCAGGCGTGGCTGCGCGCCAACAGCATCAACCCGGACGACCTGCCCGTGCACTCGGAGTTGGTCATCGAGAACAGCGCCTTCGGCATGGTCATCCGCTACGAGACGTATCGGATCAACGAGGACGGCCGGAGGTACGTCGACCCCAACGACCCGGACCGCGCGGCCACCGAGAACCGCACCGCGTTGCTGCAACTCCCGCCGCCCGCCGACTGGATGGCCTTGACCGAAGGGGAGCAGCGAACCGCCAGCGCAAGCTCCCGCCGCTCTCCCGGCCGGAGGGCTGCCCCATGGCACGTCTGATCATCCGCAGCGCCGTGCCCGGGCAGGAGCTCGCCGCGCACCCGGACACCCTGCCCGTCCTGCACCGGCTGCTCCAGCCGTACCGGCAGCAGCCGGCCGCTGCCCCGGCGACGGCCCGAGCCCTGGGCGCCGGGTGGCCCGAGCTGCCGCTCGTCCTGGACGACACAGTCGACCGCGGCGAGGTCCACCTCCGCCCTGTCCGCCCGGGCCCGGCATGACCGAGACGCCGGCCGTACGGCGGTTCCGTCTCCACCTCGCCCACCAGCTGCTGGACGGCTGGGTGGAGCCGGACGGCCGGGCCGTCGCCATCGAGGACGAGGAGTACGGCCTCACCGCCTCGGCACCCACCCTCGAGGACCTGGTCCGCGGCTACGGCGGCGGCCGCATCGAATGGCTGCCACCCACCCAGCAGCACCCCGCACCACCAGCACCGCAAGGAGACCCCCGGTGACCACCACGCCCCACCACGGCCCGCCCTGCAGCGCGGCCACTTGCCACCGCGGCCTCCACGACCACGAGCTCGACAACCGCCAGACCATTTGCAGCCCGTGCGTGCACGTCATCGGGGTCTGGCTGACCGCCGAGCTCCCCCGGCAGATCATCGTGCTCGAGGGCTCCCGCCAGCGGGAGACCACCGGCGCGTCCGCCGGCGGCCGCACCGTCCACCGCACCGCGCCCCTGCCCGGCCGCGACGACGTCCTCAACTTGCTCGGCCCCGCCGCCTGGTCCGACGGCATCCGCGACCCGTACGGCCAGGCCGCAGCCGACCAGCACGGCACCCTGCCCATCGCCGGCGTCCTCGTCCACTGGGCCCGCCTCGTCTGCGATGAGCGCCGCTGGAACCCGCCCGCCGTCCTCACTCCGCAGGCCCTCGCCGACTGGCTCGCCTGCACCGCGGTGCTCGACTACGCCTCCCGCCGCCCGTGGGCCGGAGTCCTGCGCGACGAACTCGCCGAGCTGATACGCACCATCCGCGCCGTCACCCGGCTCCGCCCCCAGCGCCGGCCGGTTCCACAGCCGTGCCCGCGCTGCGACAGCCTCACCCTCGTCGAGACCGACCACCAGTTGTACGTCGACTGCACCACCTGCGAGTCCATGTTCACCCGTGACGAGCTCGCCCTCGCCGCCCGCATCACCGCCGCCACCCTTGCCGAGGCCAGCGTCTGAACCTGAGGAGAACCCCGTTTGCCACCACGGACAGCACACGGCCCGCCGTCCCCCTCAGGGTGCGGCGGGCCGCCACTGGGATGGTGCCCCCTCCCGGTGCGCTCACGACCGTACGCCGCAGGCCCGGGCATGAGGAAGCCCCCGTCTCAACATGATCGAGACGGGGGCTTCCTCATGCCCGGGGCTACGGTCGCCGGTCCGCGTAGGGCAGGGCGACCCGCTCCGCATCTTGATCCGCGTACAGGCTGGTCATGTCTCGCTCTCCCTCTTCGGTCGCGTCGTGCCTGAGCCCTTGTAGTCGCGGAACACGTCCTGAACGGTGCTGAGCTTGATATCCAGGTGAGCTGCGATCTCCCGGTATGACATGCCGGCGCCGTCGTTCCACAGCTCGCGGATCAACTCACTGCGCTCCCTGGACCACTCCCGGTTGCGCTTGACCTGGTCGGCCATGATCCGGCTACGGGCGCGCACCCGCTCCACTCGATCGGGGATCCGATCGACAGCGTCCAGGGCGTCCGACACTCGGCGCACCTCCTCGTCACTCATTCCCGGGCCCTTCATTCCGGTGGGCCGCTTGCAATGAACTGTAGGGGACCCCTACAGTCAGGAGCAAGCAGTCCGCTGCTGACGCACAAAGGCCCCCGGCCCGCTGAGTTGGCGCTCCGGGGCGGGGGCCGGACCCACCCTGAAGCGATCGAAGGAGCAGGTCCGTGGCTGACCTTACCCAGCCCCCCGACATCGACGTAGCACTCCGCGTGCTGCTCACCGAGCCGAGCTACGGCGCGCAGGTCCTGATCGTCACCGCCCGCATGCTCGAGCTCGACTCCACCGAGCCCCTCACCCGGCTCTCCAGCGAGCACGCCCTCGACATCGCCGCCGACACGATCCTGCGGAACCTGCCCGACGTCGTCTGCAGCGACAGCATGTCCCGCGCCTACCGCGCGCTCCCGCCGCTGGCGCAGATCACCCGCGGCGAGTACGCGCTGCGCCTGCGCGCCGCCGCCAAGGAGCTCGGCTGATGGCCGCCCGCTACGGCCGCGGCCAGGCCCTGACCAACCGGCAGGTGCACACGATGCTGCTCGAGATGGCCGACAAGCTCGAGCGGGTCCGGCCCGACGAGCCGATCACCACCATCGGCCGGCACGCCCTGCTGCAGGCGACCACCATGGACCCGCCGCTGCTGAGCACCCTGCGGGAGCGCGCGCCGGAGATCGACGGTGAGCTGGTCCGCCGCGCGTACGCCGCCCAGCTGCGGCAGAGCGCGAGCGAGACCGGAGCGCCCACCCCCGTGCAGGCCCTCACCACCCGCGTCCTCACCCTCGCCGCCGACAACCTCCGCCCGTACGAGACCAGCCCCGGCTGGGTCCCCGGGCACACGACGCCGGTCTGCATGACCGACGGACTCCGCGACATCGTCATCGGCCGCGCGCTGGACACCGTGCTCACCACGGTCCGCCAGTACGCGACGCAGAACGCGGTCCGGGCCGCCGTGCGGGCCGTGCTGCCGCCGGTGGCCGGCAGCGTCGGCGAGTACGCCGCCCAGCTGCGGAAGACGGAGGCGCCGGCATGAGCGAGCCCAAGCCCCAGCTGCCCCCGCTCATCACCGAGCCCGCCACCGTCGAGGCCTGCGCCGCGGACTACGCGGCCCGGGACCAGACCGGGCAGGCCGCCACCCAGCACGGCACCGTCTACGCCGCCGCGCAGGACGGCATCCCCCGCACCACGGGCGGCCACTGATGCCCATGCACGCCATCGAGGAGCGGGCCGCCCGGCCGGAGGTCGGCGCCCACGGGGCCATCGTCCCGGTCCGTGTCCTGGCCGACGACGGCCACCAGGCCGAGGTCCAGGTCGAGGGTTGCGGCGTGCTGCTCCGCCAGGGCGCCGTGCACACCGTCCCGTCGTCCGCCCTGCAGCGGGCCCACTGACCCCACACCACACCGGCCGCCCCGCGCCGACATTCCCCGGCGCGGGCGGCCACCCACCACCAACCGCAGAACAGGAACCCACGTGTCCGACAACGCACACCTCGCCCGTACCGGAACCGCCGGCGCCCTCGCGATCGGCGGCGCGGTCGTCACCGGCTGGTGGCTCCTCGCCATCGCCGCCGGCATCGTCGTCATCGGCGCCCTCGCGATCCGCTTCGGCTACCGCCGCGGCAAGAACGCGGGGCAGCAGTGACCACCCCGCCGCTCGCCGCGCGCGTCCACCGCTCCGGCACCGTCCTCGCCGCCGCGATCACCCTGGTCGCCGCCGCCGTCTGGGCCGCCCACCACGGCGTCCAGGCCGCGAGCTACGGCGACGAGACCGGCACCCGCCTGGCCGCCGTCTGGGCCATCACGTTCCTGATCCTGCTCAGCCAAACGATCATGTACCACTGCGAGCGGGCCCGCCGGGTCTCACCCCGCTCCCGCCGCCAGCTCGACACCCTGCACGTCGCCGTGCTGCTGCCCGTCTACAACGAGGACGACGGCTACCTGCGCCTCGGCCTGGCCTCGTTCCTCGCCCAGACCCGCAAGCCCGACAGCGTCCACGTCGTCGACGACGGCTCCACCAGCGGCGACTACGCCCAGGTCCGCGCCTGGTGGGAGCGCGCCGCCGCCGAGGCCGGCATCGCCACCACGTGGCAGCGCACCCCCAACCAGGGCAAGCGCCACGCCCAGGCCGCCGGCGTGCACGCCAGCCCGACCGCGGACGTCTTCATCACCGTCGACTCCGACTCGTGCCTGGCCCCGAACGCGATCGAGGAGATCCTCCTGCCGTTCGCCCGGGCCCGGGTGCAGTCCGTCGCCGGGATCGTCCTGGCCACCAACCACCGCGCCAACCTCCTCACCCGGGTCACCGACCTGTGGTTCACCACCGGCCAGCTCACCGACCGCTCCGCCCTGTCCGCGATGGGCGCCGTCCTCGTCAACAGCGGGCCGCTCGCCGCGTACCGGGCCGGCGTGGTGCGGGACAACCTCGACTCCTACCTCAACGAGACCTTCCTCGGCCGGCCGGTCCGCTTCAGCGACGACAGCCTCCTCACCCTGTACGCGCTGCTGCGCGGCCGCACCGTCCAGCAGCCGTCCGCCATGGTGTTCACCGCCCTGCCCGAGAAGCCCTCCCACTTCGGCCGCATGTACATGCGGTGGATGCGCGGCTCCACCATCCGCTCCATCTGGCGCATGCGCTACCTGCCCCTGACCGGCTGGGCCTACTGGGCCCACCTCCTGCGCTGGTTCCAGGTCGCCCTGTCCGCCGCGGTCCTCGGCTGGCTCCTGGCCGTCGAGCCCTTCGTCTACGGCCGCACCCCGCCCGCCTCGTTCCTGGTCGTGCCGTTCCTCATCGGCTGGGCGCAGGGCCTGCGCTACCTCGGCGTCATCCGCTCCGACGAGCGCATGCGGCACCGCGCGGTGACCTGGCTGCTGATGCCGCTCGCCGTCATCGGCTCCTGGACCGTACTGCGGGTGATGCGCTGGTACGGCGCGGCGACCTGCGCCCGTACCGGCTGGGGCACGCGGCAGAACGGCGCCGAGGTGTCCCTGGCCGCTGCCGAGGCCCCGGCCGGGAGCCGGGTGGTGCTGTCTGACGACGACACCCTGCAGATCCCGCTGGTGAAGCTGCTGGATCCCGAGACCGAGACCACCTTGCAGATTGCGGTGCCCGTCCGATGAACCGCGTCTTCCGCACTCCGCTGGCCCGTTGGGGCTTCACCGTCTGTGCCGTGGCCGCCCTGGCCACCGCGCAGCCCGGCCCGTTCCTCGTCACCACGGTGCTCGCCGCGTACGCGTGGCGCTGCCGCCGCTGACCGCCGGTCCCCCTCGATGCCCCCAGCACGTGGGGGACCGACCCCTCTCTCCTCAGTGGAAGGACCACCATCCCGATGAGCACCCCGACCGCCGGCATCGAGCCGCACCGCCCCACTACGGGCGGCCCCCTCGCGCCCACCGCGTCGGGGCAGCCCGCCATCACCCTGACCCGCTCCCACAAGATCCTCATCGGCGTCGTCGCCGTCGGCGCCATCGCCATCGCCGGTATCGGCTTCGCCGGCTCCTACCACGCCGTCACCGCCCTGGCCGCCCAGAAGGGCTTCGGGAAGTTCGCCCACGTCTTCACCATCGGCGTCGACGTCGGTATCGGCGTCTTCCTCGCCCTGGACCTGCTGCTGACCTGGCTGCGGATGCCCTACCCGCTCCTGCGGCAGGGCGCGTGGCTACTCACCGCCGCCACCATCGCGTTCAACGCGGCCACCGCCTGGCCCGACCCCATCGGCGTCAGCATGCACGCTGTCATCCCCGTCCTGTTCGTCATCGCTGTCGAGGCGGCCCGGCACGCGATCGGCCGGATCGCCGACATCACGGCCGACAAGTACCTGGAAGGCCCGAAGGCGGCCCGCTGGTTCCTCAACCCCGTCGGGACGTTCGTGCTGTGGCGCCGGCAGCGGCTGTGGGAGATCCGCACCTGGGACGCCGTGCTGAAGCTGGAACGCGAGCGCCGCGTCTACGTCGCGCAGCTGCGCCGTAGGTATGGCCGCGCCTGGCGGCGGAAGGCGCCCGCGGACCAGCTCCTCGTGATCCGGCTGGCAACCAAGGACGGGCTCAGCATCAGCGAGGCCATCAAGCTCCCCGAGGAGGAGGCCCGCCGGCTTGCCGAGGAGAAGGAGCAACGCGAAACCGAAGCCCGCACCCGGGCCGAAGCCGAAGCCGAAGCGAAGCGCCGCACTGAAGCCGAAGCAGCCGAAGCCGAAGCGAACCGGCGTATCAAGGCTGCCGAAGCCGAAGCAGCCGAAGCCCGCGCCCGAGCCGAAGCCGAAGCGGCGGCCGAGGTGGCCCGGATCGAAGTCGAAGCGAAGCGGCTGGCCGAAGCCGAAGCGGTCCGGCTGCTGGTAGCCGAAACCGAAGCGAAGCTGGCCGCGGTCGCCCTCGAGCAGCAGGAAGCCGAAGCCGAAGCGAAGCTGAACCGGCAGCGCCGAGCTGCCGAGGAGGCCCTCCTGCAGGCCGAAGCCGACCGCCGGGCCCGCGAGCAGCAGGCCGAGGAGGACCGCCTGCAGCGCGAGGAGGAGGCACGGGCACGGGCCCAGCGCCTCGTCGCCGAGGTCACCACTTCGGGTTCGGCTTCGGCTCCGGCTTCGGGTTCGGAGGGCACGGCCGCTTCGGCTTCGGGCCCGGACTCGAAGGCCGCAACGGCTTCGGCCCCGACTTCGGGTTCGGCCTCGCCCGCCCCCAACGCCCGCACGAAGAAGAAGGCAGCCGAAGTACAGCAGTTGCTGCTGCGCATGGTCGAAGCCGACGACCCGAAGTGCGTTTCCCTCGCGGACGTCCAGGCCGAGTTCGGCTTGAAGCAGGCCGCAGCGTACGACCGCCTCGTCACCGCCCGGGACCTGTACGCCCGCGCCAAGAACACGGAGAGGGCCGACCGATGACGGCGCCCGCCGGCATAGCAGCGGACGAACTGCGCGCCCGCCATTACCTCCACCGCCTCGGCGCCCGCCCCTTCGGCCACCAGGAGCCACCGCCGTTGGTGCCGGAGACCTCCCCGCCGCCCGCCATCTCACCCGAGGAACCCCTCATGCTGTTCGCCCTGGCCCTCGTCGGCCTCGTCCCCGGCATCGCCACCGCCTGGCTCCTGCACCGCCGCGGCTGGATCCTCGCCTTGCTGGCCGGGCTCGGCGTCACCGTCAGCCTGCCCGGCCTCCTCCTGGTCGCGATGGTCGCCTTCCCGCCGCTCGGTATCGCCGTCGCGCTGGCCGCGCTCGCCGCCGCGCTCCGGGCGTACGACGACGGCCGGGTCCTGATCGGCACCGCGTGGGCATCTGCCGCTGTCGTCGCGCTGGGCTGTGCGGGGGTGGCTCTGTGAGCGAGCGCCGCCCGATCACCCCAACCCGGGTGATCCCCGCAGGAGAGACGCTGCCCGCACCGGCTGCACCGCCCCCTTCGCCGCCCCCGCCCCCGGCCGTGCCGCACCCGGGCCCGGACTGGTGGCGGTCCGGGCCCGGACCGTCCGGACCGCCGCCACCGGTCCCGGTCGATGTCTACGTGACCGTCACCGTTGACCAGGGCGGATCGCTGATCCCTGCGGCTCCGGAGCCCGGTCCGCGCTGGTGGCAGCGGATCCGGATCGGCTACAACGCAGCGCTCGCCGCCCTGTCGCTCACCCTGGCCGGGCCGTGGGCGGCCGTCCTCGCCTCCGTCCGCGACGAGGAGTCCCTGGCCGGGGCCTGGGTCATGGCCCTCATCCCCCTGACCGTCCTCGGCTTCCTCGACAACGCCCGCCGCGCCGAGGCCGCCGGCGCCGACCCCGACCTGTGGGCACCGAAGTGGCGCGCCGCGATCGTCCGCCTCCTGCTGTGGGCCGCGGTCATCGGCACCGTCCTCGCCCTCCCGATCACCACGCTCGTCTACGCACTGACCGGAGTGAAGCCCGCATGAACGTCACCCTGGCCGCCGGCCAGTACACGACCACCACCATCAGCACCGCGGGGTTCGCCCTCGGCCTGGCCCTGCTCGGTGTCGAGCTGTGGCGCTGGCACAAGGGCGGGAAGGGCGGAGGGAAGGGCAAGGGCGACGACGGCAGGGGTGCCGCCCGAGACCCGAAGGCCCTGCTCCCGCTCGGCTTCGGCATCGTCTGCGGGATCCTGATGATCGCCTGCCCCGCCGGACTGCTGGGCACCCTCGCCGGCTTCCTGCGCTGGGGCGGCAACAGCGTCGGGGACGTCGCCATGGAGTGGCTCACCGGCGCCCCGAGCCAGACCCTCGGCACCGCGGCCACCCCCCGTATCGACGGCTACGGCGCCATCGTCGTCGCTGCCCTCGCGGTCTCCCTGTTCCTGCTGCGCAAGTCCATCGCCAAGGCCGTCAAGGGCAAGTGGTGGAAGGGCGTCCTCATCGGCGTCCTCCTGTGCGTGTCCACCGGAACCGCCGCCCTCGTCGCTCAGCAGATCGTCGAGGGCGCCAACGGACTCGGCGCGTGGGCGATCAACGGCATCGCCAAGGGCGAGATCGCATGAGCGCCCCGACGACGATGCAGTGGATCCGGCAGGCCGGGCAGCGCATCTCCACCGGATCCGGCCGGCTCGCCGTCCACCTCGCGGCGCAGGCGATCGACCGCGGCCGCCGCATCTGGCGCCGGGCCACCGGCTGGCTGGGGGAGGCCTCGGGCATCTCCTGGCTGCTGCGCCTGGCCGTCCTCCTGGCCGCCGCCGCAATCCTCCGGAAGATCGTTACGGCCGTGGCCATCGGCGTGTACGTCCGCATCGACTCCGGCGCCGCCCCGTGGCTGATGTGGGGCGCGGCCGGCGTCTGGGTGGTCGCCGCGTACCGGTGCGGCCAGGACGACTGGGAGCCGAAGAAGCCCGCCACGGACGCCCCGCAGCCCGCCGACGGCCACCCGGCCGAGGCCGCCGAAGAGCAGCCGGAGCCTGCCGCCGAGCCGCCACTGCCCATCCTCCCGAACCTGAGGACCTCCCTCGCCCGGGTCGGCACCCCGCACGCCCACATCGCCGCCCTGGCCGCCGACATCGGCACCACCCCGGAGCGTGTCCGGGAGGCGCTGGAGAAGTGGCAGGTCCCCGTCGAGCCGGTGCGGATGAAGGGTCGCGGCACGTCGACCGGCGTGAAGGGCGGCTCGGCGGTCCACCCCGCTCTCGCCCCGCGCCCCGAGGACGCTGCCGTTGTTGCCGCAGGTCAGGCCACCAACAACGACAACAACAACGCCGAGGAGCCCACCACGGAGAAGGGGGTGCGCGTCGAGCGCACCCAGACCGGCGGTTACAGGATCTTCGACCTTGCTGACGCCCACCGGCACCACCGCGTGGACCAGTCCTAAGCCCCGGGGCGAGCCGCTCCCAACCGCCAAGTAGAGCGCGGCTCGCCCCGGTCCACCCATCCCGAACACGAGACAGGAGAGCGCCATCATGGCACTCGGATTCCCCAAGCCCCTCAAGGCCGACGATGAACGGCTGCAGGGCCACGAGACGACCTACCAGGCGAGCCGCGGCGGCTACTTCAAGCCGACGCAGCAGCAGCGCGAGCAGGAGAAGGTCGAGATCACCGTGGAGCGGGCGGACAAGTAGACCCCCTGCCACACTGAGACCGGGCCCCGCCGTGCAATCCCCTGTCGCGGCGGGGCCCCGCTACGCCCCGGGCTCGGCAGGCGCCTCCTCGAGCTTCCCGTACGAGTCGAGCTGCCAGCGCAGCCCGTTGTCGTCGGTGAAGAACAGCACCGGCCTGTTGTTGTGGACAGTCGCAGCGGGCCAGCTCTGGGAAGCGAACCGCACTGCTCTACCAGGCCCAAGCAGGTACACCGGCATGGCCAGGCGATCGCCGACGGTAGCCCCTCGCCGTGACGGCTCAAACGCCGGCCACTCCCACGCATCGGACGCCATGTAGGCGGTGCCGAACCGTACTTCGAGCTGATGTATGGGGGCGTCGCTGGGGTTCTGCACAGTCACAGCCCAGTGATCAGGCCCGCCGGTAAGGCCTCCCAAGCCATCGTCCTGCCCGCCGAGCATGCGCTGGTACATACGGACCTGGCGGGCCTGCGCCTCTCTTCGCTCCTCCGCGGCCGCGCGCAGCTCGGCGCGCTCCAGCTCGAGGTTCTGCCGCTGCTCCGCCATGAACGACGTCTGCTCAGCGATGAACTGGCGCTGCTCCCTGATCTGCGCCCGCTGACTCGCCAGCGTCCACACAGCGGCCCCGGCCGCCCCCGCCGCGAACACGGCTCCCACCCACGTCGGTATGTCTCCCCAGTCGATCACGCTCATGTCCGCAGCCTACGGACCACCCGGCGCACGGCGCTGCTCGCTGGACACGTAGTCGATCAGCACTGCATAATCCGGTGCCAGCAGCACACTTGTGCCCACACGCCACACCAACCCCCGCCCCGTGCGGGGGTTTCGCGTTCCAGAGGGGGTGACCATGCCCCACCCCGACGACCGCGAAGCCGCGCACGGCCGCGAAGACGCCGACGGCACCATCTGGTTCACCATCGCCCAGGCCGCCGCCTTCACCCGCCGCAACCCCCAGACCATCTACTCCTGGGAACGCCGCGGCCACCTCGACCGCACCGCGGCCGCCACCGACGAGCACGGCCGGCGCATCTACAGCCAGGCCCAGATCGCCGCCGCCGAACGCCGCGCCCGGCAGAACGCGGCCGCCGCCCAGCGCATCGCCGCCTGACCCGAGGTCACAACACGGCCACACCGCCCCACCGTCCCCATACGCGACGGATGATGCCCCCGTCAGCATCAGACCGTCCTTGGGGGGACCATGCGCACCCGTACAGCACTCGCCGCCGCCCTGCTCGCTCTCGCGGCCCTCACCGCCGGCTGCAGCAACGACAGCAGCGACGACAAGCCCGCGGCCGCCACGACGGCCCCGCAGCCGCCGGCGGCGACCATCGACCCTGCCGAGGCCCGGCAGGCATGCGTCGACGCCTGGGCAGACACCATCAGCGACAGGCCCGCCGACTTCGACCCCGAGGCCGACAGCGACACCGAGCCCGCAGAGTGCGAAGGCCTGCCCGAGGACGAATGGACCGACCGCTACATGGAAGGCCTCGAGCAGTCCAACCAGGCCGGCCGCGACGCCCTGCAGGACCTCATCGACGAGGCCGAGACCGCCCAGCCCTGACCCCCGGGAGGTGGCGCCCGTGGCCGGCAACCCCCGCAACGGGCGCCCCTACCGCCGCCTCACCATCCAGCAGCGCGCACTCCTCATGCCCTGCTGGATCTGTGGCCGCGAGATCGACTACAGCCTCACCGGCTACGCCGCACAACGCAGCTCCTGGGCCTTCACCCTCGACCACGCCACCCCATTGTCGCGCGGCGGCGACCTCCTCGACCCCGCCAACGCCCGCAGTGCACACCGCCGCTGCAACTCAGCCCGAGGCAACCGCACCACCCAGCCCCAGGCCCGAGCATCGAGGAGATGGTGACCGTGGTCGATCTCGGCCCCCTGTATAGCGACGATCCCCGCGCCCGGCTGCAGTCTCGTCAGCCGCCGCCGCCCCGCTGGTACGAGTACAGCTACACGGCCACCGGCGCCGAGTACTGGCTGCGCTTCCTCATCGGCGAGCCCCGCGAGTTCGTCTACGTCGTACCGCGCCGCATCGCCTGCCGGCTCTTCCGCTGGCACAACGTCACCTGCCGGGGACGACGAGACCACCCGAGGAGACGGCGATGCTGAGCAAGCACGACCAGGACCTTGCCACGCTGCAGGCCCGCATCATCACCGCACTGCGCACGCGGCAGCCCCACATCATGCGCTGGTACCGTCCCGGCGCCACCGGCATCGAACGCTGGATCCGCGACGTCCTCGACGATCCCCGCAGCACCGCCGCCCGCGTCCCCGGCCGGCTCGCCTGCCGCTTCCTGCGACGGCACAACTGGACCTGCATTGGCCGGCCCGCACCACACCCACGGAGATGGTGATCGTGGAACAGCCCATCGCCTACTTCGCAGACGACGGCCGCTCCTGGCAGTGCGACGGCTGCGGCTCGTACGGCAGCGTCGGCGGCGCCGAGGAAGGCCGACGGTACGCCGCACGGAACATCGCCTCCCATGTCGCCGAGTGCACGCCCGCACAGGCCGCCGCCACGCTGCCCGGCACCAGCGCCGTCATCCGTCCTGGCGACACCGTCCTCATCCGCCTGCGCCACGACGCCCCGCGCGCCCAGCAGCTCGCCGTGGCCGATCGCCTCCGCAGCCGCATCCCCGACGTCGAGGTCCTCGTGCTCGCCGGCATCGACGGCATCGACGTCTACCGACCCGAGGAGCAGCGACCGTGAGCGAACCCCGCCTCACGCTGTTCAGCAGCTGTCTGCTCTCGAAGTGGGGCTTCAACGACGGCGCCGACCCGGACGACTGGCTGGACTACTGCGAGGCCAACGGCATCGACTACAACGCCGTCGACTTCCCCCTCGTCGCGCTGGTCCGCACCTACCTGCTGCCGAAGATCGAGCAGGACGTCACCGTGGTGGAGATCGAGACCAGCCACAACCCCGTCCGCATCGAGACGGTCGACGGCCAGGACGTGACCGAGGTGTGGTTCGGCAGGGCGCCGGAACCCACGCTCACGCCCGAGTACGTCGAGGTCCCCATGAGCGAGGTGGCCCAGCTCGCCCGGAGGTGACACAGCGTGCTGTACGTCGTCACCGGCCCGCCGGCCGGAGGCAAGAGCTCCTGGATCGCCGCACGCGCCACAGCCCGCGACATCGTCATCGACCTGGACCGCATCACCCAGGCCCTCACCGCCCCCGGCGCCCCACAGTGGAACCACGACCCGATCGCATCCAAGGTCGCGCTCCGCGCCCGCTACGCCGCGATCGACGAGGCCGTGAAGCACCTGGATGAGGTCGACGTCTACCTCATCCACACCATGCCCAGCGCCACCTGGCTGGCCCGCTACCGACGCCTGCAGGCCCAGATCATCACCGTCGACCCAGGCGAGCAACTCGTGCGCGACCGCGTTCGAGCGATGCGTTCGCCCGCGATGGAGCGCGTCGTGACCCGCTGGTATCGGAGCTACCGACGGAGCGCCCCCGGGCAGAGGGCGGGCGAGGGGCACGCCCAGGCGTCCCGGGACTGGTGAGGGTCGGCGACCGTCACGGAGCGCGACGCTCAGCGCCGGTCCGACGGCTCGGCAGCGCTGGTGATCATGGCGGCTCGACAGGCCGGCGGGGGAGAGTGGATCAAGAGTTCAGCGAAGGAGCGGGCGACCCAAAAGCCCTTGTCGCCCGTCTCTCTCCCCGAGCCGATCGCTAATCACCGCGAACCGAGTTCGACCCCATTAGCGACCATGATCATCTTCACTTGGCCGTCACTCTCCGTCATGATCCACTTGTGTCACTCTGCGTGATTCCGATCGTTCGGGGGTGATCATGGACGACGCCCCGAAGCGCCGGACCCTTCGCGCCGGAGCGGTCACTAAAGCCACGAAGTCCGAACTCGCTGACCTTGGCGTCTCCCCCGAATCGAACGCCGCGGCCGCCGCCGCCATCCGGCTCGCCAAGGAACTCGACTCGGCCACCGACCCCAAGGAAGCGGCCTCCGCTGCGCGTGAGCTGCGTCAGGCCATGCACACAGTGCGAGGACTGGCGCCCCTGAAGGACAGGGGGGACAAGATCGATGAACTCGCTGCTCGCCGTCCCCGCCACACCGCGTAGCGGAAGCGTGCGGATCGGCTGCCAGACACCGCGGATCATCTCCACCCCGCACTACCGGCGCATCGACACAGGGCGCTGGTCCGGCGTCGAGGACCAGGCCGCGCTCGAGTTCCGCTCCCCTGCCGGGCAGATGGCCGTCGAACTCGCCGCTGACTCCGGCCTGATGCTGGACCCGTGGCAGCAACTCGGCCTGCACCACAGCCTCGCCGAGGACGAGGACGGCCGGTGGACCTCGTTCGAGGTCGTACAGAACGTCACCCGGCAGAACGGCAAGGGCGGATTCCTCGAGGCCCGGCAGATCGCCGGCGTCATGCTGTTCGGCGACAAGCTGGTCATCCACACCGCCCACGAGTTCAAGACGGCCCAGGAGAGCTTCCGCCGGCTGGACCAGCTGATCGAGGGCTCCTACGCGCTCAGCCGCCGCGTGAAGCGCGTCATCCGCTCCCACGGTGAAGAGGGCTTCGAGTTCCTCAACGGCGCGAGGATCAGGTTCCTCGCGCGCTCCGGCAGCTCAGGGCGTGGGTTCTCCAGCGACCTGCTGGTCATGGACGAGGCCATGTCGCTGCGCGCGGCACCGATCGGCGCGCTGCTGCCGGTGATGTCCGCACGGTTCAACCCGCAGATCCTCTACACCTGCAGCGCCGGCATCGGCCAGGAGAGCGAGCAGCTGGCGCTGCTGCGGGCCCGGGCGCTGGCGGACACGCCGGAGCCGGACGAGTCCCTGGCCTACCTCGAGTGGTCAGCCGTACTGCACACGCGGGAGTGCCCGCGGGACGAGGACGGGCGGATGGTGTGCGAGGAGCACGACGACCGTGAGGACGTCAGGACCTGGCAGCGGGTCAACCCGGCGCTGGGCATCCGCATCCGTGAGCAGGCCGTACGGCGCGAGCTGGCCACCATGCGGCCGGACTTGTTCGACCGTGAGCGGCTCGGCGTGGGTGAGTACCCGGCGCAGGCAGAGGAGACGTGGCAGGTCATCGCGGAGGCGGCGTGGCGGGCGCTGAAGGTGCCTGGGTCGCAGCCGTCGGACCCGGTGGCGTTCGCCATCGACACCAACCCGGAGCGGACGTGGTCGGCGATCAGCGCGGCCGGGGCCGCGGGTGAGCGTCGGCACGTTGAGGTCGTGGACCACCGACCCGGTACGGACTGGGTCGTGGAGCGGGCCGTAGAGCTGGACGAGCGGTGGGAGCCGTGCGTGTGGGTGATCGACGAGGGCGGCCCGGCCGGCTCGCTGGCGGCTCCGCTGCGCAAGCGGCTCGCCGAGCGGGGCCGTGACCACCTGGTGGTGGCGCCCAAGGTGCGGGAGATCGCGCAGGCCTGCGGCGCCTTCTACGACCGTGTGCAGGACCAGAGCCTGCAGCACCTGGACCAGGCGCCGCTGGCGACGTCCCTGAGCGGGGCGAAGAAGCGCGACCTGGGTGACGCGTGGGCGTGGACGCGCCGCAGTGACGGGGTGGACGTGAGCCCCCTGGTCTCGTCGACCTACGCGCTGTGGGGCTGGGAGCAGCACCACGACGACGAGCCGGAAGGGGCACCGAACCTGTGGTGAAGAAGGAACCGGGCGACGCCGGTGGCGGCCGTGTGCTGGTGGTGCTGGTGGTGCTGGAAGTGCTGTTCGTGCTGGTCGCGCTTGCTGGGCTGGCGCTGTGGAGCGTGCGGGGTGCTCTGGTCGTGGCCGGTGTGCTGGGCGTGGTGGCGTGTGAGCGGGCGCTGGCGGACCGGCGTGGTGGCCGGCGGGCGGCGGACACGGCGGGAGGTGAGGGCTCGTGAGGGGGCTGTTCGGGCTGTTCGACAAGCGGGGGCTGGAGAGTCCGGCGCAGCCGCTCACCTCCCAGGCGCTGGCCGAGTTCCTCGGCGGGGCGCAGTCGGACGCGGGGGTGGCGGTGTCGGAGACGACGGCGCTGCGGGCGTCGCCGGTCTACCGGGCGGTGTCGCTGATCGCGGGGGTGTCGGCGGCGCTGCCGCTGCCGGCGTACAAGGACGGGACGAGGGAGAAGGTCCGGTCCGAGCTGTTGAAGAACCCGCACCCGGACCTGACGCCGGTGGAGTTGTGGCGGTTCGCGTACACGTACCGGGTGCTGTGGGGGAACACCTACATCCAGAAGGTGCGCGACGGCGCGAAGCAGGTCCGGGAGCTGTGGCCGCTGTCCGCGGACCGTGTGCACGTCGACCGGGTCAAGCCCAGCGAGGCCAACCCGTCGGGCAAGTTGTTCGACGTCACGGACGACTGGGGCGTGCGGCACGTGCTGACGCCGTACGAGATCCTGCACATCCCCGGGCTGGGGTATGACGGGCTGACGGGGTGCTCGCCGGTGCGGCTGGCGATGCAGGGCATCGGGCTGGCGCAGGCTGCGGAGAAGTCGGCGGCCCGGCTGTTCGGCTCCGGCAACATGATCGGCGGTGTGCTGCAGACCGAGCAGCGCCTGGACCCGGACCAGGCTGCCCGGTTGAAGGAGCGGTGGAAGGCCAAGATGTCCGGCGTCCACAACAGCCACGAGATCGCCGTCCTGGACTCGGGGGCCTCGTACAAGCCCGTGGCGATGCCGAACACCGATGCTCAGTTCCTCGAGTCCCGGCAGTTCCAGGTGCTGGAGATCGCCCGCATGTTCGGGGTGCCGCCGTTCCTGCTGATGTCCACCGAGAAGTCCACGTCGTGGGGCACCGGGTTGGAGCAGCAGGCCCAGGGCTGGGTCACGTTCGATCTGAACCCGACCTGGCTGACACCGACCGAGCAGCGGGTGACCAAGGAGCTGCTGCCGCCGACGGAGTACGCGAACTACCAGATGGGCGGGCTGCTGCGCGGCGACTCGGCGGCCCGGGCCACGTTCTACCGGGCGATGCGCGACGTCGGGGGTTTCTCGGCAGACGACATTCGCGCGCTGGAGGAGCTGCCGCCTCTGCCGGAGGGCAAGGGCGGCGACGTCTACCTGCAGCCGATGTACATGGCCCCGCTCGGCTCCAACCCGCTCGCACCGGACGGGGAACAGCCGGCGGCGGGCTCGAACCGGGCGCGGGCTGCTGCGCTGATAGCGGAGGCGCAGCGGCTGATGCAGACCCCCGACGAGATCGAGGAGAGCACCTGATGAGGACTCTGACGAGGACGACGACCGAGGAGCGCCGCCGTCTGCCTCTCACGTCGGCAGACGTGGTGATCCGGGCCATCGAGGGCGACACCGGTGATGAGCGGTTCCGTGGGTACGCCGCGAAGTTCAACAGCCGCACGGCAATCGGCAACCCGCTGCGCTGGGGGTTCTACGAGGAGATCGCGCCGGGCGCGTTCACCAAGACCCTGCAGGAGGGCGACGCCCGGTTCCTGGTCGACCACGATTCGTACTACGTGGTCTCCCGAGTGTCGGCCGGCACGCTGTCCCTGGCAGAGGACGCCATGGGGCTGCCGGTCGACTCGGCGCTGGACCCGGCCCTGTCGTACGTCAACGACCTGAAGGCGAACGTCAAGAACGGCAACATCACCGGGATGTCCTTCGGGTTCTACGTCCTGAAGGACCAGTGGTCGACGGAGACCATCGAGACGTCCGACGGGCAGACCGCCGAGGTGGAGGTGCGGCGGATCCTCGAGGTCCGCCTCATCGAGGTCAGCGCCGTCACCTTTCCCGCCTACGAGGACACGGAGGCCGAGCTCGCCAGCGTGGCCTCTGCGCTCGTGCAGCGCGGTGACCAGGCGGCGATCGAGCAGCGCGCCCAGTTCCGGCCGGAGCTGCGGGACCTGCTGCAGCTGGTCGGCGCCGGCGCCTCCGGTGACGGCGCCCACGGTCCGGCCGGGCAGCGGGCGCAGGGCGGGCAGGCGTGCGAGCAGCGCGGTGCGCTGGCCGTGCACTCCACCGACACCTCCGACGCGTCCTGGGACGGCCCGGCCAACTCTTCCGACCTTCCTAGCGAGGAGTCGGCGCTGCGGCAGGCGCACGCCTGGGTGGACCCCGACGGCGACGCCGACACCAAGTCGTCGTACCGGTTCATCCACCACTTCGTGGACACGGACGGCAACGTCGGCGCCGCCTCGACCGTCGCCTGCACCACCGCGATCGGTGTCCTCAACGGTGGCCGCGGCGGGACCACGATCCCCGACGACGACCGCCAGGCGGTCTACAAGCACCTGGCTCGGCATCTGAAGGACGCCGGGATCAAGGCACCAGAACTGAAGGCAGTTGGCAGCGAGCCGGGTGAGTCCACTCGCGAGTCCAGCACACCGGAGCCCGCGACGGCCCCGGACGCCCCCGAGCCGGCAGAGACCACTCGGAGCGACCTCGACGTCCGCCGACTCCGCTTGAAGGGCCTGGCCGCCCGCTACGGACTGGCCTCGCCCCGCGCGTAACCCGTACTCACCCGGAGGCCCCGCACCCACCGTGTGGGGTCTCTGCCATGCCTGAAAGGACTGAGAGCATGAGCGTGCAGCTCAGGCGGCTCATCGACGAGCAGAACACGCTGTGGAAGCGGATGCAGGACATCCAGGCCGCAGCCGAGACCGAGAACCGGGACCTGACCGCCGAGGAGCGGACCAACTGGGACCAGGCCGAGGAGCGGCTCACCGTCGTCTCCGGGGACATCGAGCGCCTCAACCGCATGGCGCAGCTGTCGCAGGTCGACCGCAGCCAGATCGTGTCCACCACCGGTGAGCCCGAAGGCGACCGCCGCGGCGGCGACGCCGAGGAGCAGACCCGCCGCTACAACGAGGCGTTCGGGATCTACCTGCGTGGCGGCATGGACCGGCTCAGCCCGGACCAGCGGAACCTGATGATGGACCACCAGGTCGACCTGCGGGCGATGGGTGCGGGCATCGACACGGCCGGTGGGTTTACCGTTCCGGATGAGTTCCGCAACCTGATGACCGAGACGATGAAGGCCTTCGGCGGCCTGCTCGGTCTGGCTGAGGTCATCACCACGTCGACGGGCGCGGACCTGAAGTGGCCGACCAACGACGACACGGCCAACGAGGGCGAGCTCCTCGGTGAGAACCAGCCCGCTGGCGAGCAGGACCTGGAGCTGGGCGGAAAGACGCTGAAGTCGCACATCTTCAGCTCCAAGCAGGTCAAGCTGTCGATGGCGCTCCTGCAGGACTCGGCATTCAACCTCGATCAGTGGGTGCCGAAGAAGCTCGGCGAGCGCATCGGTCGGCGTGCCGCGCGCGCGTTCACCACCGGCACTGGTGCGGATGAGCCCCAGGGCCTGACCACCGGCGCGGTGGTCGGCAAGACCGGCGCGGCCGGCCAGACCACGTCGATCGTCTACGACGACATGATCGACCTCGAGCACAGCGTCGACAGCGCCTACCGGGCCAATGGCCGGTACCTGCTGCACGACCAGTCGCTGAAGGTGATCAGGAAGCTGAAGGACGGCCAGCAGCGCCCGATCTGGGTCCCGATCCCCGCGCCCGGTTTCCCGGCCACGATCAACGGCTTCCCGTACCACCTCGACAACTCGATGCCGCAGCCCGGCGCCGGGAACAAGACGATCGCGTTCGGCGACTTCAAGGCCGGCTACGTCATCCGCCAGGTCCAGGCCGTGCAGACGCTGCGCCTGGTCGAGCGGTACGCCGAGTTCCTGCAGGTTGCGTTCCTCGGCTTCGCGCGCATGGACGGCGGGATCCAGGACTCGGCCGCGATCCGCCTGTACCAGCACCCCGGGGCCTGACCCGCTGGCTCGTATGGGTCCGGGCCACCACGGTGTGCCCGGGCCCGTAGGGGCTTCGTAGAAAGGAGCGCGTCGCGATGGCGCGGATCAAAGTGCTTGAGGCGATCGCCGGGGCCGACTTCTCGTGGGCGCCCGGCGACGTCGTCGAAGTGAGCGAGGAAGCGGCGGCCGCGTGGGCGGACGGGCAGCGCGCCGTCCTCGCCGACGACGCCGCCGCCGGCAGCGGCCCGGCGCCGGTCGGCGGCGGCGACCGCGTGCCGCGGATCGTGGACAAGGACGGCCAGGAGCTCGAGGTCCTCGACGCCGTCGTCGAGGAGACCAGCCCGCCGGACGGCGAAGACAACAGCCTGACCTGGTCCCGCTGGACGGTCACCGTACGGCTCCCCGCGGCTCCGGCAACGGAGGCACCGGACCCGGAGCCGGCGGACGTGACGGACCTCGAGAACCAGGGCCCGGCCGACGACCAGGAGGACGCCGAGGTGCTGTTCGACCCCAACGAGCACAGCAACCGCGAGGTCCTCGCCTACCTGAGCGGCGTGGGAGAACAGGAGGCACTGCGCGTGCTGGACGCCGAGGCCGCCGGCCAGAACCGCTCCGGCATCGCCAAGAACCGCGACCAGGTCCTCGAGACTGCCCGGGCACGGGACACGGCGGCCGGGACCGGGCACGGCGGAGCGGAGAAGGCCGCCGACGCCTCACGCGGCGGCGGCCGGGCCGAGACGCCCGAGACCCGCAGCTGGTGAGGACGAGGCGGTGACGTACGACCTCGGCGCGACCGCGCGCCTGATCGCACAGTGCCGCGACGCGGGCGGAGCCGCCGTCACCGCGGACGCCGTGACCGTGACGGTCACGCTCCCGGACGGGACCACGGCCACCCCGCCCGCGTCGGAGGCCACCCCGGTGGGCACCTACCACGCCGACTACGTGACCACCGTGCCCGGACGGCACACGGTGCGCTGGCAGTTCACCGGCCCGGCGCACGCCTACACCGACGTCCTCGACGTACGGCCCGAGCAGACGCCGGCGATCCTGTCCCTGCGGGACGCCAAGGAACACCTGAACCTCAGCCTCACCGACACCCGCGAGGACGACGAGCTCAGGTTCTGGAACAACGCGACGACGACCGCGGTCGAGTACTTCACGGGCCCGGTCGTCGTCCGCACGGTGACCGAGGACCACGCCGTCGGCATGGTCGAGGCGCTCGCCCTGCGCCGGGCGCCCGTGCTCGAGGTGACCGCGGTCGAGCCACTGCGCGACGGCGGCACCTCCTACGACCCGGACGGCCTGAACGTGAACAGTCCGGCCGGCATCGCCACCCGCAAGGGCGGCGGGCTGCTGCACGGCCCGCTGCGCGTCACCTACCGCGCAGGCCGCCCGATCGTCGCCGAGAACATCAGCGGCGCCGCGCGGATCATCCTGCAGCACCTATGGACGACCCAACGGCGGTCCCGCAGCGGCGGGTTGCCTGGCGCCCGCGACGACTACAGCGTGACCGAGCCGATCCCCGGCCTCGGCTACGCGATCCCCCACCGGGCCAAGCAGATGCTCAACCCGGACGACCAAGGACCAGGACTGGCATAGATGGGTTCCAGAGTCCCCGAAGTGATCAACACCCTCGTGCAGTTGGGCAAGGCGGACCCCGGCCTCAAGGACGTCGCGGTAGCGGACGGACCCGAGGTCACCGAGTCCACGGCGCCAAACTGGCTGGTCATCGGATTCGACGGCGACCCGTCCGGCGAATCGGAGTCCGCCCAGTCCACCAGCGAGCCCTCGGGCTTCGGCACTCGCCGCGAGGAACAGTTCGCGGTCACCGTGGCCGCGATCGCCAACCGGGGCGACACCGACATCGCGGCCGCCCGTGCGCGCGCTTCCGAGATCGGCGCCCGCGTCGAGGCGTGGCTGCAGGCCGATCCAAGCATGGGCCTGCGCGAGCTCGAGGCGGCCGTCCAGACCATGCGGTGGCTGCCGGATCAGACCGATCAAGGCGCGTCGGCCGTGCTGCTGCTGACGGTGGCCGGCCGCGCCTTCACATAGAGAGGAGCCGCGCGGTGAGCGTGCGGATGAGGCACTCCCAGGTTGAGCAGGAGATCGAGGTCCCGGAGATCTCGGTCCGGCACTACGAGCGGTCGGGGTGGAAGCGCGTGGACGGCCAGGTCGTGGGAGCCCCGGCCGTGGACGCCCTGGCCGCCCCGGTCGAGACGACGGCCGCGGCGAAGGGCCGCCGGCGGACTGAGGCTGAAGGAGAGAACTGAGATGGTGGCAACTCCGATCAACCCGTCGGTGCGGTACTACCGGCGCGGTACCACGACGGTGCTGTGGGTGCCGACGATCGCGAACAAGAAGGCCCCGACGCGGGCGGAGCTGGACGCGGGCACGGCGCTGGAAGGCGAGACCGGCGCGATGTCCGGCTGGCAGACCACGTCCGCCACCGTGCCGACGGCTGCCCTCGGCAGCCGCTACACGCCGACCGTGCCGGGTGAAATCACGGCCGCGGACAGCTCTCTCACCTTCTGGGCGAGCAAGGACGGCGACGACGTCCGCAGCCTGCTGGTACGCGAGGCGCGCGGCTTCATCGTGTGGATGGACGAAGGCGACGAGCCCGAGCAGACGATGGACGTCTACCCGGTGCAGGTCACCACGCAGGCCAAGGTCAGGGAAATGGACGCCGCAGCGCAGATCATGGCCCAGTTCTCCATCACGTCCGAGCCTGCGGAGAACGTCACCATCCCCGTTGCGGCTGGCGGCTGACCCATGCCCAGCTCGGTACAGATCCTCGGCACCGGGCAGCTCGTGACGCTGTCCCGCCGCATGCGTGCGGCGGGCGGCCCACGACTCCGCCAGAACATGGCCCGCCGCATCCGGCGGGCCGCCGAGCCGCTGCAGCGCGATCTGCAGCAGGCCATCCGCACCCAGCCCATCACCTCCGAGGGCCGCAAGCGGAACAGGGACGGCCGCATGGGACGCGGCGGCCCCTCGCCCACCACCCGACCGCTGCGCGCCACCCTCGCCGGCGGGGTGCGGATCAGCGTCCGCCAGGGCGCCAGCCCCGGCGCCCGCGTCTGGATGGACCGCAGCCGCCTGCCGCGGGACGTCCGGAACATGCCATGGGTCATCAACAGCGGCAGGGTCCGTCACCCCGTGTTCGGCAACAGGAGGAGATGGGCCACCCAGTGGGCGCGGCCGTCGGGGTGGTGGGCGCGGACCACCGCCGCCGGTGTGCCGCGGATGCGTGCCGAAGTCGAACGCGTCCTCGGCGACGTCCGCCGGGACCTCGAATGAAGACAAGGAACAGACATGATCGTCACGTACACGCAGGACGACGGCACGGCCGAGCGGATGGACACCGACGACCTGTCGGCGCTCGAGGCCGCCGCCATCGAGGAGGCCATGGACGATGTCCCGTGGCGGGCCATCGAGGCGCGGCTGCAGGCGCAGGACCCCACCGCGCTGCGCGCGATCGTGTGGGCGTTCCGCCGGCGTGAGCAGTCCGGGCTGAAGTTCGCCGACGTCGACGTGCCCGGCTGGCGCCGGCGCCTCAAGGCACGCCTCACGCGTGACGAGATCGCCGATGCCCTGACCAACATCATGACTGAGGCGCTCTCCAAGAGCGAGGACAGCATGATCGACGCTGTGACTCCGCACCTGCGGAAGCTCGCCGACGATCCCGCCGAGGTCGACGCCGCCCTCGACGAGCTGGGAAAAGGCCACTTGACGCGCCACGCGAAGGAATCCGCGGCCTGATCCAGAGTTACGAGCCGCTGTTCTTCCACTACCTGCACATGCAGCCGTCGGAGTACGACCGGCTGTCCGTCGAGCGGTTCCTGCGCCTGGTCGCATGGCTCGACCAACACGTCGCATCGAGGGGGTGAGTCGTGGCTGAGCGCCTGACCTTCACACTGGCCGGCCGGGATGAATTGTCGAGGGTGTTGAACGGCACCGCCGACAGCGCGGACCGGCTGCGGCTGCGGCTGGCCGGTATCACGGCGGACTCCGACGGCCAACTGCGGGACCTGCAGGGACGTTTCCTGTCGGTGGCTGACGCGGAGCGCCTGGTCGCCGACCGTACGGGGACCGTCCAGCGGAGTATGACGTCGCTGTCGGACGAGGCGGGCAAGCTCGGCGACGCCCTCAAGGCCAACCTGATCAGCCTCCTGCCGGCGGCGATCCCAGCGGCTGCGGGGCTGACGAGCTCGGCGGCCGCGCTGGCCGGGCAGCTCGGTGCGGTCGGCGTGGCGGCCGGCGCCTACGCGCTCGCGCTGGGCCCGCAGGTTTCCGCGATCGGTGAGGTCCTCGAGGCACAGGAGAAGTGGGACGAGGCGGTCGCCGAGTCGGGCGCCACCTCGCAGGAAGCCATCAAGGCGCAGCTGGCGTACCAGCGTCAGCTGGAGAAGCTTCCGCAGCCGACGCGTGAGGCCGCGGTCGCCGTCGGCATCCTCAAGGACAACTACCAAGAGTGGAGCGACTCCCTCGCTGGTGACGTGATGGCGCCGTTCACCAAGGGCGTCGCCGTCGCCAACGCTCTGCTGCCTCAGACCACGGGCCTGGTCAAGGGCGCCAGCAGCCAGTTCGACCGGCTCATCACGCTGGTGGGCGGCGCCATCTCGACGCCCGGGTTCGACGCGCTCAACAGCAGGTTCACCAAGTTCACGAACGACACCCTCCGCAACGGCATCGACCGCCTGACGATCTTCCTGGCCAAGCTGGAATCGGGCCAGTACGACGGCGGCGCCCTGAGCGAGTGGTGGGACTACGCCCAGCAGGCCGGCCCCGTCGTGTGGGACACGCTGGAGAACATCGCCGACGCGCTGCTCAACGTGCTCGAGGCAGGCTCCGGTGTGGGCGTCGGCATGCTCGAGGTCGTCAACGTCCTGTCCGGGATCGTGTCGGCCGTGCCGCCCGACGCGATCGCCACGATCCTGCAGCTGGCCATCGCCATCAAGGCCGTCAAGCTCGCGGCGGCCGGGGCAGCCGCAGGCCAGGCGGCGCTTGCCGCCCTCGGCGTGCAGATCGGCGCCATGCGCGCGGCGGCCGCCGGTGCGCCTGGTGCGCTCGCCGGCACCACCGCAGCGATCGGCACGCTGTCCCGCACCGCCAAGGTCGCGATGGCTGGCACGGGGATCGGACTGCTGCTCATCACCCTGGACCAGCTGTCGTCCAGCAGCCGCAAGCCTCAGCCCGACGTCGATAGCCTGACCACTTCGCTCACTGAGTTGGGCCGCTCGGGCAAGGTGTCCGGTGAGGCGCTGCGCGTGTACGGGTCGGACCTGTCCGACCTGGGGCTGGCGTTCCAGCGGGTCATCGACCCGGAGGGCATCGACCAGGTCCAGCAGTCCATCGTGTCGTTCTTCGGCATGGACAGCACCCCAGTGCAGCAGGCGAAGGAGGACGTCTCGGCGTTCGACGAGGCACTGGCCAGCTTGGTCTCTGCCGGGAACGCGGACCTGGCGGCGGCCGCGCTGGACAACACCATCGCCAAGCTCGAGGAGCAGGGCTACAGCACCGACGGGTTGCGCGACAAGCTCACCGCCTACAACGACGCGTTGGCCGGACAGGCACTCGAGCAGGAGCTCGCCGCTCAGTCGATGGGCCTGTTTGGTGAGCAGGCCCAGCAGGTGCAAGGGAAGCTGGACGCACAGAAGTCCTCGGCCGACGGGCTGAGGCAGAGCATTCAGGCCCTGAACGACGTCAACCGCCAGGGCCTGTCCGGGATGATTGGGTTCGAGGCGGCGATCGACGCGGCCAGCAAAGCGGCTGCTGAGAACGCGGGCGTCCTGGACATGCAGGGCGGGCAGCTGGTCCTCAACTCGGAGAAGCAGCGCGCCGCGGCCACGGCCCTGAACGACCTCGCATCGAAAACGGACGAGGCCACGGCGTCGGCCCGCGAGTCGGGGGCGTCGTGGGAAGAGGTCAACGGGATCTACGAGCGGGGCCGGCAGCAGCTCATCCAGAACGCCATGCAGATGGGCCTCACGAAAGCGGAGGCCAAGGCTCTGGCGGACCAGATCCTCAAGACACCGGACAAGACGGCCAAGCTCAAGGGCAACATGGAGGACCTGCAGGCCAAGCTCGCGGATGCCAAGCAGCGACTCAAGTCCGTGCCGGACTCCCGCAAGTCCAAGGTCCGGGCGGAGATCTCCGATCTGCAGCGGAAGATCAAGCAGGCCGAGTACGAGCTGTCCCGGCTCCAGGACAAGACGGTCACGGTCACCACTCGGCATGTGGTGGTGGGTGACGGCAGCGCCGCACGGCGAAGCGGCTCGCACGGCTCTCAGCTGAGAAGCGCGCAGGGCGGGCCGATCGGCCGCTACGCCGACGGCGGCGACGTGGTACAGCTCATTCCGTTCGGCGGCCCGGTCTGGGGCCCGGGCACGTCGATGTCGGACAGTGTCCCGGCGTGGCTGTCCAACGGCGAGTACGTCATCCGGGCATCTGCGGTCGACCGGTACGGGCTCGAGCTGTTCGACGCGCTCAACGCCGAGCGGTTCGCCGGCGGCGGCGCGGCCGGCGGCGGGTTCACGTATGCGCCGACGGAGTCGTCGACGGCGCGGATCTCTTTGTCGACGGTGTCGTCCTGGTACGACAAGGACGTGCAGCGGCTGAAGGACGCGTGGGCCAAGCTCAACGAGGCGCTGCGCGACCAGGCCAAGAAGTCCACGGCGGCGACCAGGCGGGCGGTGGCCGAGGCCCGGAAGGACGTCGCCGAGGCGGACCGGGCGCTCGGTCTGAAGGCCGGGACCAAGGCCTCCGGGTTCAGCCTGACCGGCTACGCGAAGAACTTGGACGAGGCGGTCAAGAAGTCCGCGGCGTGGGAGCGCAACCTGAGCAAGATCGGGAAGCGGGCCGGGGCGGACATCGAGGAGACGCTGCGGGGCATGGGCGAGTCGGGCCGTGCCCTCGTCGCGAGCCTGGCCAAGGCCAGCAACAAGCAGTTTGGGGAGATCGTCAAGAACCTGCGCAAGCTGGCACCGACGGCGGCCGCCACTCTGGGCGACTTCACCCGGCAGCTCAACGCCACCACCGCCGGAAGCAAGAAGTTCCAGGACAACCTGCTGCGGCTCGCAGCCAGCGGGCACGGAGACCTGGCCATGCAGCTGGCGGGGCAGGGCGATGCCGACGCGATGGCGCTCGCCGCCGCGGCGGTCAAGTCTCCCTCGGCGGCGAAGAAGGCCAGCGCCGCCGTCAAGGCCAGCAGCAAGGTGCTGACCCCGGAGGAACTCGACGCGGCCATGCTGATGCTCGGCGCGCTGTCCCGGAAGGGCGCGACCGTCGAGGACGTGGTGAAGGCCGGTGTGAACTGGCCGATGCTCGTGAGTCTGGCGCCCCGCTACGCCAAGCAGATCAAGGGCCTCGCCGGTGGCCCCAGTTTCGTGAAGGGGATGAAGGAGCGCGGGATTACGCTGGCGCAGGGCGGTCTGCTGGTCGGGCCGGGCACGTCAATGTCGGACAGCATCCCGCTCTGGGGCTCGCACGGCGAGTACATGGTGAAGGCCGCGGCCGTCGCCAAGTACGGCACGAAGTTCATGGACGCCCTGAACGACGGCAAATTGCGGATAGGCCGTCCGGCGCGGCCGGGACTGCCGGCGGCGCCGGCGCAGGCGGTGCCGGTGGCGGGCGGCGACCGGCCGTCGGTGACGTACCAGGTGTACCCGCGTAAGTCGGTGATCGATGTGGAGGATCTGCGGCTGCTGCAGCGGCAGGAAGAGGCACGGCAGCGCGTGGGGAGGCCTGGGTAAATGCCCCTGATCACAGCACCGGTCGTCACCCCGGAGCAGCCGCCGGGTGAGGTCCCGCCGCCGATCGAGATACCGGAGATCGGCTACGCCAGCATTACGTACATCGACCCCACGGGACAGCGGTGGCCGATGACCGACCTGGACGGCGACTGGTACACCCTCGCCGAGGGCGTGTCCGGGCTGGGTGCGACCCGGTACCTGCTGGCTTCGGACCCGCACCCGCGCGGCGGCACGCGGGTGCGGCACGTTCAGCCGCAGGCCCGCACCATCGTGTGGCCGGTGCTGGTCAAGGGCACCGACCATATGGCCTTCACCCGGAACTGGCGGGACGTGGGCGGCGCGTTCCTGCGGACGCTGCGGCCCGGGCCGGATGGCCGGCCTGTCTCTCCGGGCGTGCTCGAGGTGGCGCGGCCGGACGGCACGGCCCGCCGTATCGAGGTGGTCTACGACAGTGGGTGGGACGGGCGTGGGCAGGCGGCGACTGGGATCACCTGGGACAGCGCGGTTCTCACGCTGGTGTGCGAGGACCCGTACTGGGTGGACGTCGTACCGCAGAGCGTGCACCGGGAGACCGGGGCGCAGGTCGACTACCTCGCGCCGTACCCGTCGGTGTCCTCGTCGCAGGTGCTGGGTGCCACCAGCGTGGTCAACCCGGGCGATGTCGACGTGTGGCCGGCGTGGACGGTCACCGGTCCCGCCACCGCGATCACGTTCACCCGGGAGGACACCGGCGACGCCTTCACCCTCGACGTGACGGCCACCGGTCACGGCCCGCTGCTCGAGGGGGAGACCGTCACCATCTCCACCGACCCGCCCCGCGTCCGCTCCGGCACCGGCGAGAACCTCGTCAGCGGCCTCAACTGGCCCGCCGCCGTGCTGTGGAGCATCCCTCCAGGCGAGACGCCGGTGACGTTCCAGCTCGACGGCGCCGACGCCGGCAGCGCCGTCGACCTCACCTATCACCCGCGGTATGACACCGCGTGAAGGAGGTGAGCATGGCGCTGCAGCTGCTGGTCACCGACCGGAATCTGACTGTGGTCGGTGACCCGCTCGACGGGTGGACCCGGCTCGCCTGCGACCTGAATCACAACCGTCCGGCGTCCGGGCAGGTGACGCTGCCTGCTCGGCCCGAGGTGATGGAGCTGCTGCAGCCCGGGCACCGCCTGGTCGTCGTGCGGGACAAGGGCGTGTGGTGCGCGGGCCCGATGGAGGAACCGCAGGACTACGTGTGGGACCTCGAGTCGAACGCCGGCGGCACGGTCACGGTCCGCTTCAGCGACGACCTGGCGCGGGTGGCCGGCTACCTCACCTACCCCGAGCCGACCAAGGCGTTCGCCGCTCAGGACACGGTCACCGACCGGCACCGGGTCTTCACCTCGCAGAACGCCGAGACGATCATCCGCACGTTGGTGTCGGAGAACTGCGGGCCCGGCGCGCTGGCGGCCCGCCGCATTCAGCGCCTGGTCCTCGACGACGTCGCCGGCGTCGGCAGCAACCGGTCCCTGTCCACGCGGTTCGATCCGCTGCTGGACGCCTGCCGCGAGGTCGCCGCCACCGACGGGCTCGGCTTCCGCACCCGGCAGATCGGCAACGAGATCCGGTTCGGGGTGTACGCCCCGCGGGACCTGACCAGCACCGCGCGGTTCTCCGCAGGCCTCGGCAACCTGCGCTCCCTCCGGTACACGATGGGCGCACCGACCGCCACGTCCGAGCTGGTGCAGGGCGGCGGCGACCCGGACGACGCCGCGACACCGCCCAACATCCGCGTCTACCGCGAGGTCACCTCGGGGGCGGCCGCGGACTGGTACCGGGTCGAGAAGCTCATCGACAAGACCGGCACCGAGAGCGACATCGACGGGGAGCTGACCCAGGCCGGGACGCTCGCCCTCGGCGAGGACAACCCGCAGGCGTCCCTGTCGACGGTGACGGTGGACACCGAGGACCTGCGCGCGGGCCGGGACTTCTTCCTCGGTGACCGGGTGACGGTGGTGCTGCCGACCGGGGTGGAGATCGCCGACATCGTGCAGACGATCCGGCTCGAGGCCACCCCCGACGAGGGCGAGCTGGTCACCAGCGTGATCGGCAACAGCGACAAGACCACCACGACGGCGACAGTGCGCACGGTGCGAGACCTGGCACGTCGGCTCGGACGACTGGAAGCGAGGTAGCAGGATGGCGCAGAGTTCATGGCCCAGCCCGGCCGATGACCGGGTGGTGACCGATGTCCAGCACGAGCTGTTGGCGGCACGCTTCTCCGATGACGGCGTGTACGGCGACCCGACTGACACTCAGGTAGTGACGGCCGGTATCGGCCTGACCGTGGACGTCCGTGCCGACGTGCACGCCAGCGTGCGAGGGCATGGCTGGACGTCCGGCAGCACCGGCGTCACCCTCGACATCGCCCCGAACAGCAGCGGGCAGACCCGCGTCGACCGGATCGTGCTGCGGCTGGACCGGTCCGACTGGACGGTGCGGGCCGTGGTCAGGCAGGGCACCCCCGGCGCGGGGCCCCCCAGCCTGGCACGGACCACCGGGGACACCGGCATGTACGAGGTTCTCCTGGCCGGGGTGACGGTGCTCAGCGGGGCAGGTGCAGTGACGGTGACCCGTGGCGAGCTGTACGTGGGCGCCAGGGTCCGGCCTTGCCTGTCACACCACAAGAATTTGCACCCTGAGCGCGGCGAGATGGCGTGGGAGACCGACACGGGCCGCCTGGTCCTGTGGGACGGCAGGACCTGGCTGGTGGTGTACGAGGATTCGGGGACCGTCCTGATCGACTCGCAGCTATCGGCGTGGACCAACGCCTCTGCCTCTGTGCTGGAGAAACGCAACGGCACCGTACATATGAGGCTCGGCTCGTTCGAACGTAAATCGGGCAACTTGGCCGGGAGCGCCATGTCCCGTCTGCCGGTCCTGATCCCGTCTGCCTACCGGCACCCCACCCGTGACCTGCACATCCTCGCGTACATCTCCGGCGCGTCCCTGGCTCGGGTGATCGTGTACTCGGCCAACACTGACAGGCCCGGACAGGTGTGGCTGGAGAACTACGAGAGCGTCCGAACGGGCCAATACGTGATGCCGATGTCCGGCGTCAGTTGGGTGGTGTGACATGGCCCGGTACCAGTACGGCGCGGGCATTGCCGATTTCGTGGTCCGGCCCAGCGATGGCCTGTGGACCGTCGCTACGGGGGCCGTGGTCACCTTCTGGGACGCAGCCGTGGACGGCGTCCAGTACACCGACCTGCAGGATGCGGGCGGGTCGGCCATCTCCGAGGTGCACGCCTCCGAGTACGGTGGCCTGCCGCGCGTCCTCGGCCCGGACGGCGTGACCGGGATGTGGGCGGACGCCGGCGGATCCTCCCGTGTATGGATGGAAGCGCACCAGGTCCCCACCACCAGCACGGCCAAGCCCGTGCTGGACTGGCTGAACATCAAGGACTTCGGGGCGCAGGGCGACGGGGTCACCGACGACACGGCCGCCGCGCAGGCCGCGATCGGTGCCGCCAGCACCGCCGGAGGCGGGACGCTGTACGTCCCGGCGGGCCGCTACATCCTGAACGGGTCCCTCACCTGGGCCAGCGGGGTCAGCGCGATCGGCGCGGGTGCGCGGGCGTCGATCCTGCAGTCGACGAACCCCAACCTGGACTGCATCACCGGCACCGACCTCAGCGACGTCACGCTGCAGGGCCTGCAACTGTCCGGACCCGGCCGGGGCTTCGGCTCCGGTGTGCGGTTCACCCGCTTCAGCGCGCCGGCGACCGCGGGCATCACCCTGCGCGACCTGCTCATCCAAAGCTTCGGTGGGGACGGGGTGTTCTGCCACCAGCTGGCGGGCAGCGTCCTGCACCGCGTGCGGGTCCGCACCTGCAGCGGCACCGGCTTCCACCTGCAGGCCCCGACCGACACCGTCCTCGGCGGCGCCTCCACCTCGCTGGTCGGCTGCACGGCCGAGGGATGCGTGACCGGCGGATTCTGGCTGGACGGCATGGCCTACACCAGCCTGGCCGGCTGTGGCGTGCAGCAGTCCCCGGTCGGCTACCGGCTGGACGGCTGCACGGCCGTCACCCTGACCGGGTGTGGAGCCGAGCAGTGCACCACCGGCCTGACCGTGTACGGCGGCACCGGCACCACGGCCAGCGGGTTCACCACGCAGGAGTCCGACGGCACGTCCGTCTGGCTCACCGGCTCGGCCAAGGGCGTCGTCCTGACCGGCGTGACCGAGACGGCACCCGCCACCGCGGCGACCACGTGCCTGCGCGCCGACGCCGGCACCACCGCCACGGTGATCGGACTGACCGCGGCCAAGCCGAACACCCTGACGGGAACCGTGAACCGGGTCGACTCGGGCGACGGCTCCACGGTCCTGGCCGGGAAGACGGTGGTTCCCAGTGGCGGTGGCGCCGCCCGCATGGGTACCGCGGTCCTGGCCGCCGGGACCGTCACCGTGAACACCACGGCGATCGCCGCCAACAGCGTGGTGCAGCTGACGGTCCAGACCCCGGGCGGCACGGTCGGCACTCCCTACGTCAACGCCCGCACGGCCAGCACCAGCTTCGTCATCAAGTCCACGTCGGCCAGTGACACCAGCACGGTCGGCTGGCGCATCCTCGACCCGTCCTGACGAAAGGACTCTCGTGCCAGCAGCCATCGCGCCCCAGACCCTGATCGAGCTCGGGCAGCAGGAGGCTGCCATCAAGTACCAGGAGGACCGCAGCGGAAGCACCTGGACCAACCTGAACCGGTACGCCAAGGAGACTCCGGGGATGGCGCCCTACGACGGGCAGTCGTGGTGTGTGATCTTCCTGCTCTGGCTCGCGCACCGGGCCGGGGACGTCAGCATCATGCCGCAGACCCCGGCCTGCGCCACGGCCATCACCACGTACCAGAGCTGGGGCCGGTGGTCCTGGTACCCGGCCATCGGCGCGCAGGTGATGCTCGGCGCCAACGGGCACGAGCACACCGGCCTGGTCTACCGGTACGACGCCACCCGGATCTGGACCATCGAGGGCAACACGAACGTCGGCGGATCGGCCGAGGGCGATGGCGTCTACCTGCGGGTACGCGACCGCGCCGACAGCAAAACCTTCGGCTACGGCTACCCCCGGTACTGCTCGCCGATGGTGACCGCGGACCCGAACTGGGTGAATGACCCATCCCTGATCAAGACGTCCTCCGGGACGGCCGCCGCCTACGCCCCCTACCCCGGCCCCGACTTCTTCAGGATCGGCCGCACCTCCCCCCTGGTCCTCGCCGCAGGCAAGCGCCTCGCAGCCGTCGGCGCCGGCACCTACGCCTTCGGCCCGAGTGCCGACATCGGCCAGACCGACCTCAACAACTTCGGCACCTGGCACACCATGTGCGGCTCCCCGGGCGGCGCCTACACCGGCGTCCCCAACGAAGCCATCTGGCGTCTGCTGCAGGTGCCCCACAGCCACTGACCCCGCACCACCCGCACGCCCCGCGCCTCTCCTGGCCCGGGGCCTTTCTCATTCCTGGAGGTCCCATGGACACCACAGGACGCCATCCCAGCACTGCTCAGGCAGTGCGTGGTCTGGCCTATGACCATCTCCCGCGCAGTTTGCAGACGGTCTCCAAGCCGTTCCACGACCTGGTCGCCGAGATGCTACGCATCCTCCCCGACGACCCCGAACTGACCGCAGCAATCCGCAAGGTCCGCGAGGCAAAGGACTGTTGCGTTCTGCTCGCCGCCCTGGACGACACCGCTGCAGACGAGGGGAGAAAACTCCATGGCTGACCCGCTCTCCGCCACCCAGTTCCTCGCCGCCCTCAAAGCCGAGGGCCTGGACGTCATCGAGGTCGGCGACTGGCGCGACCACCACCGCAACCACAAGGGCCCGTGGGGGCCGGTCCACGGGGTGATGTTCCACCACACCGTGACCGAGGGCTCCGCCCGCACGGTGGACATCTGCCGCAAGGGCTACAGCGGCTTGCCCGGCCCGCTCTGCCACGGCGTCATCACCAAGGACGGCCGTGTCCACCTCGTCGGCTACGGCCGCGCCAACCACGCGGGCCTGGGCGACGACGACGTCCTCCGGGCGGTCATCGGCGAGCGCGACCTGCCGCCGGACAACGAGGCCAACACCGACGGGAATCGGCACTTCTACGGCTTCGAGTGCGAGAACCTCGGCGACGGGGACGACCCCTGGCCCGCCGCGCAGCTGCTCGCCATCGAGAAGGTGGGCGCCGCCATCACCAGGGCGCACAACTGGGACGAGCGGTCGGTGATCGGGCACCTCGAGTGGCAGCCCGGGAAGGTGGACCCGCGCGGCTTCACCATGGCCAGCATGCGCAGCCGGATCGGCAAGCGGCGCGGCTCCAAGGCGCCGGCACCCCAGCTGCCCGCGCCGAAGCGTCCGGTCGTCGACCTGTCCGAGCTGGTGAAGGCAGCCCGCACCAACCCGAAGATGAAGGGCACGCCGGTCACGTACAGCGGTACGCGCATCGTGGAGGCCGCCCTCGTCGACGCGGGCTTCCTCAGCAAGCAGCGCCTGGACGGGCACTTCGGCAGCGACACGGTCGCCGCCTACTCCCGGTGGCAGCTGAAGCTGTACCCCGGCGCCAGCACCGCTCCTGGTGGCGCCGCCGACGGCATCCCCGGCAAGGACAGCCTGCGCCGCCTCGGCAGCAAGCACGGCTTCGACGTGAAGGACTGACGACTCATGAACAGCAAGTTCCTCCTGGACCTGGCCGAACGCACGGGCTGGACCGGCGCCGAGGCCGCGCTCGGCCTGGTCGTCGTCGAAGTAAGCGACCTGCCGGTGTGGTGGGCCGCTCCGGTGGCGCTGGTAGCAGCGGCAGCGAAGTCGTGGGTGGCCAAGCACCTGGGCCGGAAGGGCACTGCCTCGACGCTTCCGGCGCCCGCCGACCCGGCGAGCGTCGCCCGGGGCGTCTGAGTCTGCTTCATGTGTGCGCGGAGGAGAAGGCATGGACGCCGCCATGGTCACGGCTCTCGCAGCACTGATCGCGGGACCGGTGGCCGCGGCGGCCGCTATGTACGGCTCTCGTGGCGCAAACAGGGCAGCCCGGGAGGGTAGCGCGGTGACGGGATTCAGCAGCTTGACGGACCAGCTCCAAGAAGAGCGGCAGGAGCTGAGGACCGAGCTGGCGGCGGTGCGCGCCGAGCTCGCGGCGGAGAAGGCGGAATGCGCGCGGCTGCGGCAGCTGGTCCAGACCCTCGGGGGGCAGCCGTGAAGCGCGCCGAGACCGCCCTGTACCGGGCGCGCTACCTGCTGTGGGGCATGGCCGTGCTGCTGTTCGTCGGTGGCGCCGTCACGGTGGGGTGGCTGCTGGTCGACCGTGACCGGCTCGCCAGCCAGCTCGAGGCGGAGGCGAATCGGCGAGGGGAGGCAGTGTCCACTCTCGCGGGGGACGTGCGCGCTTTGCGGGCGCAGGTGGAAGCGGAGGGCGGGACGCCGGTGGCGCCGGACCCGACCACGGCTGTGGAGGATCTGCCTGCACGGGCTGAGATCCCCGTGCCAGTCCCGGGGCCGGCTGGCCCTCGCGGTCCGCGGGGCGAACCGGGCAAGGACGCGCCGACGATGACGCCGTCGCCGGGCCCGCCTGGGCCGCAAGGCGAGCCGGGCGCCACAGTGACCGGGCCACCCGGACTGTCCGGACCACCCGGTCCTCCCGGACCGCCCGGACCGCCCGGGACGCAAGGTGAACCGGGACCGGCCGGGCCGCGGGGACCGGCCGGTGAGCGGGGGCCAGCCGGACCGTCATGCCCGAGCGGGTACAGCCTGCAGCAGCCGAGCTGGGACGAGGCCGCCCTCATCTGCCGACGCGCGGGGGCCCCGCCCAGCGACGACCAGACCCCGAACGCGCCGGCGAGCCCGGCCGTCATGGCGCTCGATCCGCAGCGCCGGCAGTACCCCTGAGCCGTGAAGCACTGTGGCCCCCTCCCGCCTTCAGGCGGGAGGGGGCCGCTTCATCGTGCCTGGGTCAGTCGTCCAACTCGATACGGAAGTCGACGACGGTGGTGTCGCCACGGCGCACGATCGGGTGGGCGACCTCAACGACGCGGCCCGTATCTGCGATGTGCCGGCGGGTGTAGCGCAGGACCGGGACGCCGGAGCCTATGCGGAGCGTCGCCGCCTCATGCTCGCTCGGCATGCCCGCAGTGAACGACTCGGTGATGGTGGTGACGCGGATACCCAGGCTCGCCATCTGCGCTCGAGTGCCGCCCGGCCACGGCTCGTGGATCGGGTCGGCGACCGGTGTCCCTGCGACGTCGGACCAGCGGACATAGGACGTGCTCATCTGGGTGGGTTCATCATCGGCGTGGAACACGAAGTGTCGGGCAAGGAGCGGCAGGCCCGGTTCGTCCTCGAACAGTTCGGCAAGTTTGGCGTCCGCCTGGACCCGCTCGAACCGCTTATCGAGTCGGTACTCAGTGCCTGTCCATGAACTGATCGTCAGGGCGGCGGAGCGGAATCGGTGAAGCCGTCCGGACGAGCAGGACCTCTT
>NZ_JAESIF010000338.1:0-248 GCF_016757295.1 Streptomyces sp. M2CJ-2 | reverse complement strand
GTGACTGGGAGGGCGCCGAGCGCCGGGGCCAGAGCATCGCCCCCCTGATCACCCGGCTCAACACCATCCGACGGGAGAATCCGGCGCTGCGCCAGCTGCGGAACCTCCACTTCCACCAGGCGGACCAGGAGCCGGTCATCGCCTACTCGAAACGGAAGGGTTCGAACACGGTCCTGGTGGTCGCCAACCTCGACCCGCACCGCACCCAGGAGGCCACCGTCTCGTTGGACATGCCGCAACTCGGCCTG
>NZ_JAESIF010000337.1:0-248 GCF_016757295.1 Streptomyces sp. M2CJ-2 | reverse complement strand
GTGACTGGGAGGGCGCCGAGCGCCGGGGCCAGAGCATCGCCCCCCTGATCACCCGGCTCAACACCATCCGACGGGCGCACCCCGCCCTGCGCCAGCTGCGGAACCTCCGTTTCCACGACACCGACAACGACGCCGTCATCGCGTACAGCAAGCGCAGCGGGTCCGATGTCGTGCTGGTGGTCGCCAACCTCGACCCGCACCGCACCCAGGAGGCCACCGTCTCGTTGGACATGCCGCAACTCGGCCTG
>NZ_JAESIF010000336.1:0-256 GCF_016757295.1 Streptomyces sp. M2CJ-2 | reverse complement strand
CGCACCTCCGCCTCGCCGAACAGGGCGCCCGGCCAGGACCAGCCGGCCACCAGCCGCGGCCCGTCCGCGTGGTCCTGCGTCACCGCGTTCAGGTCCAGCACATGACTCAGCCGCATCCCCGGATCACGCCCGTCACCGAGATCGGCGTCATCGCACAGGGCCCAGTCGGTCGCCTCCGCATCGGCGGTGGTGTCGAACCGGCCCAGATAGTTGAACCCCAGCTGCGGGACCGGCAGCCCGGCCAGCTCCGGACCGG
>NZ_JAESIF010000335.1:0-256 GCF_016757295.1 Streptomyces sp. M2CJ-2 | reverse complement strand
GGGTGCGGGGATCGCGGTTGCTTGACCGGAGACCACCTCACTATCGATGTCCTGCGGTACCCGGGCCCAAGACGTTCGCCCGGGCGATCCTGATGGCGCTCGGCTCCTCCGTTCTTCCCTCGGTGATCAACCACTTACCTACTGCTGGTACTGCTCTCCTGCGCACTGCTGGTACTGCGACCTGCTGGTGGCCTGTGACAGCGCCACTCTCCGGCAGCCGGCCCCGTCGCCCGTCCTGCGTCTGCTCTGGCCTGGA
>NZ_JAESIF010000334.1:0-261 GCF_016757295.1 Streptomyces sp. M2CJ-2 | reverse complement strand
CTTGGCGGTCTGGGCGGCCTCGCACAGGATCCACCGCAGCCAGGGCGAGCCCTGTTTGGAGATGTGCCCGTGCCGGACGGTCAGGTCCGAGCCGCGGACGGTCGGGGTCAGTCCGGCCCAGGCGGCGAGCTTGCGCGCGGAGGAAAAGCGCGTGACGTCGCCGATCTCGGCCGCGATGATCAGGGCGGTGAGTACGCCGACCCCCGGCAGCCGGGTGAGGGACCGCGCCCGGGGATCGCCCGCGCCTGCGCGAGCAGCTGC
>NZ_JAESIF010000333.1:0-262 GCF_016757295.1 Streptomyces sp. M2CJ-2 | reverse complement strand
ATCATTCGGGAAGGTACGCCCTTCGCATGCCTTCCCGAGGACGATCCACAAGTCATGAGCATTGCTCGCCCGGCGGCCGGGCCGTCAGTACAGGGTCAGGCCGTAGGTGGGTCATTCCCTGCACCGGTGCGTCGGCGGCCGCCATGACCTACGGGTACGGGCCTGGACACGGTCGTCGACGGCGGATACACCCCCGCGGCGGCGGGGAGGACATGACGAGGTTGTCGGTGAAGTCGCGGACGGCCGAAGCACCCCCCGCGGA
>NZ_JAESIF010000332.1:0-284 GCF_016757295.1 Streptomyces sp. M2CJ-2 | reverse complement strand
GCCGATGCCGGGCTGCGCCCGGTGGATGTCGGCTACTCGCTGGCCACCACCCGGGCGGCCCTGGAGCACCGGGCCTGCGTGACGGCTGCGAGCCGTGAGGCCCTGCTGCGCGAGCTGGCCGCGGTGGCCGACGGCTCCGCCGAGGTCGCCGCCACGACGCGGGGCGGGCGGACCGGGTTCGTGTTCCCCGGCCAGGGGGCGCAGCGGGCGGGGATGGGCCGGGGCCTGTATGAGGCGTTCCCGGTGTTCGCGGAGGCGTTCGACGAGGTGTGCACGGCTGTGGA
>NZ_JAESIF010000331.1:0-284 GCF_016757295.1 Streptomyces sp. M2CJ-2 | reverse complement strand
GCAGCAGCCACCTGGTCACCTCACGACAGCAGACCGCCCCGCATACACGCCCTGCCACCAGGCAGCCAGCGCTCCACGCTGCTGACGCTCACCTGCTGCTATCAGCACACCCACTCACATGCCCGTGGCGAACGGTGGAGAGAACACGGCGGGCAAGAACGGCGGTGCCGAGTGCATTCAGACCGTGGCGGCCAAGGTCGACGACGGCAGTGAATCGCCCCGGGTTTGATGGAGACATCGAAGACCCGGAAGGATGCCGATCATGGCTGCGCCCAAGAAGTACT
>NZ_JAESIF010000035.1:0-71312 GCF_016757295.1 Streptomyces sp. M2CJ-2 | reverse complement strand
CCGCACCGTGCCGGCGGCGCCGGCGGCACGGGCCACCGCGGCACCCGGCCGGCCCGGGCAGCCACGACGGCTGCCGCCGGCCCGACGCTGGGCTGTCCGCTGGTCGACCGGATCAAGGGCGCCGGCAACCATCATTCGCCGAGAAGGGCCCGGACGGGTTGGTCCTCGCGGGGGAGAAGGGCGCGGCCTCCCGGCGCACCTCGTTCGGGCGGAAGCAGCGTCGGGCCCGTGCGGTGGCCGGCCTTCCGGACGGCTTCCGCTTCTACGACCTGCGTCACACCGGACACACCCTGTCGACCCGCTCGGGTGCCACCCTCCGGGACACGATGGTGCGCGCCGGCCAGTTCTCCGAGAAGGCGGCGCTGATCTATCAGCACTCCGACGAGGGGCGGCAACGGGAGGTCGCCGCCGGGCTGGACGACCTCGTACGGGCCGAACGTGCGAAGCACCACACCGGCGATCGTGCGCACCACAAGGAGGAGCCACCGGAGAGCCAAAGGTGCGGTTGTGGTGCGCGCACCGCCGATCGGTCTGGACAGCAAAGAACCCCCGGGTCTCTGACCTGGGGGTCTCGTGTGGAGCGGGTGACGAGAATCGAACTCGCGCTCTCAGCTTGGGAAGCGACGGCGCTTGCGTGGCCGTGTGGCCGCTGACCTGCGTGGATTCGTGGCGCCGACGCCGTTGCGCGGGCCTGGTCGCACCGCTGCCGACCGTGGTTGTCCGTTCTCACGGGCACGCTGTGGGCACGGCCTCGAAGCACGGCGGGCGGAGCGCCTGTACGAACGTGCTCTGTGCTCGGCCCGGCTGGTTCGGAGGGCCGGCTCGGGGAGCCTTCGCGAGCGCACAGCCCTTCTGGTGAAGTGCGCCCGGTCAGGGGACCGACTCTCGCGCTTCCTCGCAACAGCCGGTGTCCGACCCCGACTTACTTGCCTGCCTCCGCGTACTGTCCGCGCTGGGTGAGGGCGTCCGCACCCGCCAGGCGCGGTCGTCGACAGGTATCGGTCCGGAGAGGGCGCGGGATCGACCGTCTCACACGCCGAGGCCGTCGAGCAGTATGGCGAGTCCTCCCAGGAACTCCTGGTCGGCACCGATGTTCCGAGCGTCTCGGGCGGTTTCGGTCATGTGCGGGAACTCGGCGGGCGACAGCTCGGTGATGGCTGTCGTCCCCGGACCGGACAGGGCCCCGAGGTGTTCCAGCTGGATCGCTCCGATGGCATAACTGAGCAGGCCGCGCAGAGCGACGACCCGCCGCTCGCCCTCGACACCTGCCTCGGTGAGGACTGCGAGCACGGTCTCCGCCCAGCGCAGCACCCCAAGGGAGTGGTGCCGGTGAGCGATGGTGAGGGGGACGACCTCCGGATGGGCGCCCACGGTGTCGCGCAGGCGCCGCACCAAGACCTCGACCTGCTCGCGCCATGACGCGCCGGGAGCCGGCGGCTCGGTATCCACGGTGCTCAGTACGAGTTCGACGACGAGCCTTTCGAGCTCCTCGCGGTCGCGCACGTATCGGTAGAGCCCCATGGTGCTCATGCCCAGCTCCTGGGCGACGGCGCGCATCGACAGCCCGGCGAGCCCGTCGCGGTCGATGACGGCGAGAGCGGCCGAGGCGAGCTGATCGGGGGTGAGGGAGCGAGGGCGTGGCATGACGGTTGACAGCGTACGCCATACGCCTACGCTGTTAGGTGTATGGCATACGCCTACGGAGGGAACGCTCATGCGCATGTCCCGCAGTCCGATCGAGCCCGGCTCCACCGTGGACGAACGCAGCCTCACCGCCGTCTCCGGCGACCAGGTCGCCGTGCCCGACCCCGACCGTCTGATCCACCTCCAGTTCCGGCGCTTCGCCGGATGCCCGGTCTGCAACCTGCACCTGCGGTCGGTGGTGCGGCGGCACCGGGAGATAGAGGCCGCCGGTGTGCGCGAGGTCGTGGTCTTCCACTCCCCCGCCGAGGAACTGGTGCCCCACACCACCGATCTCCCGTTCGCCGTCGTCGCCGACCCGGCCAGGCGGCTGTACGCGGAGTTCGGCGTGGAACGGTCGCCACGCGCCCTGCTCAGCCCGCGAGCCTGGGGGCCGATCGTCCGGGCGGTCCTCAGCGGCGTTCGGAACGTCGTCCGCGGGCGGGAGCACCTGCCCTCCATCAGCCCGCACGGCGGCCGACTCGGCCTTCCTGCCGACTTCCTCATCGCACCTGACGGCCGCGTCCTCGCCGCCAAGTACGGCGAGCACGTCTACGACCAGTGGTCGGTCGACGAACTACTGGAACTGGCGGCCCGCAGGAACACACAGACGATCGACCGGGTGACCGATGCCGAACGCTAGGAGGCGGTCGGTGCGGGAGCGGCCGAGCCCGGTGCCGACAAGGAGGCGGCCAAGCGCCGGGGGATGAGCGAGGCCGAGACCATCCGGCAGGGGATCCATCTCGCGGCCATGGCGAACCGTGTCTGGGGCGAGCCGCTGTCCTCACACACGTTCGAGGGCTCCGGTCGTACGTCGTCCTGGGCCGAGGCCCGTGACGCGGTCGCCGACGCGGTGAACGTGGCCCTCGCCGCCGGCTGCGACACAGACGCGATCCTCACCCTCGACCGACGCGACTTCCGCGCGGTACGACCGTTGGGCTGCCACGAAGCGTTCAGGGTCCTGCCCGACGACCTGCCGCTCCGACGCGGCCCTCCGGCATCGAAGACCCGGCCGCCGGAAGGGGTTTGCCCGCCCAGCACTCGTGCCCTCCGTGTGTCCGGTCTTCGCGTGATTGACGGACTGGAGACCGGTGGAGAATCTCCGGCGAAACACAAGCCCCGGGCCGCTGACCTGGGCCTTCTTCGTGGAGCGGGTGACGAGGATCGGACTCGCGCTCTCAGCTTGGGAAGCTCAGGTCATCTATGGCTGGTTGGCGGGCGGACCTGCGGCGGAGCAGCCACGGGGCCTGACTGGCTGCCGGCCTGGTCCCCGTCATTCCCCGCACGATCTGGCACGCGTCTGGCACGGGCGCGGTCGTCCGGACTGCCCTACTGGCGACCACCGCTTTAGGAGTTCGATCCGGGCCCGCTCCGACTGCTGTCGGCAACTGGTGCGACGGCCGGACAGAGACGCTGGCGTACGCCTCCGTCCGGCGGCGTTGATGTCAGCCGTGGATGTCGGAGACCTTCTGACCCGTGGCTCTGCAGAGAGCGGTCATTAAAGGTCATACAGGCTGCCGGGAAGCCCATGAGGGCCGGTGTGGGGTGCTGCCGGTTGCTGGGGTTGCTGTACTTCGCTGCTGTACCGCAACCTTCGACGCATGGACGTGAACGAGTTCTTGTCCCAACCCTTGGTTGCACGCGTAGCGACCAACGGCCCCGAGGTCCGGCCGGTGTGGTTCCTCTGGGAGGACGGCGCGTTCTGGTGGCTCACCGGCTCGTCCTCCCGGCTGGAGCAGCTTCTCACCGAGGACTCGCGCGTCGCGCTGGTGATCGATACATGCGACCCGTCCGCGGGTGCAGTGTTCTCTGTGTCATGCCAAGGCGTGGCTGAGGTTGTGCCGCTCGACCGGGCCAAGGCAGTCCGGAAGTTGACCCGCTACCTCGGGCCTGCGGACCTGTGGCCAGTGCGCTTCTCCGCTCCGCTGGATGACCCTGCGACCAAGATGGTTCGATTCGCACCCGATCGTCCGCCTCGACTGCACGATCGATCGTGGTAACAGCACAAACGGCCGAGCGCACGCTTTCCAACTGCGTGGGTGGGTGGCCTGGCTGTGTGCAGGGGCGTTCACCCGTGTTCACGGGTGGCCGGCCTACGGGAAGGGCCCGGCACACGGTCTCGGCTGAACGACGGTGAACGGGGCTGAACGAGACGGGAACCGAGACGGCTGCACTCCTCACCGCAGCACCGGAGACGGCCCGCGGCCGGCTGCGAAGCCGCCGTCATTCGTGGAACTAAGCCGCCTCGGGTCGCGCCGCACGCATGCCCGAGGCGGGCTCCTGGGCGTCCTCGAGCGGGAAGGTCTCGTCCTCCCCGAAGTCCGGGGCCTGGAAGGGGTTGGTCGCCGGAGGCGGCGATGCTGCGGTGGAACAGCGGGGTTGCCCTTCCGGGGCGGAGAACAGCGATGTCAGATCGATGAGGGGTCTCTCTTTCGTTACAGGCCCCTGAAGGGGCCTGGTGTGCCGTGACCGGGCACAGCGGTCCTACAGCTTGGTCATCTTGGCGTACGGGCTCAGGATCCGCATTCGCGCCGAGCCGAAATCCACGAGCGCCGCGATTCCGTCCTCGATGCCGATCACCCGGCCGAGGCCGTACACGTCGTGTGTGACCTGGTCGCCCACGGCGAAGTGCTCGGGAGCAGGCGTGGCCGGGGCCTTGAAGGGGCTGGTCGGCAGATGACGCTTCGATGCGGCAGGCTTTGTCATGACCCAGTATGCACCTACGGGTATCCCGTTCGCTGTGACCGTCGGCACAGATCAGGACGGCAACACCCACTTTAGGAGCGAGACTGGGCCGCATCGCGGCTGACCTGCAGGATCTTAGCCCTGGCGGCAGTCTGCCTGAATACTCGTCAGTTTCCCGGACTCCCCGTGGCTCCCCGCTCCTTCTGGCACGTCTGTGGCACGAGATCAATCGCCCGCGAACCACAGGTAACTGCCTGGGGTGGCTGCGCACTGCTCCAGCATCGCTGCGAGGTCGTCCAGTGCGGCAAGCTGCCGCTCATCACCGCATCTTTGCCTCAGATCTTGGATCTCCCGAAGGGCGGCGGCGGACTCCTGCTCATTCAACAACGTATCCCCGTACGGATCGACGGCAGTGAACCTCCCGGATACTCCAAGGAGCTGGAGCGAGCCGAGTGCATCGGCCAACGCGTCGCCGTGCCCGTAAGAGCTCCGCAGGAGTGTGGTGCGGGACTTGCGCCAATTGCGCGTCGGCCGCGACGAATGCAGCTCCAGATCGATCCCCATACTCCATGATGCATACAGATCTTCTGGGTCTTGCCGGGGATCTTGGTGACCTGCATTTTCGCTGGTCCGGACGGTGATCCCGGGCGCTTCAGCGGTCGTCGTTGGTCGTTGTCGGCCGCTGCTGAGCGGCCTCGGGCGGCCCAGAGACGGTCCAGCATCGGAGCGGCTTACCCGGACGAACGTGCGGCGTTTCACCTGCTCCTCCTGATGTTCCGGCCGGATCCACCCGGGCGGTGTGGTGAAGCCCAGATCTTCCGGCCGGCGGCCGAGCGCATCGTGAATGACGATGGCGGTCTCTTCGGGCGGCCACCCGGGGCGTTCACCTTCCCACCGCCGCCACGTACGCGCCGAGACCGTGAAGTGGCGGTCGTCCAGCAGTCGTTGACCATGTTCAGTGAGCCGGGTGGCGGCTTGCTCGACGGTGTGTCAGCCCACCCGCAGCCTCGCTGCCCGCAGTGCGTCGTTGCGACCCATGCGCCCAGTCTGTGGTGTCATCACGCTCACCTCCGGCCATGGCCGTGCTGTGGCCGCGCATGGCCACGGCACGGCCTGGCTCCCTGCCTGTCTGCTCACTCATCATCGCGGTGCGACTACAGAACGTGCAGGAGAAGCGGCGCAAGCGCCCAGGGTGAGCTCGCAAGATGATCTGATGCCGGTCGAGACGGGGCTCGGCGTGATCGAGTGCTGCGCTGCCGACCGTCGACTGGCCACCGAGCACTGGCTGCTGTCGGCACATCCTTCCCCCGGCCGGGCCCGTGCGGAGTGGCAGGAGCAGGGCCTCACGCTGCTTCCCCTCGGCGCGTTGTTCTCGGCGGTACGGATTCCGGGGCGCCTCGTGAACGCGGTGGCCGAGACCGCCGACCCCGGAGAGGTCGACGCCTTCCTTGACGAGGCACTGCGGGGCGGTCCGGTCATCTGCGATCCGCACGGCCCCGGTACTACGCCCTCGTTCCCGCCGAAATGCCCAGGACGTGGCGCGCGGCGGTGGACGACTGGCACACGCAGGACGTGGACTGCCTCGGTCGGGGCACCTACCTCGGAGTGCCGCGTCTTGACCTCGTCGACTTCCCGGAGCGCGGGGCCGCCTCTTACTGGTCTGTCCCGATGCCGCCGCCGGCCACACTCTGCCCGCCGCTGAGCGTGGCACGGCTGATCGCGGCCGGGGCGCATCGTATGACCGAAGACACAGAGATGATCTGAGTGGCGAGGGGAGTGTGAGGCACGCTCCGCCCGATCATCGGCGGGCAGCAGAAAGGCCCGGGTCTTTGACCTGGGCCTTCTTCGTGGAGCGGGTGACGAGAATCGAACTCGCGCTCTCAGCTTGGGAAGCTGATGTTCTACCATTAAACTACACCCGCATGTGATCCAGGCCACCAGAACCGACCGGTGACCGGATGCTCGGTCACTCTACCCCATGGCAGGTCCCCGGTGTTTCAGGCCCCGGGGGCCTGATGGCGTTCAAGGTGTGGAAGTGGGTACGGGGGGCTGGAGTTGGGGCGTACGGTGGGGTGTCGGCGGGGGCTGGGCGGGGCCGGGGTGCCGCCTGGAGAGTCGTCTCTTTGATCCCGTAATGTGCCTTTTGGCGTCAGGGCGGGAAGCCAGACGCGGCTCTTGGGGAAGGGACTCTTGGACTTGATGGAGCGCACCGTCGTCCGCTGTGCCGATGGGCACGTGTTTACCGCCGCCTCGTTCCCGATGCAGCAGGCCGAGCGACTCGGTCCCGGCCGACTCTTGCGGTGTCCGCGCTGTGCGCGGCTTCGCAGCGTCGTGCCGGTCGCTCACCAGAAGCGTTAGCGAGGGCGCGGGGGACCGGCAGGGGCAACAGGGCGTGGGCGCGTGGGACGGCGATTGTGGCCGGTCCGCGCGCCTTGCGTATCCTCGGGGCGTGCTTCTCTCAGACAGGGACATCCGGGCCGAGATCGATGCCGGGCGGGTGCGGATCGATCCCTACGACGAATCCATGGTGCAGCCGTCCAGTGTCGACGTGCGCCTCGACCGCTTCTTCCGGGTGTTCGAGAACCACCGGTACCCGCACATCGACCCGTCCGTCGAGCAGGCGGAGCTCACCCGGCTCGTGGAGCCGGAGGGGGACGAACCGTTCATCCTGCATCCGGGCGAGTTCGTGCTGGCCAGTACGTACGAGGTCATCTCGTTGCCCGACGATCTCGCGTCGCGGTTGGAGGGGAAGAGTTCGCTGGGGCGGCTCGGGCTGGTCACGCACTCGACCGCCGGGTTCATCGACCCCGGGTTCTCCGGGCACGTCACCCTGGAGCTGTCGAACCTCGCGACGCTTCCGATCAAGCTGTGGCCCGGGATGAAGATCGGCCAGCTGTGCCTGTTCCGGCTCAGCTCGCCGGCCGAGGCCCCGTACGGCAGTGAGCGGTACGGCTCCCGGTACCAGGGGCAGCGCGGGCCCACGGCCTCGCGGGCCTTCCTCAACTTCCACCGCACCCAGGTATAGGCATGGGTGCGCAGGAGAGCCGTCCGCGGCGGGAGAACCTCGGTTACGAGCAGTTCGGGGTGGCCGTGCGTGAGCTCGCGCAGGCCATCGTGGACGACGGGTACCGGCCGGACGTCGTGCTCAGCATCGCGCGCGGCGGTGTCTTCGTCGCCGGTGGGCTCGCCTACGCCCTCGACTGCAAGAACATCCACCTGGTGAACGTCGAGTTCTACACCGGGGTGGGCACCACGCTCGAGATGCCGGTCATGCTCGCTCCCGTGCCCGACGTCGTCGACTTCACCGACAAGAAGGTGCTGATCGCCGACGACGTCGCCGACACCGGCAAGACGCTCAAGCTCGTCCGCGACTTCTGCCTCGACGCCGTCGCCGAGGTGCGCAGCGCCGTGATCTACGAGAAGTCGCAGTCGCTGGTGAAGTGCGAGTACGTCTGGAAGCGGACCGACGACTGGATCAACTTCCCGTGGAGCGTGCTGCCTCCGGTGCGCAAGGCGGGCGAGCCGGTCGGGCCTTCGAAAGAGGCGCTGTAGGCCGGTCTGCCCACCGCCCACCGCCCACCCCCCTGTCGGCGCCGGGGCCGCACCGCGGGGCGGCGGGCCCCCGGGTCAGGGCTGTGACGCGGCGACCTTGAGGCCGAAACCGATCAGGACGACGCCGGTCACGCGGTCCATGGCCCGCCGCACCACGGGCCGCTCGAAGAGTGCGCGGGCCTTCGCCAGCACCATCACGTAGCCGCTGAGCCAGACGAGGGTGAGCGCGACGTGCAGGAGGACGAGGACGGCCATTCCCGCGTGGGGTGACATGCCGGAGGGCGCGAGCGTCGGCAGCAGGCCGGTGTAGAAGACGGCGACCTTCGGGTTGAAGACGTTGCTGACCAGGCCGGTCCGCCACGGGTTCCCCTTGGGGGCGGCGGTGGACGGCGGCGTACCCGTACGGTCACGCCGACCGGCCAGCAGCGACTGCACGCCGAGGAAGACCAGGTAGGCGGCTCCGGCCAGCTTGACGACCGTGTAGGCCGTGGCGGACGCGGCCAGCAGGGCCGCCAGCCCCGCCACGGTGAGGACGCCCCAGGTGAGCAGACCGGCGCTGATACCGCCGACCGTCCGCAGTCCGTCCCGCCAGCCGCACGCCACGGCGCGCCTCGTCACGACGGCCATGTCCGGGCCGGGAACCATGGTCAGGACGGCGAGCACACCCGCTGCGGCGAGGAGCTGTACGAGCATGGGCGCATCATTCCATGCGACCGGCCGGCCCGTCCGGACACGCCATGTGCTCGGGCCGGGGCGAAGAAGGCCGGGGCGAAGAAGGCCAGGTTGAGGAAGGGGGCTCCCGGATCGGGAGCCCCCTTCACGTGTGCCGTGCCGTCCCGTGGCTCAGAACGTGCCCAGCTTCACGATCGACAGCAGGGCGATCAGCTGGATCGCGGACGCGCCCAGGGCCTTCGGCCAGGGCAGGTCGTGGGAGCGGCGGACCATCAGGGTGAGCAGCGCGCCGGCCGCGATCCAGGTGGCCCAGCCGAGGATCTGGACGAACGTGGCGTCGCCGCTCGCGAACATCGCGAAGACCAGCCGGGGGGCGTCCGTGAGGGACGCGATCAGCATGGACAGGCCGACCGTGGGCTGCCAGGCGCCGTTGCCGCCGAGCTGGCGGGCCAGGCTGTGGGTGACCACGCCCAGGACGAAGAAGCTGATCACCATCGCCACGGCCGTCGTCAGGACGATCGGGATGGCGTTGGTCAGGGTGGCGCCGATCGCCTCCTCGCGGGCGCCCTCGAAGCCGAAGACCGCGAGCAGGCCGTAGAGGAACGTGACGACGAGGGCGGGGCCCCACATCGTGTAGTCGCGCATCCTCAGGAACGTCTGGTCGGGGGCGGTGACGATGCCCTTCAGCAGGGCCTTCCAGGGCAGGGGCGGGCCGACCGGGCCGGGCACGGGCTCGGGGGCACCGTCGTGGTGTGTCCCGCCGCCCTGCAGGTAGGGGTCCTCGCTGACCGAGAAGGCCTGGGTGTGGCCCGGGTTGTTGGCCGCGTACGGGTCGTGCCCGGCCTGCGGGCCGCCCGGGTACGCGCCGCCGTCGCCGAAGTACTCCGGCTCGCCGTGACCGCCGTGGCCGTGCTGACCGCCGTGGCCGTGCTGACCGCCGTAGCCGCCACCGGGGCGGCCGGGGCCGCCGTGCCCGCCGGGGCCGCGGTTCACCTGCGGCCACGGGCTGCCGCCGCCGTTGCCGCCCCCGCCGTGGCCGCCTCTGCCGTACGGCGGCTGCTGTGGGTACGGCTGCGGCGCCTGCGGGGAGCCGTACGACGGTCCCTGCGGCGTCTGCTGCCCGTACGGAGGGTGTTGCGGTCGCGCGTGAGGAGCGCCGTTGTTGTCCCGGCCGCGTCCGATCCTGAATCCAGCCACGTCAACGAACGTACCTGGTCCCAGGGAGTGGTGGGCCGGGCCCGGGGTTCCGGGGCCGCCTTTGCGGCCGAGCTGTGACATCCCCTAAGGGGGAGTCAGCTCCGCGCTCCGTCCTGCGGAGGGGTCCGGTCCTCCGCAGGACGGAGCGTACGCGAACATGACGAAGGGGCCGCCCTTCCGGACGGCCCCTTCGCACCCGCGCGCGTACGCGCCTCGTGCCTACTTCACCGGCTCCGGCTCCGGGGCGTTCTCCGCCTCCGACTCGCCCGCCGGGTCGAGCGGCGTCTTGACCGACTCCAGCAGCAGCTGGGCGACGTCGACGACCTGGACGGTCTCCTTCGCCTTGCCGTCGTTCTTCTTGCCGTTGACCGAGTCGGTCAGCATGACCAGGCAGAACGGGCAGGCGGTGGAGATGATGTCCGGGTTCAGGGCGAGGGCCTCGTCGACGCGCTCGTCGTTGACGCGCTTGCCGATCCGCTCCTCCATCCACATCCGCGCGCCGCCGGCGCCGCAGCAGAAGCCGCGCTCCTTGTGGCGGTGCATCTCCTCGTTGCGCAGGCCCGGGACGTTGGCGATGATCTCGCGCGGCGGCGTGTAGATCTTGTTGTGCCGGCCCAGGTAGCACGGGTCGTGGTAGGTGATGAGGCCCTCGACCGGGGTCACCGGGATCAGCTTGCCCTCGTCGATGAGGTGCTGGAGCAGCTGGGTGTGGTGGATGACCTCGTAGTCGCCGCCGAGCTGCGGGTACTCGTTGCCGAGGGTGTTGAGGCAGTGCGGGCAGGTGGCGACGATCTTCTTCGCCGACTTCGGCTTCCTCGACTCCTCGGTGACGTTGCCCTCGTCGTCCGTCTCCTCGCCGAAGGCCGTGTTCAGCGCGGAGACGTTCTCCATGCCGAGTTCCTGGAACAGGGGCTCGTTGCCCAGGCGGCGGGCGGAGTCGCCGGTGCACTTCTCGTCGCCGCCCATGATCGCGAACGTGACGCCCGCGATGTGCAGCAGCTCGGCGAAGGCCTTGGTGGTCTTCTTGGCGCGGTCCTCGAGGGCGCCGGCGCAGCCGACCCAGTACAGGTACTCGACCTCGGACAGGTCCTCGAGGTCCTTGCCGACGACCGGGACCTCGAAGTCGACCTCCTTGGTCCACTGAAGGCGCTGCTTCTTGGCCAGGCCCCAGGGGTTGCCCTTCTTCTCCAGGTTCTTGAGCATCGTGCCGGCCTCCGAGGGGAAGCTGGACTCGATCATGACCTGGTAGCGGCGCATGTCGACAATGTGGTCGACGTGCTCGATGTCGACGGGGCACTGCTCGACGCAGGCGCCGCAGGTGGTGCAAGACCACAGGACGTCCGGGTCGATGACGCCGCCCGCGGCGAAGCCGCTGTCGGATGCAGCCTCGAGGGTGCCGATCAGCGGGCGCTCGGCCTCGGCCAGCGCCGTCGCGGGCACGTCCTTGAGCGCCTCGGCCGACGCCTTCTCCTCGCCCTCCATCGTCTTGCCGCCGCCGGCCAGCAGGTACGGCGCCTTGGCGTGCGCGTGGTCCCGCAGGCTCATGATCAGCAGCTTCGGCGAGAGCGGCTTGCCGGTGTTCCAGGCGGGGCACTGCGACTGGCAGCGGCCGCACTCGGTGCAGGTGGAGAAGTCCAGCAGGCCCTTCCAGGAGAACTGCTCGACCTGGGAGACGCCGAAGACGTCGTCGTCACCGGGGTCGGTGAAGTCGATCGGCTTGCCGCCCGAGGTCATCGGCTGCAGGGCGCCCAGCGCGGTGTCGCCGGTGGCCTCGCGCTTGAACCAGATGTTCGGGAAGGCCAGGAAGCGGTGCCAGGCCACACCCATGTTCGTGTTGAGGCTGACCGTGATCATCCAGATCATGGTCGTGCTCAGCTTGATCATGGCGAAGAGGTAGACGAGGTTCTGCAGCGTCGCCAGGCTCAGGCCCTTGAAGGCCAGGACCAGCGGGTACGAGGCGAAGTACGCGGCCTCGTAGCCGTCCACGTGGTGCAGGGCTCCCTCGAGGCCGCGCAGCACGTAGATGGCGAGGCCGATGGTGAGGATGACGTACTCGACGAAGTAGGCCTGGCCCATCTTCGAGCCGGTGAACCGGGACTTGCGGCCGGGCCGGGAGGGCAGGTTCAGCAGGCGGATGACGATCAGCACGGCGATGCCGAGGGTCGTCATGGCGCCGATGAACTCGATGTACATCTCGTACGGCAGGAAGCCGCCGATCACCGGGAGCGTCCAGTCGGCCCGGAACAGCTGGCCGTAGGCGGTGACGATGGTCGGCGGCAGCGTCAGGAAGCCGATGGCCACGAACCAGTGGGCGACGCCGACGACGCCCCACCGGTTCATGCGCGTGTGGCCGAGGAACTCCCGCACCAGGGTCACGCTGCGCTGGTAGGGATTGTCGGTCCGGGTGCCGGCCGGGACCGGCTGGCCCAGCTTGAAGTACCGGACGAACTGGCCGATCGCGCGTGCGAGCAGGGCGACGCCGACCACGGTCAGGACCAGCGACACGATGATCGCGGCGAGTTGCATAGGGGCTCCTCGGGCCTGCGAGGGTTTGGTCGGGGGGCTCCTGCCACGGAATTCCCGACATTACTAAGCGGTAACTTATACAGTCCGTCTGAGACTACCCCTATCTTCGGCCGTACTGCAGCCGGGCGCGGAGTGATCTGAGTCGCTGAGGGTTGCCTTGGGGAGCACCCTGGAGGTGGCCGCGTCACGCCCCATGAATCTGGGCATACGCCACTAATTTATATCCGTGCCGCACACTTGTGTCCGTAAGCCGTTGGCTTGAGGCCCGACATGGCCGCCCGCCTCGGAGCCGCTCCTGAGGGGCGGCTGCCGCCCCGCTCCTGCGTCGGCGCTGACGCCCCGAATCCGCAGGTCGGATCCTCCTTGCGCGTAAGGAGCGGATAAGAGTTGAGTCTGCTCGACTCAGGTCTGTTGACCCCGCGCCGGACGTCAGGCATGCTTGAGTCTGTTCCACTCAAGTCAGCTGGAGGAATCGAAATGGCACGTGCGGTCGGCATCGACCTGGGCACGACTAACTCCGTCGTCAGCGTTCTGGAGGGCGGTGAGCCCACCGTCATCACCAACGCTGAGGGCGCCAGGACCACGCCTTCCGTCGTCGCCTTCGCGAAGAACGGCGAGGTGCTGGTCGGTGAGGTGGCCAAGCGCCAGGCCGTGACCAACGTCGACAGGACCATCCGGTCGGTCAAGCGCCACATGGGCACCGACTGGAAGATCAACCTGGACGGCAAGGACTTCAACCCGCAGCAGATGAGCGCCTTCGTGCTCCAGAAGCTGAAGCGGGACGCCGAGGCCTACCTGGGCGAGAAGGTGACCGACGCGGTCATCACCGTCCCGGCGTACTTCAACGACGCGGAGCGCCAGGCGACCAAGGAGGCCGGCGAGATCGCCGGTCTGAACGTGCTGCGCATCGTCAACGAGCCGACGGCCGCCGCCCTGGCGTACGGCCTCGACAAGGACGAGCAGGTCATCCTGGTCTTCGACCTCGGTGGCGGTACGTTCGACGTCTCGCTCCTGGAGATCGGTGACGGCGTCGTCGAGGTGAAGGCCACCAACGGTGACAACAACCTCGGTGGTGACGACTGGGACCAGCGCGTCGTCGACTACCTGGTCAAGCAGTTCCAGTCCGGGCACGGCGTGGACCTGGGCAAGGACAAGATGGCGCTCCAGCGCCTCCGTGAGGCCGCCGAGAAGGCCAAGATCGAGCTGTCCGCGTCCACCGAGACCACGATCAACCTGCCCTACATCACCGCCTCCGCCGAGGGCCCCCTGCACCTCGACGAGAAGCTGACCCGCGCCCAGTTCCAGCAGCTGACCGCGGACCTGCTGGAGCGCTGCAAGACGCCGTTCAACAACGTCGTCAAGGACGCCGGTATCGCGCTGTCCGAGATCGACCACGTCGTTCTCGTCGGTGGTTCCACCCGGATGCCCGCCGTCGCCGAGCTCGTCAAGGAGATGACCGGCGGCAAGGAGGCCAACAAGGGCGTCAACCCGGACGAGGTCGTCTCGATCGGTGCCGCGCTCCAGGCCGGTGTCCTCAAGGGCGAGGTCAAGGACGTCCTGCTGCTCGACGTCACCCCGCTGTCCCTCGGCATCGAGACCAAGGGCGGCATCATGACCAAGCTGATCGAGCGCAACACCACGATCCCGACCAAGCGTTCCGAGATCTTCACCACGGCCGAGGACAACCAGCCGTCGGTGCAGATCCAGGTCTACCAGGGCGAGCGCGAGATCGCGGCGTACAACAAGAAGCTCGGCATGTTCGAGCTGACCGGTCTGCCCCCGGCGCCGCGCGGCGTCCCGCAGATCGAGGTCTCCTTCGACATCGACGCCAACGGCATCATGCACGTCACGGCGAAGGACCTCGGCACCGGCAAGGAGCAGAAGATGACCGTCACCGGCGGCTCCTCGCTCCCGAAGGACGAGGTCGACCGCATGCGTGAGGAGGCCGAGCGGTACGCGGAGGAGGACCACCAGCGCCGCGAGGCCGCCGAGTCCCGCAACCAGGGCGAGCAGCTCGTCTACCAGACCGAGAAGTTCCTCGCGGACAACGAGGACAAGGTTCCCGGCGAGATCAAGACCGAGGTCGAGGGCGCCGTCGCCGAGCTGAAGGAGAAGCTCAAGGGCGAGGACACCGCCGAGATCCGCACCGCCACGGAGAAGGTCGCCGCCGTCTCCCAGAAGCTGGGCCAGGCCATGTACGCCGACGCCCAGGCGGCCCAGGCCGCGGGTGGCGCCGGAGCCGACGCGGGTGCCGGCGGGGCCAGGGCGGACGACGACGTGGTCGACGCCGAGATCGTGGACGACGAACGTAAGGACGGTGCGGCGTGACCGAGGAGACCCCGGGCTTCGACGAAAAGTCGCAGCAGCCCGACGTCCCCTCAGGCGTTCCGGCCGACGACGCCGAGCCGAAGGCCGCCACCCCCTCCGCGGAGGAGGCGGCGGCCCCGGCCGGGGACTCGGGTCCCGACGCCGGGCTGGTGGCCCAGCTGGACCAGGCTCGTACGGCGCTCGGTGAGCGCACCGCGGACCTCCAGCGGCTCCAGGCCGAGTACCAGAACTACCGCCGCCGGGTCGAGCGCGACCGGATCGCGGTCAAGGAGGTCGCCGTGGTGAACCTCATGACCGAGCTCCTGCCCGTGCTCGACGACGTCGGCCGCGCACGGGAGCACGGCGAACTGGTCGGCGGGTTCAAGTCCGTCGCCGAGTCGCTGGAGTCGACCGTGGCGAAGATGGGCCTGCAGCAGTTCGGCAAGGAGGGCGAGCCCTTCGACCCGACGATCCACGAGGCCCTGATGCACTCCTACGCCCCGGACGTCACCGAGACGACGTGCGTGGCGATCCTGCAGCCCGGGTACCGCATCGGTGAGCGCACCATCCGCCCCGCGCGGGTGGCCGTGGCCGAACCGCAGCCGGGCGCTCAGCCGGGCAAGCCGGCCGAGGAGGAGACCGAGGCGGCCGCGGACGAAAAGGAGACCGGTGGCCCTCAGGAGGGCTGACGCCTCAGCGGGCGTGAGGAAGCCGGGGCGGGCCGGGCAGGCAGGACCTGCCGGGCCGCCCCGGCGGGCAAGGAAGGAGGGACGTCGGGGATGAGCACCAAGGACTTCATCGAGAAGGACTACTACAAGGTCCTCGGCGTGCCTCAGGACGCCACCGAGGCCGAGATCAAGAAGGCGTACCGGAAGCTCGCCCGCGAGTACCACCCGGACGCCAACAAGGGCAACGCCAAGGCGGAGGAGCGGTTCAAGGAGATCTCCGAGGCGAACGACGTCCTCGGCGACCCCAAGAAGCGCAAGGAGTACGACGAGGCCCGGTCGCTCTTCGGCGGCGGCGGCTTCCGGCCGGGACCGGGGGCGGGCGGCGCCGGGTCGTTCAACTTCGACCTGGGTGACCTCTTCGGAGGCGGCCAGGGAGGACAGGGCGGCCAGGGCGGCGCCGGCGGGTTCGGCGGCGGGATCGGCGACGTCTTCGGCGGGCTGTTCAACCGCGGCGGCACCGGCACCACGCGGACCCAGCCCCGGCGCGGCCAGGACATCGAGTCCGAGGTCACCCTGAGCTTCACCGAGGCCATCGAGGGGGCGACGGTCCCGCTGCGGATGTCCTCCCAGCAGGCCTGCAAGGGCTGTTCGGGCACCGGCGACAAGAACGGCACACCGCGCGTGTGCCCGACCTGTGTCGGCACCGGGCAGGTCGCCCGGGGCAGCGGCGGGGGTTTCTCGCTCACCGACCCGTGCCCGGACTGCAAGGGCCGCGGCCTGATCGCGGAGAACCCCTGCGACATCTGCAAGGGCAGCGGCCGGGCCAAGTCCTCGCGGACGATGCAGGTGCGCATCCCGGCGGGCGTCAGCGACGGCCAGCGCATCCGGCTGCGCGGCAAGGGCGCACCGGGCGAGCGCGGCGGCCCGGCGGGCGACCTGTACGTCGTCGTGCACGTCGGCAGTCACCCGGTGTTCGGCCGCCGGGACGACAATCTCACCGTCACCGTTCCGGTCACCTATCCGGAGGCGGCCCTCGGCGGGGAGATCCGCGTCCCGACGCTCGGCGGTCCGCCGGTCACGCTGAAGCTGCCCCCGGGCACGCCCAACGGGCGGACCATGCGGGCCCGCGGCAAGGGAGCGGTCCGCAAGGACGGCTCGCGCGGCGATCTGCTGGTCACCGTCGAGGTGAGTGTTCCCAAGGACCTGCCGGGGAAGGCTCGTGACGCACTGGAGGCGTATCGCGAGGCGACCGCGGATGAGGATCCGCGGGCGGAGCTGTTCCAGGCAGCGAAGGGAGCTTGATGGAGATGGACGGTCGTCGACGCAATCCGTATGAACTGACGCAGGACACGCCGGTCTACGTCATCTCGGTGGCGGCTCAGCTCTCCGGCCTGCATCCGCAGACCCTGCGCCAGTACGACCGTCTGGGGCTCGTCTCGCCGGACCGCGCCGCCGGCCGGGGCCGCCGCTACTCGGCCCGTGACATCGAGTTGCTCCGTCAGGTGCAGCAGCTGTCGCAGGCGGAGGGCATCAACCTGGCCGGCATCAAGCGCATCATCGAACTGGAGAACCAGGTCGCCGCGCTGCAGGCCCGGGTGGCGGAGCTGGAGGGCGCGCTGGACGGCGCGGCGGCGACCATGCGGCAGCGCGAGGCCGCGGTGCACGCGTCGTACCGCCGGGACCTGGTGCCGTATCAGGAGGTGCAGCAGACCAGCGCGCTGGTGGTGTGGCGGCCGAAGCGTCAGCAGCAGCCCGACTGACCCGACCGAGCGGTCCGGCTGACGGGAAAGTTCCGTTTGGCTGAAAAGTGAAGTGTCCTGAAGGGCCCGGAGGTTCGTCCGAACCTCCGGGCCCTTCACGCGTGTGCGCACGGATGACGCCCCCTCACTCCCCGTCCCGTACGCCCCGCGTACGCCTGTGATCAGCGGATGTGTGCGTCTCCAGGAGATCTGTGCGAGTCTTTCGCCGGCCCCTCACGACTTCAGCGCACCGTGTTGTGTTCATCTCGTTAAGTAGTTGGTCTTGACGCCAGTGGTAGCTGAAGCGTTGGCTTTTCAGTCACATGGGCCGCAATGTTGTGCCCACGTCCAAAACGCACCTGAAGTGAGCCCTCGCATGCGTCGTATCGCCATATCAGTGGCCGCCACCTCGATGTCCGTCATGCTTGCCGGTTGCGGCGTACTCAACGCGACAGGGAGCAGCGACGACGCGAGCCCCACGAAGGGGAACGACATCACGGTCGGACTGCTTCTCCCGGAGAAGGCCAACACCCGGTACGAGCAGTTCGACTACCCCATCTTCAAGAAGAAGGTGGAGTCGCTCACCAACGACAAGGGGAAGGTCGCCTACGCCAACGCCGAGTCGGACGCCGGCAAGCAGTCGAGCCAGATGCAGCAGATGATCGACGACAGGGTCGACGTCATCGTGCTGGACGCGGTCGACTCGAAGGCCATCGCCGAGGACGTGAAGAAGGCCAAGGACGCGGGCATCCCGGTCATCGCCTACGACCGGCTGGCCGAGGGCCCGATCGACGCGTACATCTCCTTCGACAACGAGCTGGTCGGCGAGGTCCAGGGCCGTTCCCTGCTGGAGAAGCTCGGCGGCGACAAGGCGGCCACCAGCAAGATCGTCATGATGAACGGCTCCCCGACCGACCCGAACGCGAAGCAGTTCAAGGCCGGCGCGCTGTCGGAGCTCAAGGGCAAGGTCACCATCGCCAAGTCCTACGACACCAAGGACTGGGCGCCGGAGAACGCCGAGGCCAACATGGTCGAGGCGATCAACGTGATCGGCAAGGACAACATCGCCGCCGTCTACTCGGCCAACGACACCATGGCGGGCGCCATCGTCAAGGCGCTCGAGACCGCCGGTGTGACCGAGCTGCCCCCGATCACCGGCCAGGACGCCGAACTGGCGGGAGTGCAGCGGATCATCGCGGGCGAGCAGTTCATGAGCGTCTACAAGTCCTACCCGCTGGAGGCCGACAACGCCGCGGAGATGGCCGTGGCGCGGGTCCAGGGCAAGGGCATCCAGTTCGACGCGCTGACCCGCGAGCGGGTGGACAGCCCCACGGACAAGGACATCCCGGCGCAGCTCGTGCCCGTGGTGGCCCTGACGAAGGACAACATCAAGGACACGGTCATCGCCGACGGGTTCTACAAGGTGGCGGACATCTGCACGGCGGAGTACAAGGAGGCGTGCGCCGCGGTCGGCCTGAAGTAGCCGCCGGCCGCCGGGTACTTCGCCCGGGATGCGTGGACGTTCCGCCGGGGAGCACGGATCACCGTGCTCCCCGGCGGTGTTGTCCCGTCACCGCCCCGAGTCCCGCCCCGTTCCCCGGGTTTCCGGGTTCTCGGCTGCCGCGCCGACCGGAGCCGTGTTGCGGAGCCGGGTGCGGCCGCGCATAGTGGCGCATCGGAAAGTGGCAGAACCGGGGGTGGGACGGGCGATGGCCGGGCGCGGGACGGACGAGCATCCACACGGTGCTGACCGGCTGTGCGACTCCGGGGACCGCGTGTACTCCCGGGCCGTACGGCGCGGACGGGTGCCGCGCCGGGACGCGGAGCCGGTGCCCTGCCTGCTGGACCTGGCCCTGCTGCATCCGGACCCCGACGACATGGACTGGCTGGTGCCGACCGCCCCGCAGGAGGTCATGACCCGGCTGCTGCGCGGGATGCACGAGGAGGTCAGCGCGAGCCAGCGCCGGGTCGGCTCGGTCGTCGCGGCGTTCGAGCGGTACGCCGGCCTGGGCCGCCAGGTGCCCGCCTCCCGCTCGGCCGCGGAGGGCCCGGCGATCAGGGTGCTGGACGGGCTGGCCCGCATCCAGGCCTCGATGGACGAGGCGACGCAGGCGTGCACCACCGAGGTGCTCACGGTCCAGCCCGGCGGTATCCGGCGCGAGGCGGAGCTGTCGGAGGGCCTGCACCGGGCGACGGCGCTGCGCGGGCGCGGGGTGCGGATGCGGGACCTCTACACGCATGTGGCCCGGCACGGCCAGGGCCTGCACACCTACCTGGAGCTGATGGGCGACGCGGTGGAGGCGCGGACGCTGGACGAGGTGATCGAGCGGCTGATCCTCTTCGACCGCACGGTCGCCTTCATCCCCGCCAACTCCGAGCGCACCATGGCGCTGGAGCTGCGCCACCCGGCGCTGGTGTTGTACCTGGGCACGGTCTTCGAGCGCCTGTGGCGCCTCGCCATCCCGCTGACCGCCCCGCTGCCCGACACCGGCATCGAGGGCATCTCGCACCGGGAGCGGTCCATCGCGGCGCTGCTGGCGGAGGGCCACCAGGACGCGGTGATCGCGGAACGCCTCGGCATCAGCGTGCGCACCTGCCGGGCGCACATCGCCCGCCTCTCGGAGACGCTGGGCGCGACCAGTCGCACCCAACTGGGCGTCCGTATCGCGCAGGTCGGCCTGGACGACGCGCGCCGGGCGGTAGTCACTCCTCCCGGTCGAGGATCCCCGAGCGCGCGATGAGATAGCCGAGCTGAGCACGGCTGCCGCTGCCGAGGGTGGAGGCGAGCTTGGCGATGTGGACACGGGCGGTGCGGACGTTCATGCCGAGGCGGTCGGCGATGACGGCATCCGTGTGGCCTTCGACGAGGAAGCGGGCGATCGCTCGCTGGCGGGCGGTGATGCCGTTGAGGGACGGCGGCTGGACTGCCTGGGGGTGCATGGGAGTGGCCAGTCGCCAGAAGCGGTCGAACATGTTGACCAGATAGGTGATGACGGCCGGGTGCCGGATCTCCAGCGCAACGCTGCGTTCCGCTTCTCGGTCACCGGGGATGTAGGCGACCGTCCCGTCGATGATGATCAGGCGGCCGGCGACCTCGTCCAGGGTGCGTGCCTGAGCGTCGCCCTTCAACTGCTCGTAACGGGCGACGACCAGGGGTATGTGCCGCTGCGTATGCGGGTAGAGCACGCGGATCCTGCCGCCGCGGTCGAGGAACTCCTGGTCACGAACCATGGCCGCGGCTTGAGCCGTTCTCGCGTCCTCGGACGTGTGGTAATGGCTGTGGGGCTGTATGCAGAGGAGCTCCGTCTTCCCTTCCGCCAGTGCCTCGGCGATGGCGCCGTTGATCCGCTCCTGGCCGTTGAGAACACTGAGCGCGGGGGCTCCCGTCTCCTCCGCGCACGGTTCACCGATCCGTATGAGCTGCTGGAAGACCTCGGTCAGCCGTTCCTCGCGCCGCCGCTGGGCCGCGACGCGTTCTCCGGAGAATCGCAGCAGTCGGTGCAGGGCGACCGTCGGTGGGACGGGCACCAGCCGGCCGGGGTCGTCAAGGGAGGGGCGGAGCAACCCGGTGTCGACCGGGCAGGGCGTCTCGCGAGCCTCTTCGGCGGACAGCGGACCGTCACGCAGTGCCCGGGCGTACAGTTCGGCGCCCGCGTCGCACAGTTCCTCCGTTTCGTGATCACGCGTACATGCAGTCACGCCGGGCTTGCACCTCCTGGGCTTCACTGGTCCTGGTTGAGAATTCCCGACTGGGCGATCAGATAGCCGAGTTGGGCCCGGCTGCCGCTGCCGAGGGCGGAGGCCAGCTTGGCTATGTGGGCGCGGCAGGTGCGTACATTCATGCCGAGACGGCGTGCGATCGCCTCGTCGACGTGGCCCTCGACGAGCAGTTTCGCTATGGAATGCTGGATCTCGGTGATGCCGTCGGGGGCGGTCTCGTAGGGAGCACCGGCACTGAGCGGGACGGCTCGGTTCCACATGAACTCGAAGACCTTGACCAGATAGCGGACCAGACCGGGGTGGCGGAGTTCGAGGGCCACCTGCCGGTCCTCGCGGATGGGGATGAAGGCGACGGTCTCGTCACAGATGACGAGCCGCTCGACGAGTTCGTCGATGGTGCGGTACTCCACCTTGCCGTCGGTGAAATGGTCGACGTAGGCCAGCCGGTCCGGGCTGAACCGGGCGGTGTGCTGGTAGAGCGTCCGGATCCGCACCCCGCGTTCGATCAGCGGTCGGTCCCGTTCCAGCGCCTCCAGGAGCCGGTTCTCGGGGCGGCGACGGCCGCTCGGCTGCACCGTGAGCATCTCGGAGTGGCACTGGGCGGTCGCCAGGTCGAGTGCGGTGTTGATTCGGTCGAGGCCCTCCAGCACGGTGAGGGAGTGGGTGGGGCCCGTCTCCTGGGTGCTGATGTCCATGAACGGCTCGAAGGCCTCGGCGAGCGTGATGGACAACCGCCGCTGCTCGGTGATCTCGCGTTCGATGGGGTTGAGCCGCTGGGCCAGGGCGACCGAGGGCGGTACCGGCCGCAGATGGCTCGGGTCGTCGGGATCGGGATGGAGAAGAGCGAAATCCATCAGGCAGGGGGCGGCCTCGACGTCCGTACGCGGTATGTGTCCGGTACGAAGGGCGTCCGCGTAGAGGCGGCTTCCCTCCGGGCACAGCTCGGTCACCGGATGGGGATGTGTCGCCTTAGTCCCGTTTGTTGTCAAATCTCCACCCCCCAGGGTCCTGAACGTGCAGGAACATGATGCACCGATTGTGTGGCCATGACGTGCCTGAATGAGCCATCGTCTTATCGGACGGGGGATAGAGGGGACCTTCAAGTGAGGACGAAGCCGACTATGCGTAAGAGAATGCTTCGCTCGGTGCTTGTCGCCGCCTTTTCCGCCGTTGTGGCTTTCGGCACCCTGGCCGGCCTCTCCGGTGCGGAGAGTGACGCGCATCACGTGAGCGACGCTCAGTCTTCTGTGGTCGTCACGGACGAGCCGCTGGCCTTCCCGGCCGACAGCACCTGGGACTGATGGCAATGACCACACCACCCGACGACCGATCTTTTCGCAGGGAGATGGCGACCGCCTACCGATCCGGTTGGCACTTCATCGACCTGGTCACCGCCATCCCCCACAGCGGTGATTCGCTGATGGTGACCGTGTTCGGTGAACCGGTCGTCGTCACGCGGGACGAGGACGGAGACGTACGGGCGTACCGGTGCCTGCGGCGCCCTCGGGGGGCGCCGCAGCCCGTACGGTGTGCCATCCGGTACGGAATGATCTTTGTGAACCTGGACCAGCGGGACCATGAGCAGGTGGAGTCCGACTCCTCTGCCCACCGGACCATCTCAGCCACCCCCCGCAGTGCCTGACGCGATTCCCCCGTCGTAAAAGATCGCGCAGGTGCTTCCCCCCGCAGTGGCGTCACCGTGACCTGAACACGGTGACGCCACTGCAGTTTTCGGGGATATCTCCGGGTGTGGGCAGGATCGAGCGATGGCCGAAACCGGCCGTCCGGCCGTACCGACTCCCACCTCGGACTCACTCCTGCCTTCTCGCGCGTGTGAGCGTGCCCTCCATGCCCCCGCGCCGCCGGATCGAGCGACGGTGGCGTTCCGTCTGTGACGCTCCGGCCCCACCACGCCCTCGGCCCCCGCCCGTGTCGCCCCCGTCGTCGGCCGTCCTTCTGTTCCCGGGCCCGTTCTGTTCCCCGGGTCCCTCTCGGCTCGGGTGGGCACGTCCGGCCGACGCCTCGCGCCTCCCGTCTCACACTTCTCGTCTCTCCTCTCGCGCCGCTGCGTCAGCGGCCCCCGTCCGTCATCGGCGTGCGCGGGGCGTGGTCGCACCGGAAGGTGGAAGGTCGGGGAGGTCCGGGAAGCGGGAACAGGGACCCGTCGACCCTCCCATCACCACCTTGAGTGGAATAGACTCAAGTTTGTGTACGCTGACCGAGTCAGCCAGGCCGGGCTGCCGCGCCGGCCATGAGGGCCGCTGGACGGTCGTCGCAAGGAGGAGAACGCGAACGTGGACGCCGAGCTGACCAACCGGAGCCGGGACGCGATCAACGCCGCCGGAAACCGGGCCGTAACCGAGGGGCACCCCGACCTCACCCCCGCCCATCTGCTCCTCGCCCTGCTGCAGGGCCAGGACAACGAGAACATCACGGACCTGCTCGCCGCGGTCGACTCCGACCAGGCGGCCGTACGGGCCGGAGCCGAGCGCGTCCTCGCCGGCCTGCCGAGCGTCACCGGGTCCACCGTCGCGCCGCCCCAACCGAACCGCGAACTGCTCGCCGTCATCGCCGACGCCCAGTCCCGCGCGCGTGACCTGGGGGACGAGTACCTCTCCACCGAGCACCTGCTCCTCGGCATCGCCGCGAAGGGCGGCGCCGCAGGCGAGGTGCTGACGGGGCAGGGCGCCACCGCGAAGAAGCTGCAGGATGCCTTTCAACAGGCGAGAGGAGCACGCCGGGTGACGACAGCCGACCCGGAGGGCCAGTACAAGGCCCTGGAGAAGTTCGGGACCGACCTCACGGAATCCGCCCGCGAGGGCAGGCTCGACCCGGTCATCGGGCGGGACCAGGAGATCCGGCGGGTCGTGCAGGTGCTGTCCCGCCGCACCAAGAACAACCCGGTCCTCATCGGTGAGCCCGGCGTCGGCAAGACCGCCGTCGTCGAGGGGCTCGCCCAGCGGATCGTCAAGGGCGACGTGCCCGAGTCGCTGAAGGACAAGCGGCTCGTCGCGCTCGACCTGGGGGCGATGGTCGCCGGGGCCAAGTACCGCGGCGAGTTCGAGGAGCGGCTGAAGACCGTCCTCGCGGAGATCAAGGACTCCGACGGGCAGATCATCACCTTCATCGACGAGCTGCACACGGTGGTCGGCGCCGGAGCCGGCGGCGACTCCGCCATGGACGCCGGCAACATGCTCAAGCCGATGCTCGCCCGCGGTGAGCTGCGCATGGTCGGCGCCACCACCCTCGACGAGTACCGCGAGCGGATCGAGAAGGACCCGGCGCTCGAGCGGCGCTTCCAGCAGGTGCTGGTCGCCGAACCGTCCGTCGAGGACTCCATCGCCATCCTGCGCGGCCTGAAGGGCCGCTACGAGGCCCACCACAAGGTGCAGATCGCCGACAGCGCCCTGGTCGCGGCGGCGAGCCTCTCCGACCGCTACATCACCTCCCGCTTCCTGCCCGACAAGGCCATCGACCTCGTCGACGAGGCGGCTTCCCGGCTCCGTATGGAGATCGACTCCTCGCCCGTCGAGATCGACGAACTCCAGCGCGCCGTCGACCGGTTGAAGATGGAGGAGCTGGCGATCGGCAAGGAGACCGACGCCGCCTCCCGCGAGCGCCTGGAGAAGCTGCGCCGCGACCTCGCCGACAAGGAGGAGGAACTGCGCCACCTCACCGCCCGCTGGGAGAAGGAGAAGCAGTCCCTCAACCGCGTCGGCGAACTGAAGGAGAAGCTCGACGACCTGCGCGGACAGGCCGAACGGGCCCAGCGCGAAGGCGACTTCGACACCGCCTCCAAGCTCCTCTACGGCGAGATCCCGGCCCTGGAACGCGACCTGGAAGCCGCCTCCGAGGCCGAGGAGGAGGTCGCCAAGGACACCATGGTCAAGGAGGAGGTCGGCTCCGACGACATCGCCGACGTCGTCGCCTCCTGGACCGGCATCCCCGCCGGCCGCCTGCTGGAGGGCGAGACGCAGAAGCTGCTGCGCATGGAGGAGGAGCTGGGCAAGCGGCTCATCGGCCAGCTCGAGGCCGTACGGGCGGTGTCCGACGCCGTGCGCCGCAGCCGCGCCGGAATCGCCGACCCCGACCGGCCCACCGGCTCCTTCCTCTTCCTCGGCCCCACCGGCGTCGGCAAGACCGAACTGGCCAAGGCGCTCGCCGACTTCCTCTTCGACGACGAGCGGGCGATGGTCCGCATCGACATGTCGGAGTACAGCGAGAAGCACAGCGTGGCCCGCCTGGTCGGTGCCCCGCCCGGCTACGTCGGCTACGAGGAGGGCGGCCAGCTCACCGAGTCCGTGCGCCGCCGCCCGTACAGCGTGGTGCTGCTCGACGAGGTGGAGAAGGCCCACCCCGAGGTCTTCGACATCCTGCTCCAGGTCCTCGACGACGGGCGGCTCACCGACGGCCAGGGCCGCACGGTCGACTTCCGCAACACGATCCTGGTGCTCACGTCCAACCTGGGCAGCCAGTTCCTGGTCGACCCGATCAGCACCGAGGAGCAGAAGAAGGAGCAGGTCCTGGAAGTGGTCCGGTCCTCCTTCAAGCCGGAGTTCCTCAACCGGCTCGACGACCTGGTCGTCTTCTCCGCGCTGACCAAGGCCGAGCTGGAGCGCATCGCCGCACTGCAGCTCGACCGGCTGGGCCGACGCCTCGCCGAACGCCGGCTCACCCTGGACATCACCCCCGAGGCGCTGGCCTGGCTGGCGGAGGAGGGCATGGACCCGGCCTACGGCGCCCGTCCGCTGCGCCGACTGGTACAGACCGCCATCGGGGACCGGCTCGCCAAGGAGATCCTCTCCGGCGAGATCAAGGACGGCGACACGGTCCGCGTGGACCGCTTCGGCGAGGGCCTCCTGGTGGGCCCGGCCACGGGCAAGACGCTGTAGCACCCCGGGCGACGGTCTCCATGGTCACCGAGATGTGATCATGGAGACCGGACCGAGCCGGAAGCCCGTCGGCCAGGCAGGTTGCCCGGCACGGGCCAAGAGAGAGAGGGTGGGGAATACGTCTGGTCCCACATCCACGGCCGGACGCCAGACGACCGCAGGAGTGTCCCAGCATGTCCATCGACCCGTCCTCGATTCCCAATTTCGGGGGCCAGCCCGAGCCGCAGCCCCAAGGACCGGCGGGCCCCGTCGTCCCGGATCAGGACCTCGTGAAGCAGCTCCTCGACCAGATGGAGCTCAAGTACGTCGTCGACGACGAGGGTGACCTCGCGGCGCCGTGGGAGCAGTTCCGCACCTACTTCATGTTCCGTGGGGAGGACGACCAGCAGATCTTCTCCGTGCGGACCTTCTACGACCGCCCGCACCAGATCGAGGAGAAGCAGCAGCTGCTCGAGTCGATCGACGACTGGAACCGCCGCACTCTGTGGCCCAAGGTCTACACCCACACCCACGACGACGGCACCGTCCGTCTCATCGGTGAGGCCCAGATGCTGATCGGCATGGGCGTCAGCCTGGAGCACTTCGTCTCCTCGACGGTCAGCTGGGTGCGGGCCGCGATCGAGTTCGACAAGTGGCTCGTCGAGCAGCTGGGCCTGGAGCAGGAGATCAACGACGCGGAGAAGCCCGACGACGAGTGACGAGTAGGGAGCCCTTTCCCCACGCGTACGCGTGAAGGAGCCCGGATCCGGAGCGACCCCACGGTCACCCCGGAGCCGGGCTCCTTCGGTTTTCCCGCCGGGCCGTGCTGTCCGATCGCTTCTCACACGGGACGGCAGAGGGCGCGGTCGACGAGGTCGCGCAGGATGTCCTCCTGGCGGTCCGCCGTGTCCGGGTCTCCCGGGCGGCTGTGCGCGGAGACGGTGATGCTGCGGCGGCCGTCGGTCGTGGTGGCGGCCCGGACGAGGTGGCCGAACCCGCTTCCCCCGTGGCCGAGGTATCCGCCGCCGCAGGACAAGGGCGTGAAGAACAGTCCCAGGCCGCTCCGGGTGCCCGCGGGATGCCCGCTGTCCTGGGGCATCGGGACGGTGCTCCGCAGGGCGGAGAGGGCGGCGGGTTCCAGCAGCCGTCCGCGGGTCAGGGCGGTGAAGAAGCGGTTGAGGTCGCGGGCCGTGCCGGTCATCGCTCCACCGTCTGGTCGAGCGTCAGCCTCCCCTCGTCCACCAGTTGCAGCACGACGGTCGCGACGAACGTCTTGGTGACACTGCCCAGACGCAGATGGCCGTCCTCGGGAACCGGGCGGCCACTGGCCAGGTCACCCACACCGGAGCGGGCGGTGACGGTCCCGCGGGGGGTTTCCAGGCGGACCGAGACCCCCGTGACCCCGGCATCGCGCAGCGCGTCGGCGTCCTGCTGCACGGAGCGGCTCACGACGGAAGGACGCGGCGCGGGTGGTGAGGCCGCCGCGGACGGGACGGCCGACACGGCCAGCGCCAGAACGGCGGCGGACAACGACAATCGACGAAGAAGCATGTCCCGAGGCTAGGAACGCCCCGTCCCACCGGCCATCCGGACCGCCCCCCGGCGCAACGGGGGTCACCGGGATGGACGCGTCCCCTACGGGCTTCGCCTAACGCTGCCCCACCGCCTGCAGCCGGGAGGCCGCCTCCTCCAACACGCTCTTCTGCTTGCAGAAGGCGAAGCGGATGTACGGGGCGCCTGCCTTCCGGTGGTCGTAGAAGACCGAGGTGGGGATGGCGACGACGCCGGCGCGTTCGGGGAGGGCGAGGCAGAAGGCTTCGCCGTCGGTCTCGCCCAGGGGGCGGATGTCGGCGGTGATGAAGTAGGTGCCGGCCGGGCGGAGGACGTCGAAGCCCGCCTCCGTCAGGCCCTTCGCCAGCAGGTCCCGCTTGGCGCGCAGGTCCGCGCGCAGCTCGGTGAAGTACGCGTCCGGCAGGGCGAGGGCCTCGGCGACAGCGTGCTGGAAGGGGCCCGCGGAGACATAGGTCAGGAACTGCTTGGCCGAGCGGACCGCCGTCACCAGCGCGGGCGTGCCCGTCACCCAGGCCACTCCTTATTCGTACACCTAATAGCCCGCGGCGCGGGTCAGGTCGCGAGGAGGGCGGTCAGGACGACGGCAGGGTCGGCGTCGGGTGGTCCGGCCGGCCACCAGGTACCTCGGTCCTTGGTGTACGGGTACCACAGTCCGTCGCGGCCCAGCCGCAGTTGGCTGTCGCGGCCCTCGACGGTCCAGCGGTTGCGCCAGGAGCGGAGCCGGGGTGGTCTGCCGTCGGCCCAGTCTGCGCGCAGCGCCTCGCGGGCGCGTTCCAGGCGGGAGGTGGGTGGGTTCCAGGGGCTTTCCAGTACGTCCAGGGATGCTGCGCCGCCGTATCGCCACGCACGGGTGGCGGCTGCGAGTTCGCTGGGGGTGCGGCCGCAGTTCGAGGCGATCCTGGCGAAGACGTCCGTGGTGGGGTGAGTGGCGGCGAGACGGACGGCGTCCTGCCATTCGGTGAGCGGGGCGGGTGGGGCGGTATCGGCGTGCCGCGCGCCGAGAGCTCCGGCGAGGAAGTGATGGGCACGCGTCGCGGTGTCGACGGCGAGCAGTTCCAGGGCGGCCGGGTCCACACCGGGCTCCGGGACGGCGGAATCCACCAGCGAGGGGCCGCGGCCGGGCCGATCGGGGAGCGGTGGCGGGCCGGGCAGAGGCGGTAGCGCGGTACGGGAGGCGAAGGCGGGCCCGGCTGGATCACCGGGCCGGGCCGGGAGCGCGGCCGGAGCCGCGCCTGCGGTCGCTGCGGACGCGGCGGCTTCAGCGGAGGCGCGGGCGGTGTTGCGGCGGCCGAGCTCGTCCATCAGCTCCCGCTCGCCGCGACCCCGCAGGAGCAGCAGCACGAAGGGGTCGCGGTCCAGGAGTCGGGCGACCTGGTAGCAGAGGGCGGCGGCGTGTTTGCAGGGGTAGCCCCAGTCGGGGCAGCTGCACTCGGGGTCGAGGTCCCGGGGGCCGGGCAGCAGCGGAACACCGGCGGCTGCGGCGTCGTCGGCGAGCCCGGTGGGCATCTCGCCGTCCAGCAGCGCGGCGATGTTGGCGGCCCGCTCGGCGATCATGTCGAGCAACTGGTCCCACTGCCGATCCGTCAGCTGCTCGACCTGGACCGTGGAGCGGTACGGGGTGCGGCGGCTGCCCTGCACCGGGGCGGCGGCCGAGCCGGGAGCGACGGTGACCGGTCCGACCGCGCCGCCGCGCGCGTAGGTCCGGCCGCGCGAAAGGCGGCCGGAGTCCAGGGAGGACTCCTCCAGGGAACGTAGCCATTCGCGACCCCACCAGGACTCGGCGAAGGGTGCACGGCTGCCCTTGGCCGGCGGGAGTGCCTCGAAGGTACGGGCGGCCGACTTGTCCGGCCGACTACGCCTGGTCATCGTCCCGTCTTTCGCAGTGTGACCAGTTCGGCCAGTTCGCTGTCGCTCAGTTCGCTGAACGCCGCCTCGCCCGAGCCGAGCACCGAGTCGGCCAGTTCCCGCTTCTGCCGGAGCATCTCGGCGACCCGGTCCTCCACGGTGCCCTCGGCGATCAGCTTGTGCACCTGGACCGGCTGGGTCTGTCCGATCCGGTAGGCGCGGTCGGTGGCCTGGTCCTCCACGGCCGGGTTCCACCAGCGGTCGTAGTGGATGACGTGTCCGGCCCGGGTCAGGTTCAGACCGGTCCCGGCGGCTTTGAGGGACAGCAGGAACACCTTCTTCTCGCCGGTCTGGAAGGCGTCGACCATCTCCTCGCGGCGTTTGACCGTGGTGCCTCCGTGCAGGAACAGGGTGTCCACACCGCGGTCGGCCAGGTGGCGCTCGATCAGCGTGCCCATGGCCACGTACTGGGTGAAGACCAGGGCCGACCCGTCCTCGGCCAGGACGGTGTCCAGGAGTTCGTCCAGGAGTTCCAGTTTCCCCGAGCGGCCCGGGAGCTTGACGTTCGCGGGTTCCTTCAGGAACTGCGCGGGGTGGTTGCAGATCTGCTTCAGGCCGGTGAGGAGCTTCATCACCAGGCCGCGCCGGGCGATGCCCTGCTTCTCCTCGATCTCGGCCATGAGCTCGCGTACCAGCGCCTCGTACAGCGAGACCTGTTCCTTCGTCAGGGACACTGGCTGGTCGGTCTCGGTCTTGGGCGGCAGTTCGGGCGCGATGCCGGGGTCGGCCTTGCGCCGGCGCAGCAGGAAAGGGCCGACCAGCGCGGCCAGCCGCCGGGCGGCCTGCTCGTCGCGGTCGCCCTCGACGGCCGTGGCGTAGCGGTCACGGAAGGAGGTGAGCGTGCCGAGCAGGCCGGGGGTGGTCCAGTCGAGCAGTGACCACAGTTCGGACAGGTTGTTCTCGACCGGGGTGCCGGTCAGCGCGACCCGCCCCCGTGAGGGGATCCGGCGCAGGGCCTGGGCGGTGAGCGAGTGCGGGTTCTTGACGTGCTGGGCCTCGTCGGCGACGAGCAGGCCCCAGGGCTGCTCGGTGAGGCGTTCGGCGTCGCGGCGCATGGTCCCGTAGGTGGTCAGGACGAAGCCGCCGTCCGCTCCGCCGTCGAGGCCGGCCAGGTCGCGGTCGGGGCCGTGGAAGCGGCGCACCGGGGTGGCCGGTGCGAAGCGCTGGATCTCGCGTTCCCAGTTGCCGAGCAGCGAGGCGGGGCAGACCACCAGGGTGGGGCCGGCGGTGGTTTTCTGTTCCTGGCGACGCAGGTGGAGAGCGATCAAAGTGACGGTCTTGCCCAGGCCCATGTCGTCGGCGAGGCAGCCGCCCAGGCCGAGCGAGGTCATCCGGTGCAGCCAGTTCAGGCCGCGCAGCTGGTAGTCGCGCAGCGTCGCGGCCAGGGCTTTCGGCGGCCCCTGGGGCTCGCGCGCGGCGCGATCCTCGGGGGCGGCGATCCGGGAGCGCAGCTCCTCCAGTACGCCGCTCGCAGTGACCGCCACCTGTTCGCCGTCCACCTCGACGCTGCCGGTCAGCGCGGCGCCCAAGGCGTTGATGGGGGTGAGCGAGGTCGTCCTGGACTGCGTGGCCCGTCGCAGCCGGCGGACCAGCTCCGGGTCCACGACCACCCACTGGTCGCGCAGCCGCACGATCGGCCGGTGCGCCTGGACCAGCCGCTCCAGCTCCTCCTCCGTGAGCTCCTGGTCCCCGAGGGCGACCCGCCAGCGGAAGTCCAGCAGGCCACCGGAGGACAGGAAGGACGCGGCCGAGGACTGCGTCCCCTGGCGGCGTACGGGTTCCAGGACGCCGGAGGCGGTCAGTTCGCGTACCAGCTCCTTGGGCCAGTGCACGGCGACGCCGGCGGCGGCAAGGCTTTCGGCCGCGTCGCCCAGCAGCGACTGGGCCTCCTCGTCGGACAGCTCCAGACCGGCAGGGGCGGCGGAGTCCAGCATCCGGCCGGCCGGGGGCCAGGCGCGGGCGGCCCGGCGCAGCGTCAGCAGCGTGTCCACCTTGGCCCGTGGACCGAACAGTTCGGGGGCGGTGGCCCTGCCGGACCACAGGTCCGCGGCGTCGGCGAGCACCGTGGGATCGGCCAGGCTGCGCAGTTGGAGCACGGCCCGGAAGGAGTCCGCGCGGCCCAGTTCCAGTCGCAGCGACACCGCCAGCCCCGCGTCGCGGCCGGCGGCGACCTCCGCCGCCCAGCCTCGCTGCTCGGGCACGGACTGCGGAACTCGGACCGCGAACGCCGGTCCGCCAGTCACCTGGTGGGCGGCGGGAGGGCGGGCGAGGGAATCGGCCACGGCGTCCAGGAAGGCCCGCAGCAGCGGCTCGGCCGCCGGAAGCGTGAGGGGGGAGAGCCCGGGAACCGCGACCGAGCGGGCCCAGGGAGGCATGGTGGCGGCCAGGGAAGCCAGCCACTCGTGGTCCTCGGTGTCCAGCGGGCCGATCCGCCACGCGTCGAATCCTTCCGGCGACACCCCGGGCAGCATCCGGCCCCGGGCGAGCAGCCGCAATCCCAGCAGGGTCGCTGTGCCCCAGAACGCGGTACCGGCCGACGCCCGCCCGCTGCCGTCCGCACCGAGTGCCCGGCAGCGGGTCAACAGCGGCAGCGCCTGCTCCACCGGCAGCAACACGGCGACCACCCGCGCCCGGCGCACGGACGAACCGTGCGGGCGAACCACGGTGAGTTCCTCGGGTTCCACCCCGAGGTCCGGCGGCTCACTCCCGGGCGTCCAGAACGCCATCCGTCCCATCCGGGGCGGATCCGCGGGAAGGAACACCGCCTCGCCCCGGGCGAGCTCCGGCAGCCAGGAGACCATCCGTTCCCAGTCCGGAGCTGTCGACTCGTGCTCCGCCGACGGGTAAACCTTCGCCACTACGCCCACTCCTGGCACAGGCTCCTGCAACTGTTCGGGAGGGCGCAGGTCACCCGCGAGCCCTCGGCGGGGCAAGGCTATCCCCGCAGACGGGCAGCGCGTGCCGGAAGCGCTTCGCCTCACTCGGCGCAGTGCGGGAAGATACCACTGGCGCCCACCAGGGACGGCCGCGACGCCTTTGCGGTTGTGACCCCTTATCGGTGCCGGAATCCGTCTCCGCATCGAGGGACCCTTCGCCGTGATCGACAAGCTCGTGCCGACCTACCAGTTGAAGATCGCCCTGCGAGACACCAGCCCGCCGATCTGGCGCCGGGTCACCCTGCCCGCCGACACCTCGCTCGGCTGCCTGCACGACATCATCCAGGCATGCTTCGGCTGGGACGACTCGCACCTGCATTCTTTCACCGAACCTTCTTCCGGCCGCCAGTTCGTCGACTTCGACGGGCCGTTGGACCATGATCCTCTCCGCGACGCCGACGAGGAGTCCGTGACCGTGGCCGAGGTACTGCCCTACGAAGGCGGCCGGCTGGAGTACACCTACGACTTCGGTGACGACTGGCGGCACCGGATCACCCTGGAGAAGACCCTCCCCGCCTCCACCCCTGACCGACGCGTCCGCTGCACCGGTGGACGCCGCGCCATGCCCTATGCCGAGGACACCGGCGGCGCCTGGGGGCTGCAGGCCGTACTCGACGCCGTCGTGGACCGTGGCGCACCGGCCCCCGAGCCATGGACCGACCTGGTCGAAACCCTGCGCGAGGAGGGGTTCGACCCCGCCTGCTTCGACCGTGACGCCCTGGACCGGGAACTGGCCGAACTGGACCCGCGGCCGCCCGCGGCCACCCCGGCACAGTGGGGAAAGCCCAGCCTGGCCGAAGCCGCTCCCACCGGGCGGCGCTGTTCCTGTGGCGAGGTCCACGACGACGAGTACGACGAGGACCTCGCCGTGGAGCTCGTCCCGGTGCGACCCGTCTCCCTGGCACCGCGCGCGGAGCTCGCCGCAGCCGCCCGGCAGGTTCCGCTGATCGCCTCAGCGCTCCGCCTGGCCCACTGGTGCCAGGGCGGACGAGCCGTCACGTCCCGGGATGTGCTCAAGCCCGCACTGGGCCGCCTGGCTGTCCAGGAACTCGAGCTGTGGGCCCAGGACGACGAGCTGAGAGAACTGCGGCCCGTGGAGCGCGACGAGCGGCTGGCCCGCCTGCGCAGCTCTGGCGACCTGCCCTGCCTGGACGGTCCATGGCAGCTCGCTCTGTACGCGGACCTGGTGGGGATCAGCGCGGGCACCGCCCGTCCCGGTGCCGACCTGCCCGCCACCGCGGGGGACGAGGGAGTGCTGAAGATCTGGTGTCAGGCGCTCGAGGACGAACTCGACGCCCTGAACGAGCTCGAAAACCTCGGTCTGCCTCCGTGGCTGCCGGCCGCGCTGGGCATGCAGGACGAGGACGGCGACGGCTTGGCAGCGGTGGTGGTGCGGGCACTGTACGAGGTTCCCGACGGCGAATGGCTGGACCCGGCGCTGCTCGTCGGCGCACTCCGCGAGGGCCTCCCGAAGCCGGAGGCACGGCTGGTCGAGCTGTTCCTCCTGCAGATCCTCGACCAGGCGGCCCTCATCCTCACCGAGTACCAGGCAGCGGAGGTCGAGACCGGCCCGGAGACGAACCGGCAGCGCGATCACATCCTCCTCGGCATCCTCGGCATCGAGGCGAGCACCGAAGGCAGCGACGGCACTCCGCCGGCCGGGGCACGGCTCAGGCTCACGCCACTGGGACGCCACGGACTGCGTGAGTACCTGCTCGCCGAGGGATTCCAGGCCCCGCTGATCGGCGAACTGGCCGACGCCGACGCCCCGACGCTGCTGGACGCCCTGCTCGACTACGACCAGGACGCCGCCCACGCCGAGATCACCGGATGGATCAGCCATCGGGGCCAGGGCCCGGCCGCTGTACAGCTCATCGACGCCTGCGCCGGGTTGGAGGCCGATGCGGCCCTCCGGCGCCTGGCCGCCCCGCCGGTGCTCGCAGAACTCGATGAGCCCAAGGCGCTCGCCGTCCTGCGTAAGGCCGCGGCCTCACAGGTCCCCGGCTGCGCCGAGACCGCCGCGATCGCGCTGGCCGGCCGTGGTGAGATCCCCGAGGGGCAGGGTCGGGAACTCCAACTGTGGGGGCTCGTGGACCATCTGTGGGGCCCGCTGGGCGTAGCGGACGAGGCGCTTGCCGCGTTCCTGGACCAGGAGGAGGACTTGGTGCTGCCCCTCCTGGAGCAGGCCGCCGACGATCTGTGGCGCTGCGACCATCCCGCCACCGGGGCCGTCCTGGAAGCGGCAGGTCGACAGCTGAAGGATCGGGACAAGGCGCTTGCCAAGCGGCTGCGCAGGTCCGCGACCAAAGTCGGATCCCAGCGCCGACGATGAGGTGCCGGCACGGGTGAGCGCTGAGCGACGATGGTGCCGGCAGGGGCTGTGCCCGATCCCTGGGTTCTGTCAGCTCTCGTAGTGGTAGCGGCACTGTGCGATCAGGACGCCGTCCTCGGTGGCCTTGTAGATCAGTCGGTGTTCGTCGTTGATGCGGCGCGACCAGTAGCCCTGGAATCCGTGCTTGAGCGGTTCCGGTTTGCCGATCCCCTCGTTGCCGTTCCGGGCAATGTCCGCGATGAGCGTATTGATGCGCTTCAGGATCTTCCGGTCCTGAAGCTGCCACCACAGGTAGTCCTCCCAGGCGCGGGAGGAGAAGGTGATCTTCATTCGCGGCTCTTATTCGTCGGTCGCCAGCTCGCGTACGGTGCCGCCGCCGTTTTCCAGCTCGTCGATGGACGCGAGCAGGCGTCGGGCGTTCGCCGGGCTCCGCAGCAGGTACGCCGTCTCCTTCAGGGACTCGTAGTCCTCGAGGGAGACGATGACGACCGGCTCATGTCCGGCCCGGGTGATGACGACCTCCTCGCGGTCGTCGGTGACGGAGTTGAGCACCTCGGCGTACCGTGCGCGCGACTCGGAGTACGTCATGGTCTTCACGATCGACCCTCCTTCTACGTACAGGAAATTGTACGTCGATCCCTGTGGTGCGGCAAACACCGGAATGACGACCGCGACCGGGCGGCCGACGGCGCGAAAGTTTCGGGCGGGTGAGGTGCGGCAGGCAACGAGGAATGCAACGACCGGCCCCGCAGGGCGGCAGGTCAGTGCTCGAATGCCTTGCGGAGCCGTTCCGTCGCGCATGCCAGCACATCGACGCGTTTGCAGAACGCGAAGCGGACGTAGGGTGCCCCGGCCTCTTTGTGGTCGTAGAAGACCGAGGTGGGGATGGCGACGACGCCGGCGCGTTCGGGGAGGGCGAGGCAGAAGGCTTCGCCGTCGGTCTCGCCCAGGGGGCGGATGTCGGCGGTGATGAAGTAGGTGCCGGCCGGGCGGAGGACGTCGAAGCCCGCCTCCGTCAGGCCCTTCGCCAGCAGGTCCCGCTTGGCGCGCAGGTCCGCGCGCAGCTCGGTGAAGTACGCGTCCGGCAGGGCGAGGGCCTCGGCGACAGCGTGCTGGAAGGGGCCCGCGGAGACGTAGGTCAGGAACTGCTTGGCCGAGCGGACCGCCGTCACCAGCGCGGGCGTGCCCGTCACCCAGCCGACCTTCCAGCCGGTGAACGAGAACGTCTTGCCCGCGCTGGAGATGGTCACCGTGCGCTCCCGCATGCCGGGGAAGGTGGCCAGGGGGATGTGTTCGGCGTCGTCGAAGACCAGGTGTTCGTAGACCTCGTCGGTGATCACGAGCAGGTCGCGTTCGACGGCCAGCGCGGCGATCGCGGACAGCTCCTCGCGGGTGAGGACGGTGCCGGTCGGGTTGTGCGGGGTGTTGATCAGCAGCAGGCGGGTGCGGTCGGTGACGGCGTCGCGCAGCTCGTCGAGGTCGAGGCGGAAACGGCCCTCGCGCGGACGCAGGGTGACCGGCACGCGGGTGGCGCCCGCCATGGCGACGCAGGCCGCGTACGAGTCGTAGTACGGCTCCAGGGCGATCACCTCGTCGCCGGGTTCCAGCAGCGCGAGCAGCGCGGCGGCGATCGCCTCGGTGGCGCCCGCGGTGACCAGGACCTCCGTGTCGGGGGCGAAGGACAGGCCGTAGCGGCGCCGCTGGTGCGCGGCGATCGCGGTGCGCAGCTCGGGGACGCCGGGGCCGGGCGGGTACTGGTTGCCACGGCCGTCCCGCAGCGCCCGCACCGCCGCCTCCCTGATCTCCTCGGGGCCGTCGGTGTCGGGGAAACCCTGGCCGAGGTTGATGGAACCGGTCCGCAGGGCCAGGGCGGACATCTCCGCGAAGATCGTGGTCCCGAACTCGGAGAGCCGACGGTTCAGGAGGGGGCGCGCGCTGGAGGTCATGCCGGTCATCCTGCGCCGAACCTCCGGAGTTCCTCAACACTGCTTCACTGATCGGCACCTGCGCCGGTACCCGAAGCACCATCGCTGAGCAGGGGAAGGGCTGTCGTCGACTGTCGTCATCTGTCGTCGTCGGCCGTCCTCGGGCGGCCCGCAGACGGCCCGGCGAGGTCGGTGCAGTGCCCGTTCGGAAGATCGCGTGCGCGGACGGGCGCTGACCTGTTCGTAGATCCGAGCGGCATTCGGCGCACGGGCGAAGAACGCCCAGTCACCTTCGGGTGGCAGGTCGTGCCCGAAGTTCCGGTACCACCCCGCAGACGCGGCGACCCAGGCTTCCGGGGCTTCCAGGAACCTCTCCAGAGTCGGGTTCTCCCAGCCCCGACAGGAGTCGGCCCCACGTTCACTGCCGCCTACGACGTGCCTGGCCGTCCTGGCCGTCCTGGCCGGGGGCGGAGGGCACGGAAGGCGGGGAGAGCGGGGACGGCGTGGCAGCGGACAGTGCGCCGAGCACGTAAGGCAGGTCCTCGCTGCCCGCGCCGATCAGTACTCGCGCGCCGGGCACCGGCCCGCCCAGGGCCTCGCACTCGGCGACGAGCGCGAGCTGTGCCTCCTCCGCCCCGTCCGTACGCCGGTAGCGGCCGAGCCGCAGCTGCAGCGGGTCGTCCCGGTGCGGTGGCCGCACCCCGACCAGGCGCAGAGCCCCGGGGAAGGGCCGCACCCCGAAGCTGCCGGTACCCGAGGCCGGTCCGGGTACGGCGGCAAGTCCCTGCGGGCCGGTCCGCAGCCACCCCATCGACAGCATCTGCCACGGGCCCGGGCCCCACACGGTGCCCAGGAAGTGGCGCTCGGTCACCGGCGCGACGGGCTCCATCCGCTCCAGTGCCGGCAGCGTGCGCCGCACCAACCGGTACGCCCAGCAGGCCATGCCCACCGCGCTCACCGCACCCACGACACCCGCGGTCCACGCCATCGTCCAGGGCGAACGCACCGTGAACATCGCGCCGAAGGCCCCACCCAGCCCTGCCAGGGTGAAGGTCACCCCCGGCACCGTCGTCTGCCACGGCCAGTTCAGCCGGGACACGCCCCCACGCACGATCCGCCACAGCCCCGACCACAGGAACGCCGCGCTCAGCCCGGCGAGGACCGACCCGAACGCGGCAGGGAACACGGACTCCCGGCCCGGATAGTGCGCTGTGCGCAGCATCCGCTGTTCACCGCCCGCCGACACCTCCAGCAGCCGCACCGAATCGCGCCACCAGTACAGGGTTGCCTTTCCGTGCCTGCCGGCGGCTTCGACAAGGTCCTGGTCCGCGGAGTCGATGTCCAGCTTGAGGGCCAGCGTGCGCCCACCGGACCGGCCGAACTCGAACTGGTAGCGGGCCCCGCTCTTCTTGTTCAGCTTCAGCAGTACCTCGTCCACCGCCACATGCTCCGCCCGCAGGCAGAACGGCTCCTGGTACCGGTCCCCGCACACCTTCAGGCTGCCCGTGTCCCGCCCCTGAGCGTCATGTATCTCCAGGCGTGGGAAGTCGAGGTCGACAGAGCGAGCACGCTCCGCGCCCCGTGCCAGCTGCCACGCCGCCCCCACCAGCACGACGGCCAGTACCACCCGCACCGTCCCCCACACCGCGTCATGCATCCGCCCGCGCACAGACCACACCTCCCTGCCCCCCCGGACGCCCCTCGCGCCGGTGCGGCAGATCGGAAGTCTGCCACCGGTCGGCGACGGCGCCCCCCGCCGTCCCGGTGCCGACCGATCCCCCGCCGGAGGCATTGCCTCGACCGCGGGCCGCTCTGTGCGGTGATCGGCCCGTGGCCACCGGTCCCGTCCACGTGTGGGCGCGCGTCGGCGCAGCGTGCGCGGAACGCGCCCGGCGGAGCGGAGCCGGGGCTTCAGGACGAGACGGAGGATCTGGCCGAGAGCGGCCTGGAGCCGTCCGGCCGGCGCGTGCGGCTCTCCGGTGAACGCGTAAGTATCAGCGCCGACGGTGTAGTGGTGGAACAGTGCCGCAAGCCCGCAGGAAGCGCGCGACGGCGCTGAGGAGTCTCGACGGTCGTCGCGCACAGGCGTAGCGAGCTGCCGTAGGCCGCACTTTTCCCCGTGCGGGATCCTCAGAACTTGCTCAACTCTGCTTTGGCCCGTGCGGGCAGCGGGCATCTCCCGTCCACACGCGTGAGAGAGGCACCCACGGGGGGCTGCTTCGGGGGATTCACGGGGACGAAAGGACGGTGGCGCCATGGCCATCGGCATCACCTTGGTTCTGCTCTTCGCACTGGTCTTCGTGCTGTACAAGATGTTCGCGGTGGCACCGGCGCGCCCTGCCGGCCGCCGGGCCGGGGCGTCCAGGAACCGGCGCGGCAGCTGGTGGGCCGGCGAGGGAGGGGGGAGTTCCGGCGGGGCGTCCTGCGGAGGTGACTCGTCCTCCGGCGGCTCGTCCTGCGGGGGCGGGTCGTCGTGCGGGGGCGGCGGCGGATGCGGTGGAGGCAGCTGACGGGGGGCCCGCCTCCGTACGGGGGCGACGCGTCCGCGACGGTGGGGTCCGCGCCTGGGGCGGGCCCCACCGTGCAGTGCGCCCGCGTACGCGCCCGCGTGTGGGTCAGGTGTGCGCTGGGTTGAACAGGTGATCTGGAGAGCCCCCGAGGGGATGGAAAGCCCACGAAGTTGGGTAAAAACGCTGTGGCAGCAGCACAGTTCGTGATTCCCTCTGAATCACCGGCACAGCCCTCGGACTCCCCGCGGATCCCCTTTCCGACCGGCCGACCGGGCTGACGGGCCGAACTCCCCGGCGTGACCGGGGTGCGGCGGTCCCTCACCTCCCTCTCCTGCCCCTCCTTGTCCGCTTGCGGAGCCGATTCATGCTCACGACTCTGACCACCTCCTACACCGACACGCGCGCGGCCGACCTCGCCTGGGCCCTGGGGCGCGAGCCGCTTCCCGCGCTGGCCACGCTCGACCTCGAACTGACCGGGGCCAAGGTCCAGTTGAGGCTCCTCGGCGCGTCCCACCAGGTGCTGCTGGAAGAGGATCGGGGGGTCTGTTCGGAGACGGTGGCCTGCCTTCCGGGCAGCAGTACGCCCCTTCCGCTGGGCGTCGCCAAACAGGTGGGCGACTGGGAGTACGAGTTCGCCGCCCGTGTGGAGATGCTCTCCCCCGGTTCCTTCGGGGGCCGCGCACAGGAGTTGCTCGCCCTGGTCTCCGACCATCCGCACGGTCTCGCCGGGGTGTTCCCCGGGAGTCCGCACGCGTTCACCGCGATGCTCGCCCAGCGCCACGAGAACCAGGTCCACTGGCGGACCTGGCACGCCTATCCCCAGGACGGCCAGTTGGTGATGACCCGGACGAGGGTGGGCGTACGGGTGAAGGCGACCGTCTGAGACGCATGGCAAGGGCTCCGTCAGCATTAAACAAACACCACACGTGTGGGTGACGGTCCGCACCGGAGGCGTAACGTAACGTCGCAGGGGTGATCGAACCGCAGGCCCTCGCCCCGTCCCGCCCCGCGCAAGCCCGGGACAGGCCGGGCGGTAACGGCGGCAGCCCCTCGGACGGCTCGCTGAAGCTGCCGGTGCGGCAGGCCACCGGCCGGTTCCTGGTTCTCGTCGGCGTGTTCGTCTGTGCGGCCTGCGGCCTCGTGTACGAGCTCGAACTCGTGGCGCTCGCCTCGTACCTGATGGGCGACTCGGTGACCCAGGCGTCCGTCGTGCTGTCCGTCATGGTCTTCGCCATGGGGATCGGCTCGCTGGCCGCCAAGCGGCTGCGCCGGCACGCGGCGGCCGGTTTCGGCGCCGTCGAGGCCGCGCTCGCCCTGGTCGGCGGGTGCAGCGCGATGGCCCTGTACGCCGTCTTCGCCTGGACCGGTTCCTGGGGCGGTCCGTGGGCCCACGGACCGCACGTTCTGCTGGTCGCCTTCTCCCTCGCCGTCGGCCTGCTGATCGGGGCCGAGGTGCCGCTGCTGATGGAGCTGATCCAGCGGATCCGCCGCCAGGACGCGGGCGGCGCGGTGGCCGACCTGTTCGCCGCGGACTACGTCGGCGCTCTCGTCGGCGGACTCGCCTTCCCCTTCCTCCTCCTGCCGTTCCTGGGCCAGTTGACGGGCACGCTGATCACCGGCGCGGTCAACACGGTGGTCGGCGGTGCGCTGGTGCTCGGTCTCTTCCGACAGGATCTGACCCGCCGTGCCCGTCGGTTGCTGCTGATCGCCAACCTCTGCGTGCTGGCCGTCCTCGCCTCGGCCGTTCTCCTCGTCGACGACTTCGAACGGGCCGCCCGCCACGCCATGTACGGCTCGGACGTCCGGGTCGCCCTGCAGACCGAGGTGCAGGAAGTGGTGCTCACCGGCGGCCTCGACGGCCGGCCCCTGGACCTGTTCCTCGACGGCCGGCTGCGGACCGGCAGCCGGGACGGACTCCGCTACCACGAGGCGCTCGCGCACCCCGCGATGACCGGTCCGCACACGCGCGTGCTCGTCCTCGGCGGCGGCGACGGACTGGCCGTCCGCGAGGTGCTGCGCCACCGCGACGTGCGGCGGGTCGACGTCGTCGCGCTCGACGCGGGCGTCGTGCGGCTGGCCCGCCGTGACCCGGCCCTGTCCGCGCTGAACGACCACGCCCTCGACGACCCGCGCGTACGCGTCAGCACCGCGGACGCCTTCGACTGGCTGCGCCGGGCGCCCCCGGCGGCGTACGACGTGGTGGTCTCCGACCTGCCGCGCCCGGAGGCCACCGAGAGCACCAAGCTGTACTCGCAGGAGTTCTACGGCCTGGCCCGGCGCGTCCTGGCGCCCGGCGGGCGGCTCGCGGTGCACGCCGGGCCGGTGGTGTCCCGGCCCCGGGCGTTCTGGACGGTGGAGTCGACGGTCCGTTCGGCCGGCTTCCGCACCAGCCCGTACAGCAGGGGCGACCGGGGCTTCGTCCTGGCCGCCCGCACCGTCCCCGAGCTGCGCCTGGACCCGTCCGGCCCCCGTCCGCGCACCCTTACCGACGGCTCCCTCGCGGCCGGCGCGCGAGCCGCCGCACGCACCCGTGTCCCCGGCCTGCCGCCGTCGACGCTGCTGCACCCCAGGTACGCCCGCTGAGCCGGCTCGCCTCCCGATGTACCGCTGCACCGCTGTACCGCTCTTTCGCGCCGACGGGGATACAGCCCGGCGTCGCCATGGGTAGGCTCCGCAGTCATGGAGCACGAGGTGTTCGTTCCGGTTCCGGTGGAGCGGCTCAGGGAGGCGCTGGACGACCCCGCGCGGGTCGCCCGCGCGGTGCCGGGGCTCCAGCACGACGCCGGTGCGGACCCGGTCGCCGGGCGGCTGAAGCTCCGCGTCGGCAGCCACTCCATCACCTACCGGGGCTCCGTACGGGTGTCCCGGCGCGAGGACGGTTCCTACGCCGTCGAGGGCGACGCCGTCGAGACGCGCGGCACCGGCGCGGTGAAACTGGCGCTGCGGCTGCGCCCGCTGGCCACGGAGGGCGGTGCCACGCTCACCGTCGACGGCACGGTGACGGCCGACGGCCGGGTCACGGAGCTTCCGGCGGACGCGGTGGCGTCGGCGGTGGTCCGCCTGCTGAACCGTTTCGCGGAGAACCTGGGAACGGCGGCGGGGGAGCCCTCCGCACCCGAATCGCCCACGGACGAGCCTCCGGCCCCCGTCTCCGACATGGAGGTCCCCCTGCCGTCCCTCGACGCCGAGATCCAGGACGAGGCCGGGTACGACGTGGGTGATGTGGACGACGCGGACGACACAGATCTCACAGACGTGACGGACGACGTGGACGAGGTCGCCAGTGTCGACGACATCGACGACATCGACGGCGCCGACGAGATCGACGAGATCGACGGCGCCGACGACACCGTCGTCGAGGCGGCGCACGCGCGGCGCACGATGATCGGCCGCAGCGCCGAGGAGGTGGACCACGCCCCGCCCCGGGGCCGTTACGCCCCCGTCCCCGCCCCGCAGACCGTCTCCACGGCCGCCCCCCTGCGCTGGGCCGCCCCGGCGGCCGCCCTGGCGGTGGCCTCGGCGATCGTCGCCGTGCGGGCACTGCGCAGACGCCGCTGACCCGGTCCCGGGGCGCGCGGGCCCGTCCCGAACCTCGGGAGGCCCTCTTGATCACCCCAGTAGGGTCGTGCCGTGAGCAACAAGGACATCACTCTGACCGCGGGCGACGCGGAGGTCACCGTGCGGCCGGAAAACGGCGGGCGGGTCTCGGGACTGCGGGTCGGGGGCGTCGAGCTGCTGCGCCAGGGCGACCGCTACGGATGCTTCCCGATGGTCCCCTGGTGCGGACGGATCCGGGACGGCCGGTTCCGGAACGGCGCCACCGTCCACCGGATGCCGCTGAACGCCCCGCCGAACGCCATCCACGGCACCGCCCGTGACACCGCCTGGCGTACCGCCCGCGCGAGCGGGAACGAGGCCGTGATCACGTACGACCTCGGGGAGCCCTGGCCGTACTCCGGGCGGGTGACGCAGGTGATCACGCTCGGCGCGGACTCCCTGACCCTGGCCATGGCGGTCGAGACGTACGAGTCCTCCTTCCCGGCGCAGATCGGCTGGCACCCCTGGTTCAACCGCGCCCTCGGCGGCACGGACGCAGCGGGCACGGCGGACGCAGCGGATGCACGCATCGACTTCACGCCCGCGTGGCAGGAGGAGCGCGGCGACGACCACCTGCCCACCGGCCACCGGATCGACCCGAAGCCCGGCCCCTGGGACGACTGCTTCGGCATGCCGGGCGGCGTCGACGTCACCCTCACCTGGCCGGGGCGGCTGGAGCTGAAGGTGACCAGCCGCGAGGAGTGGGTGGTGGTCTACGACGAGCAGCGCGAGGCCGTCTGCGTGGAGCCGCAGACCGGCCCGCCCGACGGGCTGAACACCCACCCGCGCCTGGTCACCCCGCTGGAGCCGCTGGAGGCCACGACCACCTGGACCTGGCGCAGGCTCTGAGGCCGTCTACCCTGGCTGCCATGAGTGAGGTACGCAACGCACTGCTGCAGCAGATCAAGGACAAGGCCGTGGTGCACGGCAAGGTGACCCTCTCCTCGGGTCTCGAGGCCGACTACTACGTCGATCTGCGCCGCGTCACCCTGGACGGCGAGGCCGCCCCGCTGGTCGGCCAGGTGCTGCTGGACCTCACCGACGGGCTGGAGTTCGACGCGGTCGGCGGGCTGACCATGGGCGCCGACCCGGTGGCCGCCGCCATGCTGCACGCCGCCGCCGCGCGCGGCCGGAGGCTGGACGCCTTCGTGGTCCGCAAGGCGGCCAAGGCGCACGGCCTGCAGCGGCGCGTGGAGGGGCCGGACATCAGGGGCCGCCGGGTCCTGGTCGTCGAGGACACCTCCACCACCGGCGGCTCCCCGCTCACCGCCGTCGAGGCCGTGCGCGAGGCCGGCGCCGAGGTGGTGGCCGTCGCGACCATCGTCGACCGGGCGACCGGCGCCGCCGAGAAGATCCAGGAGGGCGCCGGGGTGCCGTACCTGTTCGCCTTCGGCAAGGACCAGCTCGGCCTGGACTGAGGTCGCGGCCGACCGGCCGGTTCTCCGTCCGACATCATCCGACATAACGACTTGACCTGCGCCGTCGACCAACCGGGCAAGTCTGGGAGGATGGGGCCGACAATGACGTCGCATCCAAGGTTCCAGGTCAGGGCCGACAGCACCCAGTACGCCACACCGCACGCATAAGGAGCGGACAGATGCCCATCGCAACTCCCGAGGTCTACAACGAGATGCTGGACCGGGCGAAGGCAGGAAAGTTCGCCTACCCGGCCATCAACGTCACCTCGTCCCAGACCCTGCACGCGGCACTGCGCGGCTTCGCCGAGGCGGAGAGCGACGGCATCGTCCAGATCTCCACGGGCGGCGCCGAGTTCCTGGGCGGCCAGCACAAGAAGGAGATGGTGACCGGCGCGGTCGCCCTGGCCGAGTTCGCGCACATCGTCGCCGAGAAGTACGACGTCAACATCGCCCTGCACACGGACCACTGCCCGAAGGACAAGCTCGACGGGTACGTCCGTCCGCTGCTCGCCGTCTCGGAGGAACGGGTCAAGGCCGGCCGCAACCCGCTGTTCCAGTCCCACATGTGGGACGGCTCCGCCGAGACGCTCGCCGACAACCTGAGCATCGCCCAGGAGCTGCTGGAGCGCGCCCGCGCCGCGAAGATCATCCTCGAGGTCGAGATCACCCCGACCGGCGGCGAGGAGGACGGCGTCTCGCACGAGATCAACGACTCCCTCTACACCACGGTCGACGACGCGATCCGTACGGCGGAGGCGCTCGGCCTCGGCGAGAAGGGCCGCTACCTGCTGGCCGCGTCCTTCGGCAACGTGCACGGTGTGTACAAGCCGGGCAACGTGGTCCTCCGTCCGGAGCTGCTGAAGGAGCTCAATGAGGGCACCGCCGCCAAGTACGGCAAGCCGGCCGGCTCGCAGCCGTTCGACTTCGTCTTCCACGGCGGCTCGGGCTCCAGCGAGCAGGAGATCCTGACCGCCCTGGAGAACGGCGTGGTCAAGATGAACATCGACACGGACACGCAGTACGCCTTCACGCGTCCGGTCGCCGACCACATGTTCAAGAACTACGACGGTGTCCTGAAGGTCGACGGCGAGGTCGGCTCCAAGAAGACCTACGACCCGCGCACCTGGGGCAAGCTGGCCGAGGCGTCGATGTCCGCCCGCATCGTCGAGGCCTGCCGGAACCTGCGCTCCACGGGCACCCGGATCAAGTAACCCGCTCGTACGCGTCGAGCCCGGCACCTGCTCAGGTGCCGGGCTCTTCCGTATGCTCCCCGTATGCCCGATGTCCGGCTGGCCTCCCCGCAGGGCAAGTGGATCCTGCTGACCACGGTGCTCGGTTCCAGCATGGCCCTGCTGGACTCCACCGTCGTCAACGTCGCCCTTCCGCGCATCGGCCGCGACCTCGACACGAGCCTCGCCGCCCTGCAGTGGACGGTCAACGCGTACATGGCCACGCTGGCCGGGCTGATCCTGCTGGGCGGTGCGCTGGGGGACCGGTTCGGCCGCCGGAAGGTGTTCGTCGTCGGGGTGCTGTGGTTCGCGACGGCCTCCCTGCTGTGCGGTATCGCCCCGAACGCCGGTGTGCTGATCGCCGCCCGCGCACTGCAGGGCGTCGGCGGCGCGCTGCTCACGCCCGGCTCGCTCGCCCTGATCCAGGCGTCCTTCCACCCCGACGACCGGGGCCGGGCGGTGGGCCTGTGGTCCGGCTTCGGCGGGATCGGCGCGGCGGTCGGTCCGTTCCTCGGAGGCTGGCTGGTGGACGGGCCGGGCTGGCGCTGGGTATTCCTGATCAATGTGCCGCTGGCCGTGGTGTGCGCCCCGATCGCCGTACGCCACGTACCGGAGTCGGACGGCGGGCAGCAGGCCACCGGCCGCTTCGACGTGCTCGGCGCGGTCCTCGGCGCGCTCGCCCTGGCCCTGGTGACGTACGCGCTGATCGAGGCCGGTGAGGGCTCCCTCGTGGTCGCGTTCGCCGCCGTCGCCGGACTGGCCGCCGCCGTCGCCTTCGTGGCCGTCGAGAAACACCGCGAACACCCGATGATGCCGCTGGACATCTTCGCCTCCCGCCAGTTCACGGCGGTCAACGTCGTCACGCTGTGCGTGTACGCGGCCTTCGGCGGCTTCTTCTTCCTCGCCGCGCTCCAGCTCCAGGTCGCCGTCGGCTGGTCCGCGCTCGCCGCCGGTACGGCCCTGCTGCCCACGACCGCGATGATGCTGCTGCTCTCCGCCCGCTCCGGCGAACTCGGCGAGCGCATCGGGCCGCGCATCCCGCTCACCGTCGGACCGCTGCTGTGTGCCACCGGGATGCTGCTGATGACGCGGGTGGGGCCGGGCGCCTCGTACCTCACCGATGTGCTGCCGGCGCTGCTGGTGCTGGGCCTCGGCATGGTCACCCTGGTGGCGCCGCTGACCGCGACCGTCCTGGCCGCCGTGGACACCGCGCGGGCGGGCCTGGCCAGCGGCATCAACAACGCGGCGGCCCGCGCGGCCGGCCTGGTGGCGGTGGCCGCGCTGCCGCTGCTGGTCGGGATGGGGCCGGAGGCGTACCGGGAGCCGGACGCCTTCAACGACGCGTTCCGGCAGGCGATGGTGCTGTGCGCCGGGGTCCTGGTGGTCGGCTCGGCCCTCGCCTTCGCGACCGTACGGCGTCCTGCGCCGGGCTGTCGGCGCCCGGAATGCCACACCCACGGCAGCGTGGCCGTGCCCCCGCTGGAACCCGAGACCGAACTCGCACCCGAGATGGGGCGGAAAGGTGGTGTTTCACGTGAAACACCACCGCCGCCCGGGCCCCGGGAGCCCGGAACCTGAGAGCCCCGGGAGCCCGGAACTCTAAGCCCGCTTCAGCTCCTCGTACGCCTCGGCGCTGCTGTCCTGGAGGAACTGGCGGCACCGCTCCGCCTCGTCCTTCTCGTCGATCGCTTCGGCGGCGCGGGCGAGGGCGGCGAGGCAGCGCAGGAAGCCGCGGTTGGCGCGGTGGCTCCACGGGATCGGGCCGTGGCCCTTCCAGCCGGACCGGCGCAGCGCGTCGAGCCCCCGGTGGTAACCCGTTCGGGCGTACGCGTACGACTCCACCACTCGCCCCGCCTCGAAGGCGTCGTCGGCGAGCATGGCCCAGGCCAGCGAGAAGGTGGGGAACTTCGCCACCACCTCGGCCGGCGGCAGGGAGTCCTCGGCGAGCAGGCGGTACGCCTCCTCGTTCTCCGGCAGATGCGTGGGGTCCGGGCCGCCGAGCAGGTTCTTCTGAGTGGTCATGCCGCCAGTCTGCCACCTACGGCGAGACGTCCTTCCGGGGCCGTGCGGTGGAGCCGGGCGCGTCCAGGGCGATGGCGCCCGACGTGTCCGAGGCGGTCGGCGCGGGCGGGTCCAGGGTGACGGCGAAGAGGGCGGCGTCGTCCTGCAGATGTCCCCCAGCGTGCCGGAGGGCGGCGTCGAGGACGGTGCCGAGGACCGCGTCCGGGTCGGGCGGGAGAGGCCGGGACAGCACCGGAACGGGGTCGAAGAAGACTCCGTCCGCGTCGCGGGCTTCGTTGATGCCGTCGGTGTACAGCACCAGCGTGGCCCCGACGGGCAGGTCGAACAGGTCGACCGGGACCTCGTCGTCGACGGCGAGGACGTCAAGGCCCAGTGGCAGGGCCGGTGTGGTCGGTTCCAGTGGGATCGCCTTGCCGTCGTGGACCAGCAGGGGCGCTTCGTGGCCCCGGTTGGCGACGCGGAGCACGGAGTAGTCGGGGGGAAGCTCCGCGAGGACGGCCGTGGCGAACGACTCGGCTTCCGCTCCACTCGCGTGTCTGAGGCCTGCCTGCATCCGGCCCTCCAGCTGCCGGACGACGCCCGGCAGATCCGGTCGGTGGTCGCTGGCCTCATGGAACGAGCCGAGCAGGGCGTTGACCGTACGGGCCGCCTCGATCCCCTTGCCGCGCACATCGGCGATGAGCATCCGGATGCCGTGGGGCGTCTCGTGGATCGCGAAGAGGTCACCGCCGATGGCCGCCTCCTTGTGGGCGACCTCGTACCGGGTGGCCACGGCCAGCCGTCCCACCCGGTCGGGCAGGTCCGGGAGCACCGCCCGCTGCAGCACGGCCGCCACCTCGCGGCTCGTTCTCAATTCCGCCCGGTCGCGGGCCAGCAGCACGTTGAGGAACGCTGCGATGACGGTGAGAACGACCAGGCTGCTGAACGGGACGAGTTCGTCGGCGGTCGGCTCTCTCTTCAGGAGCACGAGGCCGAGCCCCACGAGGTTCGCCGCCGCGCCGGTGGCGATCGTCCCGCGCAGGGAAAGAAGGGGCGCGGCCACTACCGGGGCGGCCACGAGCAAGGGGAACGTGTTGAGGCTCCCCCGGGTGAAGAAGCTGAGGACGAGCGCGGCCACGATGATCGCGGCGGGCAGCCGGCGCAGCCGCCGCCCCCTTTCCGTCGGCTCTTCGCGACCGTCCGACTCCTTGCGACCGTTGCGCATTCCGCGGCCCATGACCCGATCGTCTCAGGGAATCGGACCCCCGGCAGGCCCGGTGAGGTTCGCACCGGGCAGATCTTGCGGTGGTGGGGGACCATTACGGAAGATGCACCGTGGGGACCGGGGCCCCCGTGTCGGTAACGGCAGGGGCGGACCGCTACCCGGAGTACATTTCAGGAGACAGCGATGTCCCACGAGGCTTTTGAGCCGGAGACCCCGCATCTCGACTTCGAGGGCACGACCCCCTACGAGGACTACGTCAGGGCGGACGTCCTCACCCACCTCCAGCACACCCTCTCCGACGATCCCGGAGAGATGGTCTTCCTGGTCACGACCCAGGTGATGGAGCTGTGGTTCACCGTCATCGTGCACGAGTGGGAGACGGCGGCGAACGCGCTGCGGGGCGACGACGTACCGACCGCGATCGACGCGCTGAAGCGGTCCGTGCGGGAGCTGGAGGCGCTGAACGCCTCCTGGAAACCACTCGGACAGCTCACTCCCGCCCAGTTCAACGCCTACCGCGGCGCGCTCGGCGAGGGCTCCGGCTTCCAGTCGGCGATGTACCGGCGCCTGGAGTTCCTGCTCGGCGACAAGTCCGCGTCCATGCTGGTCCCGCACCGGGGCGCGCCCCGGGCGCACGCCGAGCTGGAGAAGGCGCTGCACGAGCCGAGCCTGTACGACGAGGTGCTGCGGCTGCTCGCGCGGCGCGGGCACGCGATCCCCGAGGGCGTGCTGCGGCGTGACGTGTCCCGGCGGTACGAGCCGTCGCCGGAGGTGGAGTCGGTCTGGGCGGCCGTCTACGCGGGTGACGAGCGGGACGAGGTGGCCCGCCTCGGCGAGGCGCTGACCGATGTCGCCGAGCTGGTGTGGCGCTGGCGCAACGACCACCTGGTCGCCACCCGCCGCGCGATGGGCGCCAAGGCGGGCACCGGAGGCTCCGCCGGGGTGGCCTGGCTGGAGAAGCGGGCGCAGAAGAACGTGTTCCCCGAGCTGTGGACGGCGCGATCCCATGTCTGAACTGGTCACGAAAGCGGAGAAATTGGACGCGGCTGACGAACTGGCCGTCAAACGCGTGGAGTTCGTGCTGGAGGAGGGCGGCGACACCGTTTACCTCGACGGCAACTCGCTGGGCGCGCTGCCCGCCGCCGTCCCCGGCCGGATCGAGGACGTGGTCCGCCGGGAGTGGGGCGAGCTGCGCATCCGGTCCTGGACGGAAGAAGGCTGGTGGACGGCGCCCGAGCGGATCGGCGACCGCATCGCGCCGCTGGTCGGCGCGGCGGCCGGGCAGATCGTGGTCGGCGACTCCACCAGCGTCAACGTGTTCAAGGCGCTGGTGGCCGCCGTGCGGATGGCGCGGCGGACGGATCCGGGGCGGAACGAGATCGTGGTCGACGCGACCACGTTCCCCACGGACGGCTACATCGCCGAGTCGGCGGCCCGGATGACCGGCTGCACCCTGCGCCCGGCACCGCCGTCCGAGGTGGCGGGCGCGCTCGGCCCCCGTACCGCCGCCGTACTGCTCAACCACGTCGACTACCGCACCGGCCGGCTGCACGACCTCCCCTCGCTCACGGCCACCGTGCACATGGCGGGGGCGTACGTCGTCTGGGACCTGTGCCACAGCGCGGGCGCGCTGCCGGTCGGACTGGACGCGCATGGCGTGGACCTGGCGGTCGGCTGCACCTACAAGTACCTGAACGGCGGACCCGGTTCCCCGGCGTTCCTCTACGTGCGCGAGGACCTGCAGCACCTCTTCGACTCCCCGCTGCCCGGCTGGAACTCCCACGCGGATCCCTTCGGGATGCGCCCGGACTACGAACCGGCGCCGGGCGCGCTGCGCGGGCGGGTCGGCACCCCGGACATCCTCTCCATGCTCGCCCTGGAGGCAGCACTGGAGGTCTGGGACGGCGTCACGGTCAAGGCGGTGCGGGCCAAGTCCCTCGCGCTGACGGACTTCTTCCTGGAGTGCGTCGAGGCGTACGTCCCCGAGGGCAGGGTCGCGTGCGTGACCCCGCGTGCGCACCGGGAGCGGGGCAGCCAGATCGCCCTGCGCTGCCCGGACGCCGATGACGTGATGAAGCGGCTGATCGAGCGCGGGGTCGTCGGCGACTTCCGCCGACCGGACGTGCTCCGCTTCGGCTTCACCCCGCTGTACGTCGGCTTCGCGGACGTGGAGCGGGCGGCGCGGGTCCTGGCGGACGTCCTGGCGGAGACCGGAACCTAGGCGACGGCCCGGCCGGGACGGTGCCCGCGCGGTGCGGGTGTGGGTGCGGGCGGAGATCGGTACGGCACGGTGTGCTGCCGAACCACTCCGCAGGGTGTTCACCGAGCGTGATATCCCCATGTCCATGCCTGTCGTCGGGCTGATACCGTCCCGGCCAACGGCCGAAGTCTTCTCTCGTCCGCCAAGTACGTTTCATCGCTGAGAGGTTGGAGCATGTCGGACGACTCCGCAGCCGCCCGGGCCGCCGCCGAGGAGGAGTCGGCCTTCTCCCACCCGCCCGTCGAACCCGACGCCACCGCGGTCTACGGCGACCACCCGGACCAGCTGATCGACTTCTACGCGCCGCGCGGCGAGGGCGGACCCGCTCCGGTTGTCGTCGTCCTGCACGGTGGCGCCTGGCGCGCCCCCTACGACCGTCGCCACATCAGCCCGTTCGCCGCGTTCCTGGCCCGCCGGGGTTTCGCCGTGGCGAGCGTCGAATACCGGCGCGGTGCGGGGGAGTCCGGCGGCGGTGACCCGGTCGCGGGGCGGTGGCCCGACACCTTCGACGACGTCTGCGCGGCGCTGGACGCGCTGCCCGAGCTGGCCCGCCGGCACCTGCCGGCGGCCGACCCGCGCCGCATGGTGCTCACCGGCCACTCGGCCGGCGGCCATCTGGCGCTGTGGGCCGCCGCCCGGCACGTCCTGCCCGCCGACAGTCCCTGGCGCACCGACCGTCCCGCCCCGCTGCGCGGAGTTGTCGCGCTCGCCCCGATAGCCGACCTCGCGGTCGCCGACAAGCTGGACGTCTGCGGCGGCGCGACCCGCCAACTCCTCGGCGGTGAAGAGGGGTTCGCGGAGCGCCAGCCGTACGCGGACCCGGCGCTGCTGCTGCCCACCGGTATCGCCACGGTCCTCGTCCAGGGCCGGGACGACAGCGACGTCCCGCAGGCGGTCGCCGAGTCCTACGCGGAAGCGGCGGCGAAGGCCGGTGAGGTGGTCGGACTGACGCTGCTGGCGGACGCCGGTCACTTCCCGCTGATCGACCCGGCGGCGGACGCCTGCGCGGTGGTGGCGGAGGAGATCGCCCAACTCGCCTGGTGAACCGGGCCACTGGGTGCCCGGTCGTACCCGTCGCGACGTCCGGTGCCGCCTCGTAGTACTTGAGACGGATGCCCCGGAACCCCTCTCACCGGGGACGACGACGGTCCCCCGACCGGCCTAACGTGGCATCGTGACCGAGACCACCCACACCCACCCCGCGGCCCCGCCGTCCGGGGACGGGACCAAGAAACGCAGCCCGGAGTACCGGCTGGCCCGGAACGTCCTGCGCGGGCTGCGCCAGGACCTGATCCACGACGCGTTCGCCTACCGCCCCCTCCCGCGCCGCGAGACGAACGGCCGCCTGGTACGGCTGCTGCCCGGCCGCCTGCGGGAACACGCGGGCTGGGCGCCGCACGCCCTGATCGTCGCGCTCGCCCTCCTGGCGTTCAGCGTCGCCGGCGGTCCCTTCGGCGTGATCCTCGGTCTGCTCGCCGGGATCCCGGTCCTGATGACCCTCGTCCGGCCGGTCGGCGCGTTCTGGCTGTCCATGGGGGCCACCGTCGTCTCCGCCCTGTTCGGCGGCACCTGGGGCGACTGGCCGTGGTCGCCCGGCGCCATCGTCTGCCACCTCACGGTGCTGACCGTCGTCGCGCTGCGCACCAGGCCCCGCACCACCGCCTGGATGTGGGTGCTCACTGCCCTGTACGGGGGCCTGGCCGAGGCCCTGTTCGGCCCGGCCGGTCCGGTCGGGCCGTACTATCACAGCACCAACACCGCCCCCGTGCTGGTCTACTCCGCGCTGATCCTGCTGTGCGTGGCCGTCTGGCACATCCGGCGTTCGGCCGAGGAGGAGGTGACCGCCCAGCAGACGGTCACCGCGCACGAACGCTCCCGGCGCACGCTCCTCGAGGAGCGCACCACGATCGCCCGCGAGCTGCACGACGTGGTCGCGCACCACATGTCGGTGGTCGCCATCCAGGCCGAGGCCGCCCCCTACCGGGTGGAGAACCCGCCGCCCGAGCTGGAGCGCGCCTTCGCCACCATCCGGGAGAACGCGGTGGCCGCACTCACCGAACTGCGCCGGGTCCTCGGCGTGGTCCGAGCCGAGGAGGCCGATGACTACACAGCTCCCGACGCCCCGCAGCCCACCCTCGCCGACCTGGACGCCCTGCTCGCCAATGTGCGGGACACCGGTCTGGACGTGGAGAAGGTGGTGACCGGCGCGGTGCGCGAGCTGCCGCAGGGCGTGGAGCTGTCGGCGTACCGGATCGTGCAGGAGGCCCTGAGCAACAGCCTGCGGCACGCGCCCGGAGCGAGTGCCCGGGTCGAGATCGGGTACGTCCTCGGCGGCCTCGGCCTGCGCATAGTCAACGGTCCGGTCCCCGCACCGAACCTGGTGAAGCCCTCGCCCGGCGCCGGGCACGGCGTCACCGGCATGCGCGAGCGGGTCACCATGCTGAACGGCGAGATGACGGCCGGTCCGACCGACGACGGCGGCTACGAGGTCGCGGTGTTCCTGCCGGTCGCCTCGGCGAACGAAGGTGACGCATGAACGACGACGACCGCACCATCCGCGTCCTGATCGCGGACGACCAGATGATGGTGCGCGAGGGCTTCTCGGTCCTGCTGAACGCGATGCCGGGCATCGAGGTCGTCGGTGAGGCCGTCAACGGCCGGGAGGCGGTGGAGCGGGTTCGCGAACTCGCCCCCGACGTCGTCCTGATGGACATCCGCATGCCCGAGCTGAACGGCATCGAGGCGACCCGCGAGATCGTCGCCGCCGACGGCGCCGCGAAGGTGCTGGTGCTGACCACCTTCGACCTCGACGAGTACGTCTACCAGGCGCTGCGCGCGGGCGCTTCGGGCTTCCTCCTCAAGGACGCCTCGGCCCGCCAACTCGCCGACGGGGTAAGGATCGTCGCGTCCGGAGAGGCGCTGCTCGCCCCCACGGTGACCAAACGGCTGATCACTGAGTTCTCCAAACTGTCCGAGGCCCCGCGCCTGATGCCGTCCGCGCACGCGGCGTACGGCGACCTGACCGAGCGGGAGACGGAGGTCCTGGTGCTCATCGCGCAGGGCCTGTCGAACTCGGAGATCGCCGGGCGGCTGGTGGTCGCCGAGTCGACGATCAAGACCCATGTGAGCCGCATCCTGGTGAAGTTGGGCCTCCGCGACCGCACCCAGGCAGCCGTCTTCGCCTACGAGGCCCGGCTGGTGACACCGGGCTGACCGGGCTGACCGGAGAGCTCGCACCACACGTACTTGCCCCGGTTGCCGAACCGGGAGAGCGGATGCCAGCCCCACAGGTCGGAGCAGGCCCTGACGAGGGCGAGCCCTCGACCGTCCTCGTCGGTGCCGTTGCCGCTCAACCCGACGGGAGCGAGCGGCGGTTCGGGGTCCGCGTCCCACGCACCGATCCGCAGCACGCCGACCGACCAGCGCACCCGCAGCGCGGCGGGCCCCTTGGTGTGCAGCACGGCGTTGGTGATCAGCTCCGTCGCCAGCAGTTCGGCGACGTCGACCAGGCGGATCAGGCCGTGCATCGTGAGGATGAGGCGGAGGGTGCGGCGACTGATGGTGACGGCACGCGGGTCGTTCGGGATGTACAGGGAGTACTCCCAGGGCTCGTCTTCGGGCATGCGTCGACTCCGTTCGGTGAGGTGAGGGGCGTCGCAGCCACCGGGCGGTGTCATTGCCGCAGCCGTCATGACAGGACGAAGCGGTGCACTTCCGGTGCCCCGGTGTTTCACAGCGTGTGCGTCGCGTCACTGACGGTAGAGGAGTAATTTCTCCTCTCGCAAGCTGTTGCCATAATTCGACACTCGAACGTGGCACGTACGCAGAGGTGTTGGGGACGGAGAACGTATGGCGCCGAGAAGTAATCCCACCGCTCGGCAGGTGCGGCTGGGGACTGAGTTGCGCAAGCTGCGCGAGGCGACGGGCATGAAGGCGCGCGAGGTGGCGGCGTTCCTGAACTCGACTTCGGCGCAGATGAGTCAGGTGGAGTTGGGCATCTCAGGCGTCAGCGCGGAGCGCGTTCGCCGGCTGGCAGCTCATTACGGCTGCGGGGACGAGGCGTTCATCGACGCTCTGGCGTCCTTGGCCAGTGAGCGGTCACACGGCTGGTGGGACGACTACCGAGGAGTCCTGCCGCAGGTGAACATGGATGTGGCCGAGGTGGAACATCATGCGACCTTCCTGCGGGAGGTTGTGATCACGCACGTTCCCGGGCTTCTCCAGACCCCGGACTACGCTCGGGCGGTCTTCAGGTACATGCGCCCTGATCTGCCCGAGAGTGAACTGGCGCCGCGCGTGGAGCACAGGATGAGACGGCGCAAGGCGATCGAGGGTGACAGGCCGACCCCGTACGAGACGGTGATTCACGAGTTCGCCCTGCGTATTCGTGTGGCCGACCGCCAGACGGCCGTGTCTCAGCTTCGGCTCATCCTGGACGAGATCGAAGAGGGCCACGCCGCCGTGCGGATCGTCCCGGTCGACCGGGACGGCTTCGCTGGTGCTGACGCATCGATGATGTACCTGGGTGGGCCGGTGCCCAAGTTGGACACGGGGCTCCTCGACGCACCCACGGGCACCCTGTTCATCGATGCGGCAGCCCACTTGGATCGGCTCCGAACGCTTTTCTGCACAGTGAAGAAGTCGTCGCTGAACCCCTCGGAGTCACGGGACTTCGTTCACCGCTTGACGAAGGAGCTTTGATGAACTGGCGGAAGTCCACCTACTCCGGCGGCGGTGAAGGCAACACCTGTGTCGAGATCGCGGAGGTGCACCCCCGCATAGCCATACGCGACTCCAAGGCCCCCGCCCGCGCCACCCTCTTCGTCCCCGCCGGCTCCTTCACCGCCTTCGTCGAGTCCGTGAAGCGACACCCTCGGCCAGGGGCGTGAACCCGCTCGGTCAGTCACCTGCGGGGGATGTGCCGAGGGAATTGGCCCACGTCACTCCAGAGGTCCGGGACCGGCTCGCTGTTCGGTTCGGAGCCGAAGTGCTCCGTTGGTGTGACGAGTTGCCCGATCTCGTCAGGGAACTCGCTGCTCGTTGGGATCTGGAACCGGTCGCGGCGGGTGGCGGAGGCACCTCGCGGGTGTTCCGCTGCGTGAGACGTGACGCCGGTGCCTCGGTGTGGCTGAAGCTCACGCCGGAGTCCGCGCTTGCCCGCGAGGAGGCCGAAGCACTGCGGGCCTGGGCAGGGACGCCGTCGGTCGTCACGCTGCTGGCAGAAGACGCGGTCGCCGGGGCCCTGTTGCTGGAGGACGTGGAACCGGGAGTGCCCGTGCGGCAGTCGGCTTGGAACCTGCCCGAGGTCGCGGCCCTGCTGCGCGACCTGCGGGTCTCGCCCCCTGGGCCGGGGGAGTACTCGGTGGTGCGGCCGCTTACGCACCGGATCGGCTTTCTGTTCGACTTGGTCGACCGCAGGCTGACGGCGACCCGCGTGAACGGCCTGGATGTCTCTGCGGTGCTGGGACGGGCCCGCGCGAGCGCCCTGGAACTTGCCGCCGGCGGACCCGTGGCACTCGTGCACGGTGATCTCCATCCGGCCAACGTGCTGTCCGGTCCGGGCGCCCGCATGGTGGCGATCGACCCGAGGCCGGCGTGGGGCGACCCGGACTTCGACGCCGTGGACTGGGTGCTCGACGGGGTTGCGGATCCGGCCGTGCTGGAGCGGAGGGTCGCGAGGCTGGCGGCGCTGGTTCCCGGCATGTCTCCTGAGCGCGTGCTGGGTTGGTGCGGGGCCCTGTCCGCCCTCATCGCGGTCCCCGGAGTGTGTGCGGGACGGGACGACGCGGAAACCCGGTTCCTCATGACCCTGGCCGGCGGCTGATCCGCCCGCCGGCTGCGGCGGGCCCCGTACCGCAGTCAGGGGAAGCCGCTTCGAGGGCGGCTCTGGGCACAGGGCCGGTCGGCGGCTTATGGTCCGGGCATGACGGCTGAAACCGACCTCGCGTTCGACCCCTGGGACCCGGCGTTCGTCGCCGATCCGTATGCCGGCTATGCCGAGCTGCGGGAACGGGGGCGGGTGCACTGGTTCGAGCCGACGAACCAGTGGCTGGTGCCGCACCACGCGGACGTCTCGGCGCTGCTGCGCGACCGGCGGCTGGGGCGGACGTACCAGCACCGCTTCACCCACGAGGAGTTCGGCCGGACGGCCCCTCCGCCGGAGCAGGAGCCGTTCCACACCCTCAACGACCACGGCATGCTCGACCTGGAGCCGCCGGACCACACCCGGATCCGACGCCTGGTGTCGAAGGCGTTCACCCCGCGCACGGTGGAGCGGCTCAAGCCGTACGTCGAGGGGCTGGCGGCGGACCTGGTGGCCGCGCTGGTCGACGCCGGCGGCGGTGACCTGCTGACGGACGTCGCCGAACCGCTGCCGGTCGCGGTGATCGCCGAGATGCTGGGCATCCCGGAGTCCGACCGGGCCCCGCTGCGCCCCTGGTCGGCGGACATCTGCGGGATGTACGAGCTGAACCCGTCGGGGGATTCGGCGGCGAAGGCCGTCAGGGCGTCGGTCGAGTTCTCGGAGTACCTCCGCGAGCTGATCGCCGAGCGTCGCGAGAAGCCCGGCGACGACCTGATCTCGGGGCTGATCGCGGCCCACGACGAGGACGACGACCGGCTCACCGAGCAGGAGATGATCTCCACCTGCGTGCTGCTGCTGAACGCGGGCCACGAGGCGACGGTGAACTCCACGGTCAACGGCTGGTGGGCGCTGTTCCGGAACCCGGACCAGCTGGCCGCCCTCCGTGCGGACCACTCCCTGGTCACCACGGCAGTGGAGGAGCTGATGCGCTACGACACTCCGCTCCAGCTCTTCGAACGCTGGGTCCTGGACGACATCGAGATCGACGGCACGGTGATCCCCCGGGGTGCGGAGATCGCCATGCTCTTCGGCTCCGCCAACCACGACCCGGCCGTGTTCGCCGACCCCACCCGTCTGGACCTCACCCGCGCGGACAACCCGCACATCTCCTTCAGCGCCGGCATCCACTACTGCATCGGCGCACCCCTGGCCCGTATCGAACTCGCTGCGTCCATGACGGCGTTGCTGGAGCAGGCCCCGATGCTGGGCCTGGCCAAGGAGCCGAAGCGCAAGCCGAACTTCGTGATCCGGGGGCTGGAGGGGCTGGCGGTCGAGGTCTGAGCCCGCCGCCTCGAACCGCGCCATCCCTGGGCGGACGGGGCACCGGGTGTGACTTCGAGCGACAGATGGCCATCGGGATCCGAACGGCATGGCCGAGTCCGGTTCGGGAGACCGACGTGCTTCGGCCGCCGTGCCGTTGTGCGGCGCGGGGGCCGAAGGGGCGCCGTCCCGGCTCCGACTCAGGTCACTGGATTCCGGTGGCTCCGGTCACCATGCGCTGATGACCGGTGCGTCGGGTTCGTGCTGCCGCCAGGCCTCGTCGAGGCGCGCGAGCCGGTCCGCGGCGGCGATGCCGCACAGGGACGCGACCTTGCCGTCGCCGACGTCGAACGCCACGGCGCCCACCACCCGGCCGTCGACCACGGCGAGGACGGCCGGGGAGCCGTTGACCAGCGCGATGTGGATCGCAGGCGAGCCGCCGGCCAGCCGCCGCTTCGCCGGCGTGGGCTTGAAGCCGGCCCGCACGAAGGAGGCGACCCGCTCGCGCGTCTCGTACCGCAGCAGCCGCCTGGCCAGTCCGGCGCCGTCCGAGACCATGGTCGCGTCTTCGGTGAGCAGTTCCACCAGCCGTTCGGTGCGCCCCGACGTGGCGGCGGCGAGGAACTCCTCGACGACCCGGCGCGCGGACGCGAGGTCCACCTCGTCGCCGCGGCGGCGTTCGGCGGTGACCCGGCGTCGGGCCCGGTGGACGTGCTGCTGGCTCGCGGACTCGGTGATGTCGAGGATCCGGGCGATCTCGGCATGGGGGTACGAGAAGGCCTCACGCAGGACGTAAGCGGCCCGTTCGACCGGCGAGAGGCGCTCCATGAGGAGCAGTACGGCCAAGGACACCGATTCGCGCTGCTCGAAGGTGTCGGCCGGGCCGAGCATCGGGTCACCCTCGAGGAGCGGCTCGGGCAGCCAGGCACCGGCCGCTCGCTCGTGGCGCGCCTGCGCCGAGCGGAGCCGGTCGAGGCAGAGATGGGTGACGACCTTGGTCAGCCACGCCTCCGGCACCTCGATGCGTTCGCGGTCCGCGGCCTGCCAGCGCAGGAACGCGTCCTGCACGGCGTCCTCGGCGTCGGCCGCCGAGCCGAGCAGACGGTACGCGAGCGAGGCCAGCCGGCCCCGGCCGGCCTCGAAGCGATCGATGGCTGCGCTGTCCATGCGGAGCAGCCTAGGCGGCGGCCCGCGCACCGGACCGGTCCGGTGCGGTGGTCAGGCGGCGCTTGCGCTTCGGCATGCCGAAGGTCGGGTGGGCGATGCTCCACCCGGACCCCTTGAGCACGCCCGCCTTGAACCACGCGGCGGTCCGGCCGCCCAGGTACCAGGACTTCGACCGAACGTCTCCGTCCACCATCTGGACGATCGCGTCCCGCCGCCCGAGGCTGATGTGGTTGCCGTAGTACTTCAGCCCGGTGGTCGAAACCCCGCTGCCGGTCAGGCGCGCGATGATCGAGGCGGTCGCCTGCATGTTGGTGAAGCCGGCCGAGGCGCAGGACATCGGCAGCGGCCGGCCGTTCTCGCCGATCGCGTAGGCGCAGTCACCGGCGGCGTAGACGTCCGGGTGCGAGACCGAGCGCATGGTGCGGTCGACGACGATCTGGCCGGTCTCGGCGACCTCCAGGCCGCCGGCGGCGGCGATGGGGTGCACGGCGAACCCGGCCGACCACACGGTCACGTCGGCCGGGATGGACGTACCGTCGGCGGCGATCGCCCGGGTCGGCTCGACGGCTTCGATGCCGGTGTGCTCGTGGACGGTGATGCCGAGCCGGTCGAAGGCCTGGCGCAGGTGGCGGCGGGCCTTCGGGGAGAGCCAGGCGCCCAGCTCACCGCGGGCGGCGAGCGCGACCGAGAGGTCGGGCCGGGACTCGGCGAACTCGGTGGCGGTCTCGATGCCGGTCAGCCCCTCACCGACGACCAGCACGGTGCCGCCCGCGCCCAGGCCGGCCATGCGCTCGCGCAGACGCAGCGCCGAGGACCGGCCGGTCACGTCGAAGGCGTACTCGGCCACGCCGGGGACACCATGGTCGGCGACGGAGCTGCCGAGCGCGTAGAGGAGCGTGTCGTACGCGAGCTCGCCCTCGCCGTCCTCACCGGTCACGGCGACGGTCCTGCGCTCGGGGTCGACGCCGGTGACGCGCGCCAGACGCAGCCGCACCCCGGTGCCCGCGAACACGTCGGCGAGCTTGCGGACCGCGAAGTCCTGGCCGACCGCGAGCTGGTGGAGCCGCATCCGCTCGACGAAGTCGGGCACGGCGTTGACGACGGTGATCTCGGCGTCGGCGGGGGAGAGCCGGCGGGCCAGGTTTCCGGCGGCGTAGGCCCCGGCGTATCCGGCGCCGAGGACGACGATGCGGTGCTTCATGGCGATGCTCCTGTCTCGTTCGCGTGCCCCTTGGACGAGATGGCGACCCGATTGCTGACAGGAGTTGGATGTGACGTGGGTCACCGAAACGGGGCGAGCGGTTGAGCCTCCGAAGGGTGCTCGGGTGACTGGAAACCGCACTTCCTGCGTCTTGCGCGTACACCCCCGAAGGGATCGCGTTCGTGCGATGAACGGTGTCCCGCCGGGTGGTGTGGGGGATCTTCGCGGTTCCTGCGCCCCGGGGCCGGAGACGGGTGTCGTGCCGAAAACCTTGAGCAGTCGACGGCCATGTGTCACTTAAGCGCTCAAATGAGCAGGATCGGGACGGTTTTCGCCAAAGTGCTCACGGTTTTGGGATGGTGTGTCCTCCCCGGGGCGTGGGCGCGTGTCCCGGCATCGTCCACATCGAGGCCGCCGAGCAGCGCGACCAGCCCCGACACGCGCCGGCCCACCCTGCCCGGAGAAGGCGCGTACCCACCGGGCAGGGGGCTGCGGCGCGGTCACTTCGTCTCCAGGTCCCGTCGTCGGAAGCCCGTCAGGCCCAGCCACACCAGGCCGGCGGCGACGAGGGAGAGCAGGAGCAGGGGGAGCCAGTCCATGTCCGCGGCGGGGAGCCGGGGGACGTGGCCGAACGGGGAGAGGTTGTTCATCCAGGCCGGGAACCGGAGGATCTGGCCGAGGTAGCCGACCACGAAGGCGTACACCGGCACGATCCAGGCCGCCTGGCTCGCCCGGGGGAACCAGCCGAAGAGCACCACGGCCACGCCGATCGTGACCCACAGGGCGGGCGCGTACGCGAGGGCCGCCCCCACCAGCTTCGGGAGCAGTGAACCGTCACCGGTCGAGGCCGCGCCCGCGATGCCGAAGCCGAGCCCGGACAGCAGCAGCACGACCGTACCGCCGCCCATGGCCACGGCCAGGTGGCCGCCGACCCAGCGGGTGCGCGAGAGGCCGGTGGCGAGGAGGGGTTCGGCGCGGCCCGCCGTCTCCTCGGAGCGGGGCCGCAGGGCCGCCATGACGACGTACACCGCCGCCACGACCGTGAGGACGACCATGACCATGGAGGCGAAGGGCTCGGCGACGCCCGCCCCGCCGATGCGGTCCAGGGCCTCCTGGATCTCGTCGATGCCCTTCAGCATCTCCTCGGCGTCCCCGAGGATCGATCCGTACATCGCGCCCATCAGGAACAGGCCCGCGCCGAAGCCGATCAGCATGCCGCGGTGCAGTCGCAGGGCGAGGCCGAGCGGTGTGGCGAGCGCGTCGGAGGCCGTGGGGCTGCCCAGCTTCTCCGGACGCAGGCCCGCGCCCACGTCGCGGCGGGTGGAGAGCATGAAACCCGCCGCCGCGCACAGCACCGCGAACACCAGGCAGAGCAGCAGCGGCCACCAGCGGTTGTCGACGTACGGGTAGCTGCGCTGCACCCAGCCGATCGGGGAGAGCCAGGACAGAGTGCCGTTCGCGCCGCTGTCGCCGGCGGCGCGCAGCACGTAGGCGACGCCGATGACCGCGAGGGCCATGCCGGACGCGCCGCGGGTGTGCGCGGTGAACTGGACGGTGACCGCGGCGACGGCGGCGAAGACGAGACCGACGGCGGCGTGGGCGAAGCCGTAGAGCAGCGAGCCCGCCGTGCCGCCGTCCTCCAGCCCCGTCCCGGCCAGGCCGAAGGCCAGCAGCAGGGCCAGGGCGAGGTTGGCCAGGACCGCGACGGACAGGGCGGCGGCGAGGTGGGCGTGGCGGCCCACCACCGTCGAGCGCACCAGCTCGGCGCGGCCGGTCTCCTCCTCGGCGCGGGTGTGCCGGGTGACGATCAGCACGCTCATGAGGCCGACCAGGACGGCCATGAAGCCGAGCATCTGATGGCTCAGCATGGAACCGAAGCCGTAGTCGTCGAGGTAGTGGCGGGGGCCGGACATGGCGAGGCCGGCCGGGCTGTCCATGCTCCGGACGGCGTTCGCCCGGTCCTCCGGGCTGCTGTACAGCGTCTTGAAGCTGTTCGCCGTGGAGAGCGTGCCGAGGAACAGGGCCAGGATCCACACCGGGAGCCGGACACGGTCCCGGCGCAGGGCGAAGCGGATCAGCGTCCGGGTCCCGGCCAGCGCGTTGCCGCCCGCGACCGGTTCGGCGGGGGCCGGCGCCTCGGGGGCGGCGGTCGCGGTGGTCATCGCGGGTCTCCGTTCGTGCCCTGTCCTGCCTGTTCGGTCTGTCCTGCCTGTTCGGCCTGTCCGTCGGCGCGCCCGGTGTCGTGCCCGTTGGCGGCGAGCTCGCTGCCGTAGTGGCGGAGCATCAGCTCCTCCAGGGTCGGCGGGTGGCTGATGAGGCTGCGGATGCCGAACTCGGTGAGCCTGCGGACCGCCGCGTCGACCTGGCCGCCGTCGACGGCGAAACGGACCCGGCCGCCGGCCTCGTCGAGGGTCTGCAGGCCGTGCACGCCGGGCAGCCCGGCGAGGCCGGTGGCGGGTCGCTCGGTCTCCGCCTCGATGGTGGTGCGGGTCAGGTGGCGCAGCTCGCCGAGGGTGCCGGACTGGACGGTGCGGCCCAGCCGGATGATGCTCACCCGGTCGGCGAGCTTCTCCACCTGGGCCAGGATGTGGCTGGAGAGCAGGACGGTCCTGCCTGCCGCCTTGGCCTCGCCGATGACGTCCTGGAAGACGACCTCCATGAGCGGGTCCAGGCCCGCGGTCGGCTCGTCGAGCAGCAGCAGCTCGGCGTCGGAGGCGAGCGCGGCGACGATGGCGACCTTCTGCCGGTTGCCCTTGGAGTAGGCGCGGCCCTTCTTGGTCGGGTCCAGGTCGAAGCGCTCGACGAGCTCGGTGCGCCGCTTCCTGTCCAGGCCGCCGCGCAGCCGCGCCAGCAGGTCGATGGCCTCACCGCCGGTCAGGCCCGGCCACAGCTCGACGTCGCCGGGGACATAGGCGAGGCGGCGGTGCAGCTCCACGGCGTCCGCCCACGGATCGAGGCCGAGCACCCGGGCGGCGCCCGAGTCGGCACGCAGCAGACCGAGCAGGACGCGGATGGTGGTCGACTTGCCGGAGCCGTTCGGGCCCAGGAAGCCGTGGACCTCGCCGGACTCGACGTCCAGGTCGAGGCCGTCGAGTGCGCGCGTGCGACCGAACGACTTGTGGAGTCCGGACACGGTGATGGCCTTCGTCATGACGACGAACGTACATTTCTTTCAGAATTTTGTGAAGTTAAGGAACCGTATGAACGGCGGCTAGACTGGCGAACGGTGTCTGAACAGGGGAGATGATCGGGTCATGGCGGAACCGAGCGTGACGGACCGGGATCCGGAGGCCGTCTCACGGTTCGTCGAGCACTTCGCGGCGCAGCTGGTGGAGGCCGGACTGCCGCGCATGCCCGCCCGGGTCTTCGCCGCGCTGCTCTCCTCCGACACCGGTGTCATGACCTCCGCCGAACTGGGGGAGCGGCTGCGGATCTCGCCCGCCGCGGTCTCCGGCGCGGTGCGCTATCTGGCGCAGCAGCACATGGTCTCCCGTGAGCGCGAGCCCGGCTCGCGCCGGGAGCGGTACCGGGTCCGCGGCGACCAGTGGTACGAGGCCCTCACCAACCGCGAGGCCGTCATCCGGCGCTGGGAGGACGCGCTGCGCGAGGGCGTCACCAGCCTGGGGTCCGACACCCCGGCGGGCCGCCGACTGGCGGAGACCCTGGCCTTCTTCGAGTTCGTGGAGAAGGAGGTCGAGGGGATGATGGCGCGCTGGCGCGCGCAACGTGAGGAACGCTTCGGGCGGGGTGGGGCGGAGGCGTGAAAGCCGATCACGCCTCTGTGAATGATCGACTACGCTGAGTGGCGACTGGTCCGCATCAAAGGGAGGGCGCATCATGACAGTCATGGCAGAGCGACCGACGATAAGCGGCACCGAGTCCGGCAACTTCGAGGAACTGTTGGACCTTCTCGACGAGCTGCACCTGCGCGACGGCTTCAAGGCCGAGATCATCAGGGGGAACATCGTTGTGTCGCCGTGGTCGAAGGGCTACTACCAGCGCGTGATGCACCTGGTGTGCAAACAACTGGAGCCGCATCTTCCTGCAGGGCATTCCATCAGTTGCGGCCCGTTCCTGTATGTCTTTCCGGGGGACGAGTGCGCGTACGGACCGGATATCCATGCAGCGTCCGAACGTGCCTTCGAGACGACCAGTAACCGCCTGGACGGCGAAGCCCTCTCCTTCGTCGCCGAACTGACCTCCTCCTCCACCCGGGACGACGACCTGACGGACAAGGTCGAGGTCTATGGGCGAGCCGGTATCCCCGTCTACCTGCTCCTCGACATGCAGGAGGAGCAGGCCACGGTCTTCTCGATGCCCTCCGCCAAGGGTTACGAGGCTCGCTGTTCCAAGCCGTTCGGCGAGAAGCTGCCGATTCCCCAGCCGTTCGACTGCGTGCTGGACACGACCGATTTCAAGGCCCCCTGAGCCGGTCGGTCAGCTCTTCGGCAGGGTCAGCCCCAGGGCCCCCTCCAGCACCACCCACGTCCGGGTCCGCACCGGCCCCGACACCACCGCGTCCGCGCGGTAGCGGAAGTGCGCGCCCGAGACCGTCACCGCCCGCCCCTCCGCCAGCAGCGGGGAGGCCTCCGCGCCCACCGACGCCGGACGCACTTCGACCCTGGCCGCCCCGGAGGCGCCCGAAACGACCGACACGGCCTCCACCGGCTGGTGCAGGTCGACCAGGGTCTCTCCGTCGACCTCCACCCGCAGCCGGGAGGGATGCGCCTCGGTGACGGGAGCGATCTCGGACGGCCGGGCCGGCACCAGGGTCCGTACCAGGGACCGGCACGTCTGCAGCCAGGGGCGCCCCACCCCGCCGACCGTCTCCCGTACCGGCGTCACACCCCCGACCGGCGGGATCCGCACCGCGCCGAGCACCACCCCGTCACTGTCGTCCACCAGCAGGTCCATCCGCCGCTCGGCGCCGTCCAGCACGGCCCGCGCCGCCGCCACCGTCCCCGTGGGCACCCCCAGCGACCGGGCGAGGGACAGCGCGCCGCCGACCGGCACCAGGGACAGCGCGCAGCCGGTCAGCTCGCGCTGCCGGTGCAGCACCCCCACCGCCCGTGTCAGGGCCCGGTCGTCGCCGATCACCACCGGCCGCCTCGAACCCAGCCGGGCCAGCGCGCGGGCGAACTCCTCCGGCCCGTCCGGCAGGCAGACCTTCGTGCTCGCACCCCCGCTGAGCACGTCTTTCGCGATGCGCACGGACTCGCCGTCCCTGCGGCGGGCGACCGGATCGATGACCACCAGGAGCTGATCGGACGTCGGGGAAGTCGCCACCTCGGCCATGCCTCGCTTCCTCGGGTAGCATCTTTGTGCAAGAGCCCCTTTGCACTTTTGCGCAGGGGCTTCGTCTATTCCGGGGCACCCGGTCCGACGGTTGGCGGCCAACGGTGGTCGCGGTGCACGCGGCGGAGATCCACCGCGTACGCCCCTGACCCTGGACATGCCCCGCCCGGAAGGGGTGTACGCGCGTGCCCGCACTTGTGCTGCTCGGTGCTCAGTGGGGTGACGAAGGCAAGGGAAAGGCGACGGACCTGCTCGGAGGTTCCGTCGACTACGTGGTGCGCTACCAAGGCGGCAACAACGCCGGCCACACGGTAGTCGTGGGTGATCAGAAGTACGCCCTCCACCTGCTCCCTTCCGGAATCCTGTCCCCCGGCTGCACGCCGGTCATCGGCAACGGCGTCGTCGTCGACCCCTCCGTCCTGCTCTCCGAGCTGAGTGGGCTGAACGAGCGAGGCGTCGACACGTCCAAGCTCCTGATCAGCGGCAACGCGCACATCATCACGCCGTACAACGTGACCGTCGACAAGGTGACGGAACGCTTCCTCGGCAAGCGCAAGATCGGGACGACCGGTCGCGGCATCGGCCCGACCTACGCCGACAAGATCAACCGCGTCGGCATCCGGGTCCAGGACCTGTACGACGAGTCGATCCTCACCCAGAAGGTCGAGGCGGCCCTCGACGTCAAGAACCAGATGCTCACCAAGCTCTACAACCGGCGCGCGATCGCCGTGGACCAGGTGGTCGGGGAGCTGCTGGGCTACGCGGACAAGCTGGCGCCCTACGTCACCGACACCGTCCTGGTCCTCAACGAGGCCCTGGAGCAGGACAAGGTGGTCCTCTTCGAGGGCGGCCAGGGCACCCTGCTCGACATCGACCACGGCACGTACCCCTTCGTCACCTCGTCCAACCCGACCGCGGGCGGCGCCTGCACGGGCGCCGGCGTGGGCCCGACGAAGATCAGCCGGGTCATCGGCATCCTCAAGGCGTACACGACCCGCGTCGGCGCCGGCCCCTTCCCGACCGAGCTGTTCGACGAGGACGGCGAGGCGCTGCGCACCATCGGCGGCGAGCGGGGCGTCACCACCGGCCGCGACCGCCGCTGCGGCTGGTTCGACGCGGTCATCGCCCGCTACGCGACCCGCGTGAACGGCCTGACCGACTTCTTCCTCACCAAGCTCGACGTCCTCACCGGCTGGGAGCAGATCCCGGTCTGCGTGGCCTACGAGATCGACGGCAGGCGCGTCGAGGAGCTCCCCTACTCCCAGACGGACTTCCACCACGCGAAGCCGGTCTACGAGATGCTCCCCGGCTGGTCCGAGGACATCACCGGGGCGAAGTCCTTCTCCGACCTGCCGAAGAACGCCCAGGCCTACGTCAAGGCCCTGGAGGAGATGTCCGGCGCCCCGATCTCCGCGATCGGCGTGGGCCCGGGCCGCGACGAGACGATCGAGATCAACTCGTTCCTGTAGGGCCGGCCCTGCCGCACCCCGACGTCCCGGTGACCCGTCCAGGGGCACCGGGACGTTCTCGTCTCCGGGGCGTCCGGGGCGAGCCCGTGCCCGCCCGGGGGTCAGCTGAAGACGATCATCGAGCCCTGGGCCAGGCTGCGGGTCGCCGCCGCGTGCAGGCCGAGCCAGACGTGGCGTTCGCGGGCGAAGGGGCTGGGGTCGTACGGGGGCGGGACGGCGGGCTCCTCCAGCTCGGTCGGTCCCTGCGGGGGATCCGGCGTGGCCGGGGGGTTCGCGGGGTCGATGCCGAGGGCCGGGGCGACGACTTCCAGTTCCCGCAGCAGTGCGTGGGAGGAGCCCAACGGGCCTCCGCCGGCGAGGAGTTCGTCGCTGGAGAGCGGGGTCGGGAAGTCCACGGGGACGTACGCCCCGGCGTGGTCGTAGTGCCAGACCAGGTGCGACTGCTGGGCCGTCGCCTCGAACATCTCCAGCAACTGCTCGTAGTCACCGCCCAGTTCGCCCACCGGTGTGACCGGCAGCCCGGACACCTGCAGCAGATACGTGCGCCGCAGGAAGTGCAGCGCGTCGTAGTCGAAGCCCGCGACCGGGGCGACCTCACCGGACAGTCCCGGCATGTACTGGTACACCGGCACCGGCGGCAGCCCGGCCTCGGCGAGCACCTTGTTGTACTGCGCGAGTTCCTCGGCGAACGGATTGTCGGGCGTGTGGCACAACACGTCGACGAGCGGTACCAGCCACAGGTCACAGGCCAAGAGGGCTCCTCGCACAGCACGTAGGTCGAAGACACAGGGTCGAAGACACGTAGGTCGTCAGGGAAGAGAAGGGTATCGGCGCGGGGCGGGGGCGGCTCCCCTCGTGCAGGCCCCTACCCATACGAACACAGCCGACGCGGGCGCCGCGCCCCGGGCGCCGCGCCCCGGGCTCCGGTCGGTCCGGTCGGTCCGGTCAGTCCGGTCGGTCCGGTCAGTCCGGTCGGTCCGGTCGGTCCGGGGGGAGCCGCTCGATGAGGCTCAGGGCGTGGGCGTTGTACGACTCGATGATCGCGCGAGCGGAATCGGTGTCGCGGCGCGACAGGGAATCGACCAGATCGGTGTGTTCGGACCACAGCCGTCCCCGTAGATCGGGCAGCCGACGCAGATGCTGCACCGCGCACACCCAGGTCTGCACCCGGAGCCGGTGCAGGAAGGCGGTGAGGTAGGGGTTGCCGAACAGGGCCCCGAGTTCGCGCCAGAAGCGCAGGTCGTAGCCGATCAGAACGGTGAGGTCCCCGGCGAGGGCCGACCGCTGCGCCTCCTCGCCGCGCCGCCGGACCCCGGCGAGCGCGGCGGCGACCGGGGGCTCCTCGGGCCGCAGGGAGGACAGGCGTCCCTCGGGGTCGGTCAGGGCGTGGAACATCCCGTCGACCACCAGGCCGCGGGCCTCGATCATGCCGCGGAAGTCGTCGACGGAGTACTCGTGCACCCGGAACCCCCGGTGCTGGTCGGCGTCGAGCAGTCCCTGCGCCGACAGGTCGACCAGCGCCTCCCGCACCGGGGTCGCGGACACCCCGTACTGGTCGGCGATCTCCTTGACGGTGAACTCCTGCCCCGGCTGGAGCCGCCCGGCCAGCACCTCGTCACGGAGCGCGTCGGCGATCTGCTGCCGCAGCGTGCTGCGGGTCACCGCACCGTTGCCGCTGGTGCCGGGCATGGTCGGGCGTCTCCCTCATCGCGTTCGAATGACGTGCACACATCTGTCCACGGTGCCGCCACCTTACGCGTTCACCCTCCCGAGCCTGTTCGAGTGCCCGCCGGGGCCGGCAATCCCCGGCGGGCCCCCGGCGGGCACGGGCGTCAGGTCACTCCACGTGCTCGTCCGCCACCGACAGGGCCGAGTCCAGGGCCGCCAGGCCCTCCTTCAGCTCGGCCTCGGTCGTGTTGCACGGCGGCACCACATGGGTGCGGTTCATGTTCACGAAGGGCCACAGCCCGCCCGCCTTGGCGGCCGCCGCGAACGCGGCCATGGGGGCGTTCGCCTCGCCGGTCGCGTTGTACGGCACCAGCGGCTCCCGGGTCTCCCGGTTCCGCACCAGTTCCAGCGCCCAGAACATGCCGACCCCGCGGACCTCGCCCACACTGGGGTGCCGCTCCGCGAGTTCGTGCAGCGCGGGTCCGACGACCGACGTGCCGAGCCGCGCCGCGTTCTCGACGACGCCCTCCTCGGCCATGACGCCGATCGTCGCGACGGCCGCGGCGCAGGCCAGCGGATGCCCGGAGTACGTCAGCCCGCCCGGGTACGGCCGCTTCCCGAACGTGTCGGCGATCGCCCCGGAGATCGCGACGCCGCCGAGCGGCACGTACCCGGAGTTCACGCCCTTCGCGAAGGTCATCAGGTCCGGCACGACGTCGTACAGGTCCGCCGCGAACCACGTGCCGGTCCGGCCGAACCCGGCCATGACCTCGTCCAGGACGAAGACGATGCCGTACGTGTCGCACAGCTCGCGGACCCCGGCGAGGTAGCCGGGCGGCGGCGGCATGATCCCCGCCGTGCCCGGAACGGTCTCCAGGACGATCGCCGCGATCGTCGACGGCCCCTCGAAGGCGATCGTCGCCTCCAGGTGCTCGAGCGCCCGCGCGCACTCCTGCTCCTCGGTCTCGGCGTAGAAGCGGGAGCGGTACAGGAAGGGCGCCCAGAAGTGCACGACCCCGGCCGTGCCGCTGTCGGAGGCCCAGCGGCGCGGGTCGCCGGTGAGGTTCACGGCCTGCTGGGTGCCGCCGTGGTACGAGCGGTACGCGGAGAGCACCTTGGGCCGCCCGGTGTGCAGCCGCGCCATGCGCACGGCGTGCTCGACGGCGTCCGCGCCCCCGTTGGTGAAGAAGATCTTGTCGAGGTCCCCCGGCGTCCGCTCGGCGATCAGCCGCGCCGCCTCCGACCGCGCCTCGACGGCGAACGCGGGCGCGAACGTCGTCATCCGCGCGGCCTGCTCCTGGATCGCGGCGACGACCTTCGGGTGCTGGTAGCCGATGTTGGTGTAGACGAGGCCGCTGGTGAAGTCGAGGTAGCGGCGGCCGTCGTAGTCCCAGAAGTACGACCCCTCCGCCCCGGCGACGGCGAGCGGGTCGATGAGCTCCTGCGCGGACCAGGAGTGGAAGACGTGCGCACGGTCGGCGGCCTTCACGGCGGCCCCGACCTCGGGGTTCGGCTGAGGAGTCATGGCGCCGAGGGTAGGCCGTGGCACCGGCCGCGCGACATCGGCGGCCTGTCTGCGGTCCGCCGCTTTCCGCGACAGAGTGTCGACGGCCGTCGCGACGGGGAAGCCCCTCACCGACGACCGGTGAAGGTGCTCGGTGAGGCGGGGTTCGCACAGGCGGTCCACGCGCTGGAACGCCTGTCCGCCGTGCTCGACGGACTGGGCCCGCCTGTTACGGAACCGTAGACGAAGCCCTGGTCACCCCGGCCCCGGCCCGGTCTATTCTCGGGCTGTTGCTCACTGTGGGGGGAAGGCGGCGCAACGATGGAGATGCACGGGCCGGGGGGCGAGGCGACGGGGGCGCCGGGCGGCCGGCACCCGGGGAGAATCGGCGCGTACCGGCTGCTCGCCCGGCTCGGGGCCGGCGGGATGGGGCACGTCTACCTGGCCCGTTCCGACCGGGGACGCACCGTCGCCGTCAAGCTGGTCCGTGAGGAGCTGGCCCAACAGGAGGAGTTCCGGGCCCGTTTCCGCCAGGAGGTGCAGGCCGCACGGCAGGTCGGCGGCGCCTGGACCGCGCCGGTGCTGGACGCGGACACCGAGGCCCCGGTGCCGTGGGTCGCCACCGGGTACGTCGCGGGGCCCAGCCTCCAGCAGGTGGTCGGGCAGGACCACGGCGCGCTGCCCGAGCGCTCGGTACGCATCCTCGCCGCCGGTCTCGCGCACGCGCTGAAGGACATCCACGCCGCCGGCATCGTGCACCGCGACCTCAAGCCGTCCAACGTGCTCGTCACCATCGACGGGCCGCGCGTCATCGACTTCGGGATCGCGCGGGCGATGGAGACCGTGACCGACGGCGGACTCACCCGCACCGGCGCGCTCGTCGGTTCGCCCGGCTTCATGGCGCCGGAGCAGGTGCGCGGCGACCGCATCACCTCCGCCTGCGACGTCTTCTGCCTCGGCTCGGTGCTCGCCTACGCGGCCACCGGAGAGCTTCCCTTCGGCACCGCCAACAGCGGGGTGCACGCCCTGATGTTCCGCATCGCCCAGGAGGAACCCGACCTCGGCCGGGTCCCCGAGGGCCTCGCCGACCTGGTGAGGGACTGCCTGAGGAAGGACCCCGCCCAGCGGCCCACGCTCGACCGGATCCTGGAGCGCACCGGCGCCGAGGACACCGTCGTCGACGGCCGCTCCCGCGAGCCCTGGCTGCCGAGCGCCCTGGTCGCCCAGCTCGGCCGGCACGCCGTGCGGCTGCTGGACGTGGAGGACCCGGAGGCGCCCCCGGCAGCGGCGGCGGGGGCCGCCGTGCCGCCCGCACCGCCCGCGCTCCCCGGACCGGACGGCTCCGCGCCCGCCGCCAC